>CBFHPC010000009.1:0-32238 GCA_965657655.1 Henriciella sp.
ACTCGTTGTGTACTGAGCTGTTTCTGTTTCTTCCTTGCAGGGTGTGCGAGCTCCGGATCTTATCGCGCAGAACGGGCCGAAGATCCCTATGAAAGCTGGAATCGGGGGGTTTACTCGTTCAATGAAGGTGTGGATGCAGCGATCCTGGCACCTGTCTCGAAAGGCTACCGCGCGATTACAAACAAACCGATTCGCAGTGGCGTCTCGAATTTCCTGAACAATCTGGGACAGCCAGTTGTTTTTCTTAATTCTGCACTCCAGGGCAAGCCCAATGCGGCGGTTGATACATTTGGCCGGTTTATCGTCAACTCGACGATTGGTGTCGCCGGAATATTCGATCCGGCTACCGCGTTTGGCATTGAGGAACATGATGAAGATTTCGGACAGACTCTAGGCCATTGGGGGGTTGAGTCAGGTCCGTTCCTTATGCTGCCATTTGTCGGGCCGAGTAATGTCAGGGATCTGGTTGGGTCGGGTGTCGATGCGGCGCTTGACCCGCTGAACCAGAGTGAATTTGACGGTGATATGGAATTCCGTGTTTCACGCGGGGCGATGGGTGCCGTATCGACCCGCGAACGTCTGGATGAAAGCCTTGAAATCCTGCGCGAGCAGCCCGAACCCTATATCGCTTTGCGGCGCAATTATGAGCAATCACGTGAGGTCGCGATCCGCGACGGCCAGGAGGCTGAGGATCCTTTTGCTGATCTGCCGGACTTCGATGATGGTGATTTTTTTGACGATTCAGACTGGTAGTTAAGATTGGTATGATGAAATTTCCGATTACAATTATGGCGCTTGCACTGGCTCTGTTCATTCAACCGGCAGCATCTGCTGATGCGGTGACCGAAGCCTATGTGCAGGAAAATGCCAATGACGTTTTGAGATCTTTGAATAATCCTGCTTTGTCGCCAGCTGAGCGTCGTCTTGCATTTCAAGAATATATGGATCAATTCGCCAATATCGACGCCGTCGCGCGGTTCGTGGTTGGCAAATATTCGCGGCGATTTAGCGAACAGGAAATGACCGCCTATCAGGATGCGTTCCGTGATTATGCGTTGACCGTTTATGAAAATTATTTTGACGAATATAAAGGCCAGAGCGTCATGGTCAGCGGATCAACCGACCGAAATGCCCGGGATTCGATCGTCGATACGACCATCCTTAGCAGTGATGGCCGGGAAATGTATGTACGCTGGCGGGTCCTGAAGCGTGGCAACAAGTATCAGGTTGTTGATGTCGCCCTGAATACGGATGGAAAT
Source organism: Henriciella sp. (assembly GCA_965657655.1). GTDB lineage: Bacteria > Pseudomonadota > Alphaproteobacteria > Caulobacterales > Hyphomonadaceae > Henriciella. Next base: position 1,260 of record CBFHPC010000009.1, read on the forward strand.
GTGATCTGGCTTGCGATTGAACAGCAGGCTCAGTTTCTGTCCATTCTGGATCGTTCAAATGGCTCTGCCGAAGACCTTGTGACAAAAATCCGCGACATGACGGCTGATATCCGCGAATCCTGAGGCGCGTTCCGGAAATCAGTGTCGGTCCGCTTGGTCATTTTGCCTGCGCGACCGGTTAAATGGGTGATGGCATTGCAGGCGCGCTTACCAGGTATCGATATTTGGCCGCTTCTTGCCCTGCCGGACTGGTGCAAGGGGAAGGGCTCTTAGGGTCTGCAAGATACGGTTCCGGGTTTCGGCCGGGTCAATCACATCGTCGAGTTCGAAATGGGAGGCCATATTAATTGCTTTCCCGCGTTCATAACTTCTGGCGACTTTCTGTTCATAGAGCTTCTGGCGTTCTGCGAGGTCCTCGATCGCCTCAAGCTCTTTTCTGAAGCCGAGTTTCACCGCACCTTCGAGTCCCATGCCGCCGAATTCACCGGTCGGCCAGGTGATCATGAGCACTGGTGATCTGAAGCTGCCGCCCGCCATGGCCTGTGCACCAAGCCCATATCCCTTGCGGATCACGACGCTGAGCAGCGGGGTTGTTATATTGGCGCCGATAACCATGAGCCTGGATGCATGACGGATCAGCGCCGTTTTTTCGATTTCCGGCCCAACCATAATACCGGGACAGTCTATTAGGCTCAAAATCGGTAAATCATAAGCGTCGCATAATTGCATAAACCGGGCCGCCTTATCCGCCCCCGGCGTATCGATTGCGCCGCTAAGGTGTTCCGGATTATTGGCAATGATCCCGATCGGCCGGCCTTCAATGCGGGCCAGCATGGTGATGATTCCCGGCGCCCAGCCGGCGCGTAATTCCAGGCATGACCCGTGATCTGCAATGCCTTCAATGACCTGCCGCATATCATATAGACGAAGTCGATTTTCGGGGACCATAAATCTCAAAGCGCGCGGATCCGGCGCGGTCCAGTCGGAGACTGGACCCTGAAAATAGGACAAATAGGTTTTCGAAGCGGCGACCGCTTCTTCTTCATTGCGGACAGCAATGTCGACAACACCATTCGGCACTTGCACATCAATTGGCCCGACCTCGTCAGGGCTGAACACGCCCAGACCACCGCCTTCAATCATTGCCGGTCCGCCGACGCCAATATTTGAATCTTCGGTTGCGATGATCACGTCGCAGCAGCCGAGCAACACCGCATTGCCGGCAAAGCAACGACCATTGACGACGCCAATCGTTGGCACCAGGCCCGATAGTCGTGCGAAATAGTTAAATGCGAGGCAGTCAAGCCCGGCCACGCCGGTGACGTCGGTATCACCCGGTCGACCGCCGCCGCCCTCGGCGAACAGGATTGTTGGCAGCTTTTGCTGTTCGGCAATTTCGAACATGCGGTCCTTTTTGTAATGATTAAGCGCGCCCTGCGTGCCGGCGAGAACCATATAATCATAACTCATGGCCATAATGCGTGACCGGTCGTCTGGAAACATGTTTCCGTTGACGTGTCCCAGACCGCAGACCATTCCATCGCCGGTCGTGTTACGGATCAAATCGTCCATGCTGCGGCGGCTTCTTTGGGCCGCAAGGACAACTGATCCGTATTCCACAAAGCTTCCTTCGTCGCATAGGTCGGCAATATTTTCCCGCGCGGTGCGATGGCCCCGGCCGTGCCGTCTGGCGACCGCCTCAGGCCGGTTTTCGTCGTGACTTGCCGATATTCTGTCGAGGGCCTCGCGCAAATCCGGCCGAATGTAATCAAGGTCGATGTCGTCAGCCTTATCCGCTTCATCAATATCCACCTGTTGCAGGCGAACGATTGCAAGTGACTGGCCTTCCAGTACGGTTTGGCCCGGCTCAAGCGGAAGCGACGTCAGAACACCCCCGATCCCGGCGCGCACTTCGTGTTCCATTTTCATCGACTCGATAACCGCGATAATTTTGCCCGGCCAGACTGTGTCACCAACATCGCCTTCAAGGCTAACCAACGTTCCTGTGATGCGGGTCGGGATGCTGGCATGGCCGTCTGGTACGTCTGAGCCGGGCTGCACCATCGGCGCCTGGTTATCTACAGTCGTATTGCGCCCGGCCGTGGAGTTCAGAATCGCGAGCGGGTCGGTGTTCTGGGTCGATATCGCGGCAGCGGCAAAGACGGCCAGATTCTGATCAACAAATTGCGTATCAATTTGGTAGCGGCTCAGCCGGTCGTCTTTCAGAATCGCTGCGAGGAATTTGATATTTGTTGAAACCCCGGCAATATCGAACGTGTTGAGTGATCGTTGCAGCCGGTTTAACGATTGTTCGAAACTGCCATTCGGGACATGGGCAATGAGTTTTGCAATTAACGGGTCGAAAGCAGGTGACACTGTGAGGCCGGCATAGCCGCAGCTATCAACCCGAATGCCGGGCTGCGCGGGTGGCCGAAACCGGTCCAGCGTTCCGACCCCCGGCTTAATGCCGCCATCAGCATCGATTTTTTCGGCATATATTCGCGCTTGAACGGCATAACCATTCGGGCCCGGAATCTGTGGCTGTTCAAGCCCGAGCGCCGCCAGCGTCTGACCGTTGGCAATCGCGAATTGTATTTTTACGAGATCAAGTCCGAGGACGGCTTCAGTAACGGTGTGTTCGACTTGTAAACGGGCATTGGCTTCGAGAAAAAAGACCTCATTCGTACCTGGTTGAACCAGAAATTCGAACGTCCCGACGCCTCGATAGGTTTCGCGGGCTGCCATTTTGACGGCGAGATCGCAAATTTTAAGGCGGATCTCAGGATTGAGCTGCGGGCTTGGCGCAATTTCGATGATCTTTTGATGACGCCGCTGCAGGCTGCAATCGCGATCCCAAAGATGGCTCACGCCGCCATAACCGTCGCCAATGATCTGCACCTCTATATGGCGGGCATTTTGGAGGTAAATTTCTGCATAAAGGCCAGCATCCCCGAATGCGGTGGCAGCCTCCGACCCTGCGCGTTCGAAGGCATTTTCGAGCTCGCTGGCCCGGCTGACAATCCGAACGCCGCGGCCGCCGCCGCCCGATATTGCTTTCAGCATCATTGACTGTCCGGGTGCAAGGCCGTCGAACGCTGTTCTGGCGGTGTCAATATCAAGCCGGTCGCGCCGCAAGGACAGGGTGGGCGCGCCGATCTGCTCGGCAAGCTCGAGCGCCTTTGGTTTATGTCCGAACCGTTCAAGTGTTTCCGGTGTTGGTCCGATAAATTTTAGTCCCGCCGCCTCGACTGCGCGGGCGAAGCCGGCATTTTCGCTGAGAAAGCCGTATCCCGGGTGTATCGCGTCGGCATTTGCCTCAAGGGCGGCGGCTATGATGGCCGGACTGTCCAGATAGGCCTTTGTGCCGCGTGCCGGTAATGTTTTAACTTCGTCGACGATCGCACAATGCAACGACGAGGTATCATCTTGTGCGCAGATGCCGATCGTTGTCAGGCCTTCTTCTGAGGCTGAATGAGCGATCCGAATTGCGATTTCGCCGCGATTTGCAATCAATAGGCGCTTCATTCCGATAGTCCTAGGCTTGCCATCGCAAAGGTTCGGATAGATTTATAATCGGCTTTGCCGTTTGGCGCCCGCCCGAGTGAGGCTTTCCTAAGAATGTGTTTAGGCGCTTTGTATCGGGCAATCCGGGCCTGAACAAATTGCTTAAGCGCGTCGCTGTCGACGGGTTCGCCATGCCGGGTTTCAATCACCGCTGTGACAGCCTGTCCCCATTGCTCATCCGGGACACCGACAACGAGCGCGTCATCGACTGATATATGCTCTTTAAGAGCCTCTTCGACTTCTTCGGGATAGATTTTCTCCCCGCCTGAATTAATGCAGTTCGAGCCCCGGCCAAGCAGGGTGAGGGTGCCGTCTTCGGCAACCGTGCACCAATCGCCCGGAATTGCATAGCGAATGCCATTGATTGTTTTAAAGGTCGCATCCGTTTTCGCCTGATCCTTATAATAACCAAGGGGGACGGCGCCGCCGCGCGCAATAAAGCCCGGTTCATCGCTTCCCGGCGCGATCTCGTCGCCATTTTCGTTAAACACTTTGCAATGCTCACCAATTGTGAATTTAGCAGTTTGGAGACCGCCTTCGGCGGTTGTGGTCGACATACCGAAGCCAACCGCTTCGGATGCACCGAAGCTGTCCATCAGCGCGACTTGTGGCATATGTTCTAGAAGTCCGAGCTTGACCTCGCCGCTCCACATCACCCCAGAGGAGGTGATGGTCTGTACGGAGCTGAGGTCGAATCTGTCGGGCGCGTCGTCCAGCACTTTAAGCATTGGTTTTGCGAATGCGTCACCGACGATGGCGAGGGCGGTGACACCATGTCGGGATACAGTTTGCCATAGCGCATGCGGATCAAATTTTTCGGTATTCTCGAGCGTCACAATAGCGCCGCCATTCAGGAAGGCGCCAAGCGCGGTAAACAAGCCGGTGCCATGCATCAACGGACAGGCCGGCAGCTGGCGCCCAAATTGTCCGACGTCTCTGACGAAGTCCAGATGCTCCTCGACAGTTTCCGGCGCGGCACCATAGATCCGTCGAAGGCCGTCTAGATTCGCTTCCCGCCAGATTTTATGCGGCCACATCACCCCCTTTGGCATGCCGGTCGTCCCACCAGTGTAAAGGAACATCAAATCATCCCCGGAGCGTTCGATCCCGAGCGCAGTGCCGTCGCCGCTGCTGACAAGGTCATCATAATTGAGCGCAAAGTCGGGCGTATCGCTGCCGTCGCCGCCAACCTCAACCCAGACTTCAACTTTCGGCAACCGGCCGCGAACGCGTGCGACATTCTCTCTGAACGCAGCATCATAAAAAACTGCTACCGAGTCCGAATTATCGAAAATATAAATCAATTCTTCGTCGAGATAGCGATAATTGACATTCACATGCGTCAGGCGCGCTTTGAAACAGGCCGCCACTGCTTCCATATATTCCGGCTGGTTGCGGAGATAGAAGCCAACCTTATCACCGGGCACCGCGCCCGCCGCCACCAGCACCCGGGCCAGGCGGTTGGAGCGTGCTGTCATCTCGGGCCAGTCTATCACCCGGTCGCCATGTATCAGCGCTGGCTGTCCCTGAACGTTGAACGCGCCGACGTCATCAAGGATATCCCCGAAGTTCCAGATGCCCATGATGTCTCTCCTCTCCTTAAACCGCGCTTCTAATGGGTTCTTTTGCCCATTTTATGCCGTGATAGGTCGCCCCGGTTGATCATCTTGTCAGTCAGAAAAAAACCAAATGACAATCCGGGGGGCGACCCCGCTTAATTGATATCCGCCCGGTTTCGGCAGTCCCGGCACCGGACGTTTTGAAACTATATGCAAGATGGCCTCGCCGCCAAGGGGTGACCTTGGGGTGAGTGCGGGCCGGGTGCAGAGCGGGATGTGCGCGCAGATATCCGGGCGAATTGATGAGGTCCCGGGGGGGCAAAGCCGGGAAGTGGAATGCCCCTATATAGCGACCGTCTATTCGGCGAGCTGTCTCGACCGGCGAACGCGCTGCAATAAGCGGTCCCTGAAGCGGCCGAGCTTGCTTGGGACAGCTAACCAGACCGGCGTAACGATCAGCGCCATCATGGTAGAGAAACCGAGGCCGAATACAACTGCCGTTGCCAAAGGAACCCACCACTCGGCCGTGATGCCGCCAAACGAGATCGCGCCTTCGCGGAAGTTGACATTCATCTTGATAACCATCGGTAAGAGGCCGCAAATCGTCGTCAGGGTCGTTAGCATGATCGGGCGGATTCTTTGTGCTGCGGCTGCGATCGCTGCCTGGTCGCTGGAGCGCCCGTCTCTCAGGAGTCTTTGATATGTATCGATGAGCACGATATTATTATTCACAACGATACCGGCCAGCGCCACGACCCCGGTTCCGACCATCAGGATGGAGATGTAAGGAAGGATCAACTGGATTCCGATCAGAACGCCGGCGGTCGATAAAATCACCGCGGTCAGTGTAAGAAACACATGATAGAAATTATTGAATTCCCAGAGCAATATAATGCCCATTAGAAACAGGGACGCCATGGCGGCGACCTGGAAGAAGGCATTGGCTTCCCGTGCATCTTCGTCGGCGCCTTCAAAACTAATGTCGACGCGGGGATCAATTTCAACGGTTTCAAGCCAGTCTTTTACAATCTGGACCTTCGCCGCGCCATCGCCCTGATTGACAGCATTCGCGCGGATCATAATCAATCGCTTGCCATCGCGTCGGTCAATCTGGGTAACCTTTTGAGCCGGGACGCGGGTGACGAATTGGCTCAAGGGCACTTGTCCGGCCGCAGTTGCAATTCTGAGTTGATCCAGCGCACCCACGCTCCGGGCCCCTTCCGGCAGACGAATCCGGATGTCGAGTTCGTCGAGGGCATCATCCGGCCGGTAACGTCCGACGAGAATGCCATTGGTGACGAGTTGTGCGGCGGCACCAATCTGGCTGACATCAACGCCGAACTTACCGGCCTGCTCCCGATCGATTTGTAATTGATACTCGATTCCGGGGATGGCCCGGCTATCTTCGATTTCAATCAGACCGGTCATGCTATCAATATAATCCCGGATCTGCCCCGCGACTTGCAATAAGGCCTCGCCATCATTGGAGCGCAGGGCAATTTGTATGTCCTTGCCGACTGGTGGACCTTGTTCGAGTTTGCGGAGTTCGGTTGGGATTCCCTGAACACCGGCAAGCCGGCTTTTTATTTCGTTCTCGATTTCGCGGCCATTAAAACCTTCGTTGCGGCCCTTCAGATTAACTAGAATACGACCGATTGTGTCTACCGGTGGTGCACTGACGCCATCAAAACTGAAGCCGCCATTGCTGTCACTCCCTGATTTTGTCGACATTGACTCAATACCATCGACCGGCGCCAAGGCGTCAGCAATCCGGGAGACGATCGCAAATTCTTCGCTGGCTGATAGATTACCTTGAGCCCGGACGAAAACATATAGCTGCTCGGGCTCGAGATCGAGGAAAAGTTCTGATTTATGATTAGTCGAGCCAAACCAGCTAAAAATCGACATCACGATCAGCATCGCCGCTATCGTGACCGTCATCGGCCGGTTGATCAGTTTCTGGGTTGTCCGTGCATAGGCCCCGAGCCAGCCACCGGCATCGAGCGGATTGCCATCAATACCGGAGACGGCGGCCAGATCATTTTTCTGGGAATTGTCCCGGCCGCCGATGACCGAGCCAAGCACAGGCAGGAAAATCAATGCCATTAGCAGGGATGATACAAGCACGAATATCAAAGTGATCGGCAGGTATGACATGAATTTTCCGAGCACCGAATCCCAAAACAAAAATGGAAAAAACGCCGCCAAGGTGGTCGCGCTTGACGCAACAATCGGCCAGAACATACGTTTGGCGGACATTGCATAAGCGGCTCTGCGATCAAGCCCTTCCGCCATTTTCCGGTCTGCATATTCGACAACGACAATAGCGCCGTCGACAAGAATGCCGACGGAAATAACCATGCCGAACATCACCATATTGTTGATTGTGAAACCGTTCATGCCAAGCAATAGGAAGGCCATGACAAACGAGCCCGGAATGGCTAGACCGACAAGCGCGCCCGATCTTAATCCGAGTGCTGCAACCACGATGATCATGACCAATAGTACAGCAACACCAATCGAGGACTGCAATTGACCGAGCTGGGTTTCAATCATCTCTGAGAGATCCGCGGTCAGCTCGACATTGAGTGTTTCCGGCCAGCGTTCTTGTGACCGTTCGACAATGGCCTCGATCTCGGCAACGGTATCGATGATATTTGCCCCTGACCGTTTGACGATATCAAATGAAATCGATGGCTGGCCGTTGAACTGGGCATAGGTCTGGCGGTCCTTGAAGGTCCGTTCGACATCGGCGACATCCGACAGTGTGACAACGGCATCACCGTCGACTTTGACCGGAAGGTTAAAGGCGTCTTCGGCGGTCTTGATCAGGCCGGGTATTTTTACCGGAAAACGCCCTTGTTCCATATCGACGCGGCCTGCTGGCACGACCCGGTTATTCGCGGAAATAACGGCGAAGATTTCCTGATAGGAAAGATTGTATGTTTCGAGCTTTAGAGGGTCGAGAACGATTTCCAGCACCTCATCACGTTGGCCTTGCATCCGCGCCTCGAGAACGCCGTCGAGCATTTCGAGCTCATCCTGCAATTCGAGCGCGATCCGGTATAATGATCTCTCCGGCAGCTCTCCAAACAGATTGATTACAAGAACCGGAAACAATGATGCGCTGATTTCGGTAATAATCGGGTCGCGGGTTTCTTCGGGAAACTCTCGCTCGGCCAGATCGACTTTTTCCCGAACGTCAAGAACAGCCTGATCCTGGTCGACAGACGCTTCGAATTCGACAACGAGCTGTCCGGCACCTTCGACCGCAAAGGCATCAATCTGTTCAATGCCTTCAATGCTTTGAAGCTCGGTTTCGACAGGGCGAACCAGCAGTCGCTCGGCATCTTCGGGTGAGATCCCCTCAAGCGGAATTGTGATCCCGACAAAGCCGAGGGGGATGTCCGGGTCGGCTTCCTTTGGCAGGTTCAGATAAGCGGCCGTGCCGGAAACGAGAATGACAATAAGGACCGACAGCACCATGCGTGCCCGTCCAATCGCGCCGTCTATGATCGATAACATGACGCTAAATGTCCTCCACCGGAACCGTTATGACCTCCGTGCCCTCGCGCACAAAATCCTGGCCCTCCAACAGTACCGACGCTCCGGTCGGCAGTCCGGTAACCCAAATACCTTCCGGGACATCATCAATGATTTCAATATTTGCAAATGCGATTATATTGTCATCATTAACGTAGCGCACACCGACGCTTCCATTGTCATGCAGAACAAGCGATGCCGGTGACAATAGGGCCGCGTCTGCCATGCCGACTTCGATCCGCAGGGCCGCTGTCACCCCGGACGGGAGCTCTGAGTCCGGGTTCTCGACGGCGACTTCGGCCCGGAAAGTGCGTGTTCTCGCATCTGCCGTGCGCGCAACATAGCGGATGTCACCAGAGATCGAAGCTCCGTTAGCGAGTGTAATACTCGCCGGCTCGCCTAATTTCAGACCACCGATTTCGTTTTCCGAAGCTTCAAAGCTCACAATTATCGGGTCGAGATCAACAATATCACCGCATGCCCCGCCGGGCGCCAAGAAATCCCCTTGTTCGGCAAATCGTGTTTCAAATACGCCGTTAAATGGCGCCCTGATAAAGGTTTTCTGAAGTTCCAGCCGGGCCGATACGAGCGCAGCTTCGGCCTGGTCGAGACTGGCCTTCAGTGCAGTCGTCCGGCTGGCTGTTGTCCAGCCTTTCCGCTCAAGTTCGGCCGCCGAATCATAATCTAATTGTTGCGCCGCTACCCTGGCTTCGGCCTCGGCGATCCGGGCGGACCGCGTTTCGATCGCAAGACCGCAGAGTATTGTGCCACGGCTTACAAAACTTCCGTCGTCAATGCGTGCATTGGTAACCACACCGCTGGTTTCAGACCGAACTGTCACGGTACGGTTTGGTTCGGTTCGACCTTTAAAATCTGCAAAAATGACGTGCGGTTCGAGCATGATGGTCTGCACCACAACCGTCGGTAAGCTTCGCGTTTCGGTCTGGGGCGCCACAATGTCCGGTGTGCTCGCAACGCTGCCCCGCAGGCCGGCTCGAAGCCCGAAATACCCCAAGAGAAGCATGGCAATTATAGCGGCGCTTATGACCGATTTCGGTAATCCGAACATTGTGATTCATTCCTCGTAGGCGCTCATGAGACTTGGTATTCCATGATATAGATTTCAACTATTTTATTACCCTAAGGTCATTGCAAATGCTTATTTGTGGCGTCTGTTTTTTCAGATAGTTGCTGCTGTCTCACCCGGTCTACGGGAAAGACGAGTATGTTTATCTGACATGGTGCTGATCGCACTATATCCAGAACTAACATATACTGATCGGATGAGTTTATATTGGCATCATAAATACCTGTCAGCCGCCAGGCTCTGGGGGCTGGCTTTCGCGATCAGTTTTTGGGGGCTCGCAGGCTGCCGGTTGCACACGCAGAAATTGCCCGAAGGTTTCGTCTATTTGTCAGATTATGCGCCGACCATTGTGCAGGATATGCGGTATGCCACAGCCTATAATTTCACGGGCGATCTCATTCCGGGCTATGATGATGGGGTCTGCATTTTAACACGTCCTGCAGCGCAGGCTTTGGCCGCGGTTCAGACTGAATTGCACGATCGAGGCTATACGCTGAAAGTTTTCGATTGTTATCGACCGCAACGCGCAGTTGATGCTTTCGTCGCCTGGGCGGAGGGGGCTGACACCGTCATGAAGCCGATTTTCTATCCCGGAATTGATAAGTCGCAATTGTTTCCGGACGGCTATATTGCAGCCAGATCCGGCCATAGCCGGGGTAGCACGCTGGATCTGACCATTTCCACGCTCGAAAATGCGCAAGCCAATGATCGGGCGACGATTTCATGTCGCCTGGCAGCTGGTGACGCTGGCCCGAACGGACAATTAGATTTTGGAACAGCTTTTGATTGTTTCGACACACTCAGCCATACGGCCGATCCGCGTATCACGCCACTACAGGCGGAGAACCGAACATTTCTGGTGTCTATTATGGCATCACACGGGTTTCAAAATTATCCTAAGGAATGGTGGCATTTCACCTATCAGCCGGAACCGTTTCCCGATCAGTATTTCGATTTTCCGGTGGAATAATCCGATTGATGCCAGACGGCTGCTGACAGCGCCAATGGCTTGATTGCATTCGTCTGGCGTGCAAGGTCCGGTCTTTTTTGAAACGAGCTTGTCAATTATACCGATCTGACCATGAGATCGCGGGTTTGATTACTGCCGGGAACGGCTTGGCAGGACAGGCGACACGTTTCAAAAACGATTATACCGGCTCGGTCTGAGCCTTGTGGGTGAAGAGTAGGAAATATGGCAATCACGAAATGTTTGTTAATTGGCTGCGGGAAAATGGGCGGCGCCTTGTTAAATCAATGGCAACGCTCCGACCGGTTCGAATTTACGGTGCTTGATCCGGTGCTTGAAGCTTTGCCAGGGGGCGGGCGACTGGTTCGCGATTCAGCAGCCATTCAAGGCGAATGTTTTGATATCGTGATCATCGCCGTTAAGCCGCAAATCATTGATACGGTTATGCCGGCTTATCAGGCATCACTCGCAGCGGATGGCGTACTGGTTTCAATTGCAGCCGGGTATTCTATTGAACGCCTGAAACGCTTAATGGGAGACCCCAAAATCGTTCGGGTGATGCCGAATTTGCCATCATCTATTGGTCAGGGTGTAAGTGGAGCGGTCGCTAGTGATGATGTTAGCGATGCTCACAAAGCCTTGGTCGGGCAATTAATGGATCTGGCCGGAACCGTGGTCTGGGTCGATACAGAAGATTCGCTGGACCGGCTGACCGCAATTTCAGGGAGCGGGCCCGGTTTTGTTTTCGAAATCGCCAGATCCTACCTTGCCGCGGCAATTGATATCGGCTTCGAGGACTCTCAGGCCCGTAAACTTGTTCTTGAAACTATTCTCGGCGCGACGGCCATGGCCATTCAGTCAGATGAGAGCCTCGAGACTTTGAGGAACTCCGTAACCAGCAAAAACGGCGCCACGCAGGCCGGTCTTGAGGTTCTCCGCGGCGCAGCAATTCTGGAAAACTTGCTACAGGACACGATACAAGCAACCTACAATCGCACCAAAGAGCTACGCTGAGGCCCTATCAGCCCGCGGCCGGTTCGCTTTGGCCGGCTGTATTGCTTCGCATGTTGAGCCGGCCCGGGACGCGAATATCTTCGACCATATCCTGAATTGTCTGTGGCGGTGGCGGGGTCAAAATAGCCACAATTGCGCCGGTTGCTAATGCAACAAACATGAACACGAAGCCGATGCCTTCCGGTGATACTCCAAACAGCCACTGCTCGGGGACGCCGCCACCAAACTTGAAATAGTAAATATAGGTGAAGGTCGAGATCAAACCCGTCAGCATGGATGCAATCGCGCCCTCCTTATTCATCCTTTTCCAGAAAATACCTAAAAATATGACCGGGAAGAGCGAGGCGGCCGCCAAACCGAAGGCAAATGCGACGACCTGGGCGACAAAGCCCAGTTGCGAAGCAAAGACGCCGAGCACACCAGCGGCAAGGACCGCCGCGGCTGCTGCCAGTCGCGCCACTCTCAGCTCTGTCCGGTCATTCATTTCAGGGAACAGGGTTCGACGGCAGATATCATGACTGATCGCTGATGAAATGACCATTAACAGGCCCGCCGCTGTGGAGAGCGCAGCCGCCAGGCCGCCGGCCACGACCAGTCCTATAACCCAGCCCGGTAACTGGGCGATTTGCGGATTTGCCAGAACAAAAATGTCCCGATTGGGCGTGACTTCATTGATCACGCCGTCCGGAGATTGCGGTCCACGATACTGCATTCGGCCGTCACCATTGACGTCCTCATAAGCGAGCAGACCGGTTTTCTCCCAATCCTTGTACCAGTCGGGAACCGGCTTGCCGCCATTGGCCCGGATGTCGGCGGCGGCGGTGGCATAATCTTGATCGTCAGTAATGTACGTCGCTTCATTGACTGTATTGATAAAATTGATGCGGGCAAACGCGCCGACCGCGGGGGCCGTGGTGTAGAGTAGCGCAATGAATATCAGTGCCCAGCCGGCCGAGATACGCGCTGCGCTGGCGGTCGGGACTGTGAAGAACCGGATAATGACATGCGGCAGGCCGGCGGTGCCGAACATCAGTGCACCGGTGATGGCGAACATGTCGAACATGCTTTTATCGGTGGAGGTGTATTCCAGGAATCCGAGGGCTGTGACCGTTTCATTCAGGGTTTCCAGCATTGAAACATCTTGACCGGCGATGTTCGATACGAAGCCGATTTGAGGAATGACCTGGCCCGTTATGATTAGGGAAATGAAGATGGCCGGCACGGTATAGGCGAAAATCAGAACAACATATTGGGCGACTTGCGTATAGGTGATGCCTTTCATGCCGCCCAGGACAGCGTAGAAAAAGACAATGACCATCCCGATAATGATGCCCCATTCATAAGGAATGCTCAGAAATCCGGAGAAGGCGACGCCGACCCCTTTCATCTGTCCCGCAATATAGGTGAATGAGACAAATAAAGCACAAATGACCGCAATCACCCGCGCGCTCGTCGCGTAATATCTGTCACCAACGAAATCAGGGACGGTGAATTTACCAAATTCCCGCAAAAAGGGTGCCAGCAGAAGGGCCAGCAGAACATAGCCCCCGGTCCAGCCCATTAGATAGACCGAGCCGCCATAGCCCATAAAGGCAATGAGCCCGGCCATCGACAAAAATGATGCTGCCGACATCCAGTCTGCCGCCGTTGCCATGCCGTTTATCGTCGGGTGGACATCATGTCCGGCGACGTAGAATTCATTGGTCGAAGTAACTCGTGACCATAGGGCGATGCCGATATAAATCGAGAAGGTCAGACCGACAAAAAAATAGGTCCATAATTGGTCAGTCATTATCAACCCGATCTATATTGTGTTTGCGTTCCAGTCGCGCCATTGCGAAGCAGTAGTAAAAGATCAGGCCGACAAAAATATAGATCGCGCCATTCTGGGCGAACCAGAAACCGAGCGGCGCGCCTGCGATGTGAAACTGATCCAGAAAATCTCGAAACAGAATGCCGGCACCAAAGGATGCTAGAAACCAGATCAGCAGCAGCCGACAGGTCAGACCAATCGTGGCGCCCCAATAGGCTTGTCGACTACCATTCCCGCCCGTTTCAGCCATATCTTTCCCCAAACCAGTCCATGCGATGCTCAAAGCCTAGGCAGGTTTTAGGGGTTTGAAAAGTGTCTTACGAAACACCGCGATCCGGGCGTGCGGTATTACCAGATCAGCCGGTCGGAGAATTCGAAGGTTTCCATCTCGGCGATAAAGGTAAGCCTCAAGGTTGCGGAAAAACTCTTACAGCCAAGTTTCTGCATGATATGTGCGCGGTGAACTTCAACTGTTCTTGGCGAAATGGCGAGTGCCTTTGCGGTTGCTTTATTTGTCATGCCATCAACCATGCAATCAAGCACCTGGCGTTCGCGATTGGTCAGCCCCGCGATTTTCCGTGCCGCTTGCGCGCTCAGCCGGCGCGAGCTCGCAGGCTGTTCTATCAATTCGAACCCCGCTCTTAAAGCATTCATCAATTGCTGTTTCCGGAATGGTTTTTCCAGAAATTCGATTGCGCCATGCTTCATTGCGTCGACCGCCAGTGCGATGTCGCCATAACCGGTTAGAATGATGATCGGTATATTCAGTCCTAGCCGGTTTATGGTCTGCTGAACCGTCAGCCCGCCAATATCCGGGATCTTTAAATCTAGGATAAGGCAGCCTGACATTTTACTGTCAATGTGATCGAAAAAGCATTTAGAGTCTGGAAAGGCGCGAACCATATAGCCTTCCTGTCGCAGCAGGTAGCTCAAAGAATGGCGGACGGCTTCATCATCATCGATAACAAAAACAATTTGTTTCATGTCACTTCCTCGGGGTCTGCAAGGTCTAGAAAAAATTCGATAGTTGCACCGGTCTCGGTGTCTGGAACCAGTCGGATCGATTTGTCGTGTCCGTATAATATGGCGTGGGCAATCGACAGCCCCATGCCCATGCCGTGCGGTTTTGTTGACACGAATGCGTTGAAAAGTGACGATTGAAGGTCCGGAACGATTCCCGGCCCATTATCACTGACCTTGATGCGGACCGTGTCAGGTTCAATGATTTCAGATGTCACAGTAATGATCGGGTTTTCGGTTTCCGCTAAGGCCTCGCGCGCATTGTTCATCAGGTTCAGGAGAACCTGGCTGATTTGAAGCGGATCTGCCATAACCATGGTCGAATCCGGTGCGTGCCGAAGCCGAATGCCGGGCGCCTGATGTCCGAAGCTCAGTCGAGCAGATGATACCGCATCCATAATAATTTTATTCAGTTTTACCGGATGAATATCCATGGTGCCGGTCGCGACATAGTTCCTGATTTTCTGGACAATCCCGGCGGCCCTGAAAACCTGTGATCGCGCACAGCAAAGCACATTATGGATATCATCAGTATTGGCCTGTGATTGCTCGCCAAGCAGTCCGACGGCAATGTCGATATAATTCGATATTACATTCAGTGGCTGATTTAATTCGTGCGCCATGCCGCCCGCCATGCTGCCGACGGCACTTAGGCGGGTGAAGTTTTCAAGTTCAGTGTCAATTTTGTCCGCAAGGCGTTGCGTTGAGGGAGGGGTTGAAGCATTCCTTGTGTAGGCGATAAATAAATTTCGTCCCAACACATCGGTCTTACCAATGTGCAGCTCGACAGGCACAATGCTGCCATTGGCTCTCTGCCCCTGAACAAGGCGCCCACGCCCGATCGCTTTGGGTTGACGTGTTTTCAAATAGTTGGAGATATATTGGTTATGACGGCTGCGGTGAGGCTCCGGCATTAAAAGGCTAACATTTTTCCCGACAATATCGATCGCGCGATACCCGAATATTTGCTCCGCCGCCGACCCGAAAGCGAGCACTTCACCTGTCTGGTCTATTATTATGAGATTGACTGGCACCGCCCCCAAAATGCCCCATAATTGGAGTTCTAGGCGTTCCAGATCATTGCTCGCTCCCGGAGGAGGTTTGTTCTGCGTTGGTATTCGCAATTGGGGCTCTTTCGCCGCTCTAAACGGTCAGGTCGGTTGTTTTACCCCCACACTGAAATCTTGTATTTCTTCTAATCCTTGTTTTGTAGAACTTTCATGATGCCAGAAAAATCAGTTTCTGATAATCCAGAATTGTTGAGGGATTTGTATATTTCTCGGGCCTGGTCGCCCAACGCTGTTTCCGCGCCTGTCATGGTTGCCGCCTCTCCCGCCAAAGTCAGATCCTTTAACATCATTGCGGCGGTGAAGCCCGGCTCATAATCCCGGTTGCTGGGCGCTTCCGGGACAGGGCCTGGTGCCGGGCAATAGCTCGTCATCGACCAGCACTGGCCGGATGCCTTGGAAGAAATATCGAAGAATGTCTGGGCATCGAGGCCGAGTCGCTCGGCGAGATTAAACGCCTCGCAGGTGCCAATCATGGAGATCGCCAGCAGCATATTATTGGCAATTTTGGCGGCCTGGCCATTCCCCGCAGGACCGGCATAGAAGATATTTTTCCCCATATCTTCGAGGACCGGACGTGCCCGGACGAATGCTTCTTCCCGACCACCAACCATAAATGTCAACGTGCCGGCTTTTGCGGCGGCAACACCGCCCGAAACTGGTGCATCAACCATATCTAGGCCGGCCAGATCTGCGGTTTGTGCGGCCTTACGGGCGTCATTGACCGATATTGTCGAGCAATCAACAAGCAGCGTACCCGGTTCAACTTGCCCGGCTATGCCGTCCTCGCCGAAATATACTGACAATACCTGCTTGCCCGCCGGTAGCATTGTCACCACGACATCCGCACCCTTAACCGCCTCGGACGGGGAATTAGCGCCGGTCGCGCCGATTTTGCTGAGGGCAGACACCGCATCCTTATTCAAATCGAATGCACGCACCTTATTCCCTGCCATGACCAGATTCGCGCACATTCCTGAACCCATATTGCCAAGGCCGATAAAAGCGATGTCTGTCATTTATTACAGTCCTATCCATTCGCGTGCTTAGGATCGCCGGCGGGTTGCCAACTTGACAGGTCAGCATCAAGTGATCCGGCTTCATTTGGTCACTAATTACAAATATATGCAATAAAGCGCGCCAACAGCTGTGCTTATACGAGTAGTTTTCCTCGCCATCATGACATCGTCGGAATGATAAAAGCCTGATCGCCAACATCCCCGTCTGGCCATCTCTGCGTAACCGTTTTAATTTTTGTCCAGAAGCGGATACCTTCGGTGCCGTGCTGGTTGGTGTCGCCGAAGGCGGACCGCTTCCATCCCCCAAAGCTGTGATAGCTGACAGGAACGGGGATTGGCACATTGACCCCGACCATGCCGACATTTACCTGCGCTGCGAATTCACGTGCGGCCCGACCATTGGACGTGAAGATCGCGACACCGTTGCCATATTGATGGTTGGATGGCAGCGTGGCGGCCTCTTCCAATGTTTCCGCTCTGACGATCTGGAGCACCGGCCCGAAAATTTCGTCCTGATAGCTGCGCATATCCGGTTTAACATGATCAAACAGCGTTGGTCCGATAAAGAAGCCCTGCTCGTATCCCTGCAGACTATGCCCGCGGCCGTCGAGCCTAAGGTCAGCGCCTTCATCCACCCCCATCTGGATATAGTTTTCGATTTTTGCTTTATGCGCGGCCGATACGACCGGTCCATAATGCGCCTGGCTGTCGGTTGAAATGCCGACTTTCAAGTTTTGCGCTGCGTCCAGCATACGTTCAACGAATTCATCACCGGTTTTCTGGCCGACCGTCACTGCGACCGGCAGGGCCATACAGCGTTCACCGGCCGATCCGTATGCCGCCCCAACAATATCTTTGACGGCTTGTTCCATGTTGCAGTCCGGCATGATAATGCCGTGATTCTTCGCACCGCCCATTGCCTGGACCCGTTTGCCATGGGTCGCGCCCTTAATATAAACATGCTGGGCAATGTCGGACGAGCCGACAAAGCTGACGGCTTTAATGTCGGGGTGCTCAAGTATTGCATCGACGGCCGTCTTGTCGCCATTGACACAGTTTAAAACACCGGCCGGGGCGCCGGCTTCCAATAAAAGCTCGGCCAGCCGCATTGGTACTGACGGGTCTTTTTCCGATGGTTTCAGGATAAAGGTATTGCCGCAGGCAATGGCAATAGCAGCCATCCAGCAGGGGATCATTGCCGGAAAATTAAATGGTGTAATACCGGCAACCACGCCGAGTGGCTGACGCATGGAATAGACGTCGATACCCGGACCGGCACCTTCGGTGTAGGCCCCTTTTTGCAAGTGAGGAATACCGCAGGCGAACTCGACAACATCAATCCCGCGTTGCACGTCACCTTTCGAATCTGCAATTACTTTACCGTGCTCGCTCGATAGCATGTGGGCGAGATCATCCATATTGGCCTCAAGTAACCGTTTGAATTCGAACATGACCCGCGCCCGCTTCTGCGGGTTTGTAGCTGCCCATGCCGGTAGCGCTGATTTTGCCGTCGCAACGGCCTGAGCGATATCTGCGGCGGAGGCGAGCCTGACTTGCGCCTGAACCTCGCCACTGTTCGGATCATAAATGTCGCCGCGGCGCGCTGAGGTTCCGGCAAATTGTTGTCCGCCAATGAAGTGTTCAACTAATCGCATAAAAATCCTCCTTTTCGGACAAACTGATAACGTCATCTGCGGCAAGCCTCCAGCCTAATTCTGGGAGTTTCGTTTTTGAGGGCTAGTATATTCTGGCCAATCAGAGGCGATAGAATTGTCCGGATGATGTATTCGATTCCATTTTTATTTTATAAGTAATAAATATTTTACGATAACATGTAAAAAATCGATTTATATAATAGTTATTTTTAAAAAAGTAAATAATTAATCAAAAGTTGTCTTGAGTATACGTACTAATTCTGAGATTTTCGGCAGATCAAATTCGTTTGATGCCGATTTTTACTTAACTGATACGGAGATATACTTTGTTTGCATTAAGAGAGGCCGACAGGGCCGGAGGTGGTGACAACACCATTATTCTCAATGACCAAAATATGGACCAGCTTCTATACGGGCTTGGATTTGGCGCTAGCGGCGGCGGTGGCGGATATACTATCGGCGCTGCTTTGTCGAAGGCGATTAAGGATCTTGTCCCGGTCGAAAACCGCGTACTTTATGATGTTGCGCGGGCCGCTGATGATGATTTTATCGCTATTGCCGGCGGCATTGGTGCGCCGTCTGCGATCACGCCAACAACAATCTTTAAATTTGCCGAATATATGGATGTCGCCATAAGCCAATATGAGAAGGATCATGGTGTAAAGATTACGGGCCTTCTGCCAATTGAGGCGGGGCCGGTGAATGCGCTATTAGCGATGTATTATGGGTGGGTTCGCTCTCAAAACGATCCAAGTTTTAAAGTCTATAATGTCGATGGTGATGGCCGAGCGGTGCCGTCGCTAACGAATCTCGTTTTCGGATATAATGACTATCCGATTGCCCCAGTTTATCTCGCAGGCAATAAGGGGGGAACCGTAAGCAGTTCCGAAATTCAGCCGCCGCCGGCAAATGCGGCTGCGGCGGAGGCTGCGATCCGCGATAATCTAGCGCCTTATGGCGATGCGGCCGGTATACTGTTCTGGGGGCAGACCGGCGCGCAGTTTAAAGCGTCTAAGGCACTGGTTCCAAATCGCTTCACCCAGCTGGTAACCTTGGGTGCGGGCGCGATGGCAAATGCAAGAGATGAGCCAAATCTGCTGCAGTATCTGATTAGCAGAGAGGATATCGATAGCGTCTATCTGGGCACATTGCGTGATATTAAAACGGGTTCACTGCCGGGATATGATGATGGGCATCTGCTGATACAAACCGCCGGGTCTCCGAATGTCGATCTCGATATTCACTATGAGAATGAGAATATGTTGCTTCTGGACGCCGTCACCGGTGCCCCAAAAGCGACCGCTCCAAGCGGAATTGCTATGCTGTTTGAGGTCAATGGTGGCTACATTCCCTATAATAATGGCGACAACCTGAAAGGGCTTGGCCTGATTGGGCACCGGATGATTACGGTCGTTATGAAGCAGAAATGTCTGCTCTATTCGGGCGCGCTTGAACAGTCTTTTGCCACTGTTCTGAAGGGTAAGCCGTTTAACTATTCCGGCCCGATTACGCCGAAGAACTGCACCCCTTGAGCAATCCATTTCACAATCTTTAGGACAAGGACGGCACATGACCGAACTTAATTTTGAATTGTCGCAGACGGAGTCGATAACCCATAAAATGAAAGTAATCGTTCCGGTTGCCACAGATATTTATAACAAACCGACCATGGCTGAGGTGAATGCAGTCGCCGCGTCAGACATGATATTTGACGCGGAAAATCTCACAACAGGCACCAAATTTATCGAAAGTCGTTGGGCTGAATACCAGGATACCGGCAATATCATGTCGATTGCGCAGGCAACCGATAAAAGTGGATATTCTGGCATGATTAGTGACTGTCTCGGCGAACCGGGTGTCGGCGTTTGTCGCGAGCTGGTTGAAACGCCGATTGTCGGCGGCTTTGACTTGCCATGTGCGACGATCAATCTTCTGGCAGATAAATATACGATCGTGACGGTTATCACCAGCGTCATACCGATGATAACCGAACTGGCAGAAAATTTGTCGACAAGCGCAAATCTGACATCTGTTCGACAGGTCGGGATACCCGTGAATCAGCTGAATAATATTCCGAAACTGGAAAAGGCGCTCATTCAACAGGGTTATGAGGCTGTGACCACCGAAGGGGCCTTGGCGATGTTGATGGGGTGTACCGGAATGTTAGGGGTGCGCGAGAATGTCGAAACGAATCTGAACGCCCGCCTGGAGCAGGATTATCCCGGAAAATATCCACGCATTCCGGTTATCGACCCGGCTCAGAATGCAGTCACATTATTACAGGCCATGGTGCGTATGGGGATTACCCAAAGCCGGGTCACATATGAAACCCCGCCTGGCCTGCCGCCAGTTCGGGCCATGCTTTAGGAGGGAAACGAATATGGACCCGACATCTCGAGTTCTAAAAATTTACGGGCTGCAAGACGACTTTATCTATGGCTATGTCAGCGGTGGATATGCAAAACTTGTCGATCCGGACATTAATGCCCTGTTCCAACTTATACCGGCAGCCGAATGGAATGCCGTGGCCTTGGCGCAGAAAATATCCAGTGATGCCCAGACGGTTGCTGGGTTTAGCGGGGCAATAGTCTTTGGCATGGTGCCAAAAGAGTTTGCGGCTGTTCAACGGGCGCTTCGCAGCATAACAGCGACGGCGACATTGCCTTTGACGGAAATGTATTATGCGCCTTTGACAATGAGCCGGACTGTTGCGCGCCGCTTTACTTTTGCGACGAGCCAGGCGGATGTCGCTGCGATGATGAAAATCGTTGATGATCTCGGCTTCTCAGGGCAGCTCGCACAGGCGGCGGGAAAATCCGTCCACATTGCCGGCAATTACCAATATAATGAAAACGCTTCCGAGGTGTATCAGAGTATTCTTGATGGCTGTCAGAAGGCAGTTACGGATGCGCGGGCTGAATGCATTGTATTGGCCGGGGCGAATGGCATGATGGACCCGTCACTGGCGCCAATGTTACGGTCTGGATTGGCGGATTACAAAGATGGTGTCCCCCAAATTATCGATCCGCTAGGCGCATCGGTAACGATGCTGCAATCCTTGATCCGGAATAAGGTCTGGAGCAATCGATCCTACCAAGCCGTGGCATAGTAGTTTCATGAGTTGCGAACGCTATTAGCAGAAATTTCAAACTACTAAGGGTTTGCCATTCAATATCATGCTGAATTGGGCTTTTATTACGGGCGTCCTCCTTGGTTAAGTGGAATTGTCGATCGTGACATTCAGGCCAATAGCCCTCAAGGCCGGCCACACCCCTTAAGGCAACAGGCTACCCTGAAGGCCAATAGCCGTCGCGGCGATGAATCCTAACTCGGGCCCCTCGAAAGAGGGGCTTATTTTTGCGGGTCACCAATATCTTGTGCCGTTTCCGCGTGGGCTGTGCCGCTCGGATAACCATACAAACTACTAGTGAAATACGCGATTTACTATGAAATGAAGCTGCAGGGCAGGCCGCACGACTCTAGCGTCAAAGCGGCGACAGCGGGTCGCGAGAACAAGAAGGCATGAACACGCACAAGAACACGCAAAAGGCAGCAAAAGGAAAACGGCAGGAAAGACAATTGTATGGGCAGTCGTTCGCGTTTGAGGGCGCCTGTGGCGTGTGCGGTCCGACTGGTCGGCGTGCTCGCCGGTTTCGCTGATGCATATGTTTCGGCGTGATTGAGTTTGCGATGACGTCTTTGCGATGGCGTCTTTGTGATGGCGTCAGCGTAATGATGTCAAAGCCGTAATGGTGTCAAAGCCGCGATACGCCTGGGGGCGTTCACTTGGGGGCTTCGATCTGGGGTTATAGGTCTCGGATCGACGCTTTGAGTGTGTGTCGAGCTGATTTTTTTTGGGGGGGTGAAGGTGTTTGGGAGCCGGTTCTACAGGACGGGATCTCCCGGAGTGTTTGCCGACGTGCGGCCAGTTCGGAGCGGCCGTATCAGGGCGGCCTGTAGTATCAGGGCGGCCTGTATCAGAGCGGCCGTCGCGGTGGAGTCGATAATGGGTGCCTGTATTGGGCGCCGACATGCAGGAGCGCCGTGAAAGAGCGCCGATAGAAGGCCACCAGTAGAGGGCATTGGAAAGGATTGTATGGCACTGGAGAAGACAAGGTTGGAGGCGCCCACGGAGGTGTCAAAAAAGGCGGGACCGCAGTCGACGGCATCCTCGAACCCGACGGCAACAAGTGCTTGTCCCGCCCTTGAATTGAGCGAGTCGGATTTGACCGATTTTGCGATGGGGGCCGCGTTCCTAGGTGCTGGCGGCGGCGGCGATCCGTATATCGGACAGCTCATGGCAAAGAATGCTATTCGCGAGTTCGGTCATCCGATGATTATAGACGCTGAGAGCCTGCCGGATGACGCGACTGTGGTGATGGTGGGTATGCTGGGGGCGCCGACAGTTTTAACGGAGAAAGCGGCCGCCGGGCCGGATATCGACCTGGCAATACAGCGCATGTCGGAGCGTCTCGGTCGTCCGGTCGATGTCCTGATGCCGATTGAGATTGGCGGTGTCAATTCGACAATCCCGATTGTCGCGTCAGCCCGTTCGGGGTTGCCGCTACTGAATGCTGATGGGATGGGCCGTGCATTCCCCGAGATACAGATGCTCGTCATGAATTTTGAGGGCCTGTCCGCAACGCCATTTGTGATTGTCGACGAGCACCTGAATTCCGTGATTGTCGACACTAGCACAGCGCCGGATGCGGAAGCTTTCGTGCGCACGATTGCCGTGCATATGGGATTGAGCTGCATGGTTACGGGCTATCCGATGACAGGGGCCGACGCCAAGCGGGCGACTGTCTGGAATACGTTGACAGTTGCGCTTGATATTGGGCGCGCAATTGTCAGAGGTCGTCGGACCGGTGACCCGGTTGGCGAGCTTATTCGCGCCCTTTGCGCGACCGACATTTACGGATATGCCCGCGAAATATTTGATGGAAAATTGATCGATTTGCAACGTGATACGGCGACGGGCTTCTCGGTTGGGCAGGCCCGTTTTGAGGGGCTGTCGGATCCGGAGCGACATCTGCTCGTCAAGTTCCAGAACGAATATCTGATCGCGCTGGAGGGCGACACTTTGAAAGCTGTCGTGCCCGACTTGATCGCGATCGTGGATCGTGAAACGGCGGAGCCGATTCCCGTCGAGGCGCTGCGCTATGGCCAGCGCGTTAAAATACTCGCCGTTGCGGCGCCCAAGATCATAACGACCCCTCAGGCCCTGGCGAGCGTCAGTCCGCGCTGCTTCGGCCTTGATGTTGATTACCAACCAATTCGCTCGTTGGCCGGGGATGCGAGCTAGACCTGAAACCATTCATTTTGAGAAAGGAAAACAGAATGGACCGCAGAGTATTAAAAAACAGGACAGTCCTGGTCCCGTCCCTTGCACTGCTTGGCGCCTTCGCCAGCCCGTTGGCGAATGCACAAGCGGGGGCGTCCAACGCCGGTATTGATGACGATACGGCGCGGCTTGAAACGGTCACGGTGACCGCCCAGAAGCGGGCGGAAAATCTACAGGAAACCCCGATCGCCATTACGGCTTTATCGCAAGATGTTCTTGAAACGCGGCAATTGTTCAATGTTAACGAAATCGCCCAATACGTCCCGAACCTACAATACTCGTCGAGTGCGGCAGGAACGGCATCCGCATCGAGTTTTAGTATCCGCGGCATCGGGCAACTCGATTTTATCAGTACGACCGACCCTGGCGTGGGCACCTATTTGGACGGGGTGTATCTGGCCCGTGTCACCGGCGCGGCGCTTGATCTCGCCGATATTGAGCGCGTTGAAGTGCTGCGCGGGCCGCAGGGCACGCTGTTCGGTCGCAATACAATTGGCGGTGCCGTAAGCGTTATTACCCGTAAGCCGAGTGGTGAACGTGGGATCCGGGGCCAGGTCATGGCCGGAAATCATGGCCAGTTCAGAGGGCGGGTGATTGCCGATATCCCTGTCATCGATGATGTGCTGGCGGCGAAACTCACCCTGCTCGCGAAAGTATCCGATGGCTATGGCGAGGACCGCGAGCCGCTCGGGGGACAGGGCGGGCTGGGGAAGGATGATGACCTTGCTGCGGCCTTACAGTTGCGCTGGACCCAGTCGGACCGGGCCGAGATGATATTGTCGATGGATCTGTCGCAACGACGTGGCACGGCGATTCCGCAGGGGCGGGTATTTTTCGATGCTACCTCTGAGGCCGGGCAAAGCTATGATGATGGCGGTTTGAATTCAGTCATTGGAACCAATTTCGATTTTGATAGTGATGATTTGAAGTCAATTACGGTCGATACACCGATGAATGACGATATCGATGTGTTTGGGCTTTCACTGAATACCGATCTGGAATTCGATGCCTTCAATCTGAAAATGATTACCGCCTATCGCGATCAGGAGGCGGTTAATGGGCAGGATTTTGATGGCGGCAACAATCCGATACTGAACCAGTTCATAACGAGCGAGCAGTGGCAACTGAGCCAGGAGTTCCAGTTGACCGGTGTTGCCTTGTCAGACCGGCTTGAATGGTTTGCAGGTGCCTATGCCTTTGTCGAGGACGGCAGGTTTGTATCAGATGTGCAGCTTAATAATACTCAGGTCGATATCGATACACAAAATAAGACCGAATCCTTCGCGGTTTTTGCGCAAGGTAATTATGAAATCAATGACAGGCTGAGTGCATCACTGGGCTTGCGATACACGTCCGAAACCAAAGAAATCGAGATTGACACTTTGTTTGGCGGTGCGCCACTTGTTCTGGATGGGGTCGCAGATCAGAAATTCACATCCCTGACGCCGAAGGCTGGTCTGGAATATCAAGCGACGGATGATGTCATGGTCTATGCCTCGGTTGCCCAGGGCTTTCGAAGTGGCGGATATAATGGCCGGCCCTTTTCGCCGAATGATCTGGCACCATTCGATGAAGAGACCAGCACATCATATGAAATCGGGGTCAAATCTGATCTCGCCGATGATCGGTTAAGGTTAAATTTGGCCGGATTTTTCAATGAGTATAAGGATATACAATTAACGGCGACCACAACTGATGCGCAGGGACAGTTCATAGTTGTAACCGATAATGCCGGCCGCGCAGATCTGTATGGGTTCGAGCTCGAATTTGAAGCGCTGCCAACCCCCGAGCTGTTTCTATTCGGGTCAGTAGGGTATACTAATACCGATGATCTGGAGCCGCAGGCTGGCTATATTCTGCCTCAGAATACAACAACGCTACCTTTGGCATCGGAGTGGACGGTTGGGGTCGGTGGCACTTACACAATGGCGGTGAGTGATCGTATCGAGGGCACATTCGGGCTCGATTATGCTTATCGCAGCAAATTCTTCCCGCAGTTTAACAATTCGCCCCGGGCCGAGCAGGACGGATACGGATTATTAAACGCCCGCTTTGAATTGAGGCCCGATGATGCTGATTGGAGCGTTACATTCTGGGGTAAAAATCTCACGGATGAGGTTTACCGGACGTTCGGTCAGGATAGTGCGGTAAGCGGTATCCCGACAGTGGTGGGCTTTTTCGGTCCGACCAGAATGTTCGGTGTCACGCTCGGGTTTGAATTTGACTGAGTGCGTTCGTTGCGACCCGGCGGTTTCGTCGGGTCGTCTGCAGCCGTCTGCCAATTATTTGCGCTGCGATTAATATTGAGACGTTTTTGCCAATGGGAGTTATTAAATGACAGCCGCCATCCATATTGTTACGCCAATATTTACAAAAGGGGTCCGTTCACTTGATGATGTGCGGCCACTGGAGAAATTTGGTCTCGAGATACGTCACTCGCTTTTAAGTACCGGGCCCGCTTCGATTGAATGCGAGTTCGATGAGGCCCTTGCCGTGCCGGACACAATCAAGAAGTGCCTTGAGGCTGAAGCTGCGGGCGCTGATGCTGTGGTTATCGATTGTATGGGAGATCCGGGCCTTAATGCCGTCCGCGAAGTTCTTACGATACCGGTGCTAGGACCGATGCAAACAAGCATGCATCTCGCTGCAATATTGGGGCACCGTATGAGTGTCATTACAGTCGTTGATAGCGTCGTGCCGATGATTGCGAATCTTGCGAAATTATACGGGCTGAATGAGCGGCTGGCTTCAATCCGTGTCATTGACCTTCCGGTTCTCGAGATCGAGGCGGATTTGCAGCGAACCCAAGCTCTGCTGGCCGAGCAGTCGATTCAGGCGGTTCGTGAAGATGACGCTGATGTCCTGATTTTCGGTTGTACTGGCTTTCTTGGCTGTGCTGATGCGATTATCTCGGCTTTGAATGCGGTATCGATTAATGTTCCTGTTATCGATCCGATACCTGTTACGGTTTTGCAGGCGGCTGCTATTCATAATGCGGGCTATACCCATAGTAAAAAGACCTACCCGTTCCCGCGCACCAAGGCTATTCGGGGATATTCCGTTCCCGGGTTTGAAGTTGCAGGATAGCGGCCTAGAAACCGTCCGGCCGTATGCCCTAGGCGTTTGCTCCAATCGGAGCCGCCTAACAAAAGGCCGGTATGGCACGGGCTGTCGATTTTGATGGATACGACGTCTCGATCGTGCTGGCGTCAGTATCGAGATTAGAATGGTCTGCGGCCGGTTGATATGTCTGCCGGTTCCATGGATGTTCGGGGGATGTTCGGGGCACTTGCTTCGCGGGAAGATGATGATGTCCGGACCGACCTGTCGCAATTTTCCGCGGCTTGTGTGCAAATTGACACTTGCAATTGGGGCGCTGTTTAAACTGGCCTCTTAGCCTCGGTTGCGATGCGGCGTCTCGATGTCAGCAAGATAGGCTTGGTCTGAATCGCGCAAAATCTATCGCACTTATTTGGGCTCAGCGGATTGACAAGGTGGCGCAGAAGCGGAGCCTGAACGCCTGAACGCCTGAACGCCTGAACGCCTGAACGCCTGAACGCCTGAACGCCTGAACGCCTGAACGCCTGAACGCCTGAACGCCTGAACGCCTGAACAGGCGGCCGGATATGCTTTCGGGGCGAAGTGTTTATGATTGCGTCCATCTTGATCGGGCTTTAGCTATTATCGCTGGAGGGTTTTGCTATGCTGGGTCAGTCGCGTGCAGAGGGTCATGCAGTCTACCAGTCGAAACGGGTCTCGGCCGAGCAGGCTGTTGCACAGATTGGCACAGGTGAAAACATTGCAATGGGGATGGCGCTGGGTGAGCCGCCAGCTTTGCTCGCGGCGCTCGCAGGCCGGCTGCGTTCAAGCGCTTTATCTGCATTAAAGCTCTGGTATTTTCATTCGATGCTCGGTGCTGCCCAGACAGTATTGTCTTATGATCTGATGGATCATGTTGCGCCACATTGCATGTTTTTGGGGCCAACAGAGCGGGCGCTGCAGGAGATCGCACGGAAAGACGGACGGCGGGTTATAAACTTCGTGCCGGTTGCGTTTTCAGATGCGCCCCGGCTGCTTAGCCATGATGTTGATATTGATACATTTTTGACGACCGTTTCACCAATGGACCGGCACGGTTATTTTTCATTTGCTGCAAATAATGACTATGCATCGGCGACAGCCCGCAGTGCGCGCAGGACGATTGTTGAAGTGAATGAAAATTTACCGCGTGTATTCGGAGACTCGATGCTGCACGTGAGTGAAGTCGATGCGATTGTCGAGCATCATGCGGATTTGTTTGAGATGCCAGTCAGGCCGGTTACGGACGAAGAAACCGAAATCAGCCAGTCAATTGCCGCAATGATCGATGATGGCGCCTGCCTGCAAATGGGAATTGGTGCCCTTCCAAATGCTGTTTGCGACTTTCTGAGTAATCGAAGCGATCTTGGCATTCATACCGAATTGCTGGGCCCCGGCCTGGCTCATCTCGTCCGCTGCGGTGCGGTCACGAACCGGCGGAAGCAGACATTTCCCGGGCGTTCGGTTTTTACGTTCGCCCTCGGCGATAAAGATCTCTATGATCTGATCGATAATAATCCGGCATTTAACAGCTATCCCGTCAATCTTGTGAATGACCCGCGCCATATCGCGAAAAATGACAATGTTATCTCGGTTAATTCGACACTCGAGATTGATTTGTTTGGCGCGTGCAATTCCGAAAATGTGAATGGACGACAGTATAGCGGATCCGGTGGTCAATTGGATTTTGTAAGAGGCGCACGTGCGTCCTCAGGGGGGCGATCTATCATTGCCTGTCCTGCGACGGCTAAGGGCGGCACGGTTTCCCGGATTGTGCCAATGTTGAGCGGAAGCGTTACAACGCCGCGGAATGATATCGATACCGTTGTCACCGAATATGGCGTCGCGCGTTTGATAGGTTTATCCGGGCGTGAGCGGGCGAGGGCAATGATCGGTCTGGCGCATCCTGATCATCGGGTCGATTTGCAAACCGAAGCCCGCCGCATTGGCCTTCTCTAACGGGTTAATTAAGTCTTACAAAGCGTTACTCAATACACACACTTCGGCGTTATTAGAAGAAAAGCTGATTTGTTGATTGACAATCTCTATTCTTCGATCTGTCATGACTTAGTAGGCTCCTTTTGCTCATAAGGTGTTTGGGGCTTTCCAAAAATTTGCGAGTCAAAACAAATTGACCGTTGGGAGGACTATTAGAAATGAAAATCAAATCACACATGAGTTATGCCCTGCTGGCTGGTGCATCCGCGACAGCTTTGATGATGTCTGCGCCAGCGGCCATCGCGCAGGAAGAAGATGGCGCACGCCGGACCCTCGATACGGTCATCGTGACGACCCAGAAAACCGAAGAGTCAATTCAGGATGTTCCGATTGCCGTGTCTGCTTTTGATCCGGCCAACCTTGACAGGTTGAATATCAATACGGGGCAGGACCTTCAGTTCAACATTCCGAACTTCCAGGCGTCTCAGGGTAACTTCTCTGCGGGTTCGATTAGTATTCGTGGTATCCGCAATGCTGCGGTCGGCGCATCATCGGATGCAGCGGTTGGTACACACGTCAATAACGTTCCAGCGGCCGGTTCATTCGCGCTTGAGACCGAGTTTTATGATGTTGAGCGCGTCGAGATTCTGCGGGGCCCTCAAGGAACACTTTACGGTCGCAACGCGACCGGTGGTGTCCTGAATGTGATCACAGCAAAACCTGAGCTCGAAGAGTTTAATGGCAGCATCGATGTCACCTTAGGCGAATATAATAATCAGAAGTTTAGCGGCCATTTGAATTTGCCGATCGGCGATAATCTTGGTCTTCGTCTGGCCGGCTTCTCGCTGAAGCGTGATGGCTATTCCGATGCCTTGCTATCGGATGGTAGCGTTGAAGATGTTGATGGACGCGA
The DNA here is from genome assembly GCA_965657655.1 of Henriciella sp. Taxonomy (GTDB): domain Bacteria; phylum Pseudomonadota; class Alphaproteobacteria; order Caulobacterales; family Hyphomonadaceae; genus Henriciella. The sequence goes on from CBFHPC010000009.1 coordinate 30,841, forward strand.
CCTGTACGCTATTCGGGCAACTCTCGGCGGCGAAATTACCGAGAAAGCCTCATTCTGGATCATGGCCGAGCATTATGAGGAAGACTCGACCCGGACACGGAGTACAAAACAGCTTTGTACTAAAGACACGCGGCCCTTCCCGTTCAACCAGGGGTGTGTGCCTTATCAGCTTGATGGTCTGGGCTATGCCCGCGACGGAAGCGGAAATCCAATCGGCATCTATCCTGAGTTCGGCACCGTTAACTCAATTGCCACGCTCGGTGGCGTGCTCGGCGCGAGTGCTGGCGTCTTGTCGCCTAACTTCAGTGGTGATGTGAATGCCGGGGCAACGACGTCTACTGATCTTCGTCAGTTTGAAACAAATCTGGTCCCGCAATTCGATGCTGAGACCAATTTCTATCAAGCCGAATTCCAGTATGAATTCGACAATAATACAAAACTGACTGTACTTGCGAGTACGGCAGACCGCAGTCGGATCTTTACCGATGACTATAACAAGGGCAACCCGACGGTTGACTTCCTGGACGGACCGCTCACGCCTGGTGGTGTATATCCTGGTCCAGCGGCCTTCGGTTTGAGTATTCCGGTTGAGACCAACCTGCGTACACCAGCGACGTCGCTTTATGCGACCGATCGTTCAAGTTCGGAATTCGATACCGACACGATCGAGGTTCGGTTGCAGTCGGATTTCGACGGCGCATTCAATTATAATATTGGTGCACTTCAGTTGAACTCCGAGGGTGAGACTAATTATAATGTGTTCTTCAACACGGCTGAGATCGTTGCAATCGGGACCAATCTTGGGGCTGGCGGGGCGGAAGTCCTTCCGGGTGACCGGACTTACTTCCTGAGCCGTAGCCCTTATAAGCTTGATGCTTTTGGCGCCTTCGGTGAAATGTATTATCAGGCGAATGATGATCTGAAATGGACATTGGGCTTGCGCTACACCAAGGATGAAAAAGAGCAGCTGAATACACCAAGCTTGCTTTTGGCGCCGGCAATTGGCCCGACAGCAGTTGGTCCGGGTGTCGAGAATGGTCAGTTCGAAGGCGGCCCGGTCCAAAAAGCTGATTTTGAAGAAGTTACAGGTCGCCTTGGTTTTGACCTCCAGCTTGGTGAGTTTGGTCCGACCGAAGACACAATGATCTACGGTTCGATTGCCCGGGGTTATAAGGGGGGTGGGATCAATCCACCACAATCTGAGGGCCTAGAGGGTGTTAGCAATTCGTTCGACCCGGAATTCATCAACTCGATTGAATTCGGATCGAAGAGCAGTATCCTAGGCGGTGCCGGTATCCTGAACCTTTCAGCTTTCTACTATGACTATGAAGGGTATCAGATCTCGTCGATTGTTAACCGGACATCTGTGAACCAGAACGTTGATGCGGAAGTATTGGG
>CBFHPC010000010.1:0-31791 GCA_965657655.1 Henriciella sp.
TCGTAGCGATAAGTCTCTGCCAGGACCGGTTAAACATTAAACCGGAAATGCATCACATCGCCGTCTTTCACGATATAATCCTTGCCCTCGGCCCGCATTTTACCAGCCTCTTTCGCCTGCGATTCACCGCCAGCACTGATATAATCATCAAACGCAATCGTTTCCGCCCGGATGAACCCTTTTTCGAAATCACCATGGATCACGCCCGCCGCCTGCGGAGCCGTCATCCCGGTTTTGATCGTCCAGGCCCGGGCTTCTTTCGGTCCGACCGTGAAATAGGTCTGCAATCCCAGCAGCTGATAACCCGAGCGGATCAACCGGTTCAGACCAGGCTCCTCGAGCTCCAGCGTTTCCAGAAAATCGAGCTGCTCGGCCGGCTCCAACTGCGCCAGTTCAGCCTCGATCTGGGCTGAAATCGCCACCGCCTCTGCGCCTTCTTCCTCGGCATAGGCCAGGACTTTATCTGAATACGCATTGCCGGTTGCCGCGCTCCCTTCATCGACATTCGCAACATACAGCACCGGCTTTGCCGTCAGCAACTGCAACATTGTCCACGCCTTCATATCATCCTCGGGGATGTCGGCACGCCGGGCCGGACGCCCTGCATTCAGTTCGGTTAAGGCCAGATCCATTAGCGCGACCTGCGCCTTGGCCTCCTTGTCACCCGACGCTGCCTTTTTTGCGGCGGTTGCACGCCGCTTTTCAAGGCTTTCAAGATCCGCCAGCATTAACTCTGTCTCGACAACATCGAGATCGGCCAGCGGGTCGACCATGCCGGAGACATGCGTAATATCATCATCATCAAAGCATCGCAGCACATAAATAATCGCATCGGTTTCGCGAATATTAGCCAGAAACTGATTGCCCAGACCTTCGCCTTTCGACGCGCCCGCCACCAGACCGGCAATGTCGACGAAATTCATCCGCGCGGGAATGATTTCCTTCGAGCCGGCAATATCGGCCAGGGGTGCCAGTCGCGTTTCGGGAACCGCGACTTCGCCGACATTCGGCTCGATGGTACAAAACGGGTAATTGGCAGCCTGTGCCGCAGCCGTCTGCGTCAGGGCATTAAAAAGGGTCGACTTTCCGACATTCGGCAGACCGACAATACCACACTTGAAACCCATTCCATCACTCCATCATCCAAGCTAGACAGCCGCATACAGCATTTCACCGATAAGAACAGAGCCTATCGCCAGCGATCCGGCGCAATCACCGTCGGGACCGGCGATGCCGGCCTTTAGCCGCCAGTCTGCCGCGGATCGCCTTTTGGCGCCGGCGCCAGCCGCATGACTTCAGTTTGAAACCGCTCATCGGTTTCACTGATCAAGAGCGGGGCTGCTCTGCAGATCGCCGTAAGCAAGTCCTCAACCCAGCCGGTATCGGCCTTTGAGAAATCTGCCAGCACATAAGGCATGACTTTGGTTTTATCGCCAGGGTGACCGACACCTATCCGGATGCGACGAATATCAGCCCCAAGGTGCGCTATCAGCGACCGCACACCATTATTACCGGAATGACCGCCGCCACGTTTCACCCGCAGGCGGCCGGGCGCAAGATCGATCTCGTCATGAAAAACCGTCACATCACTGGCCGCAACCTTATAAAAGTTCGCAGCTGCCTGAGCGGCCTGTCCGGTCTCGTTGTAAAAGGTCTCCGGCTTCAGAAGGAGTATTTTCTGACCCCCGATCTGCCCCTCACATATGGCGCCAAGAAATTTACGTCGCCATGGGCCGAAGCTGAAATGATCAGCCAGTGCATCCATTACCATGAAACCAATATTATGACGGTTGCCTGCATATTTCTGACCCGGGTTCCCCTGCCCAATAAAAATATACATCAGCGAACCTCTTTATCTGAGATATAGAAATGGCGGGGTTAGTATCATTAACCCCGCCACACTTATAAGATTCAATTCACTTAGGCCACGGCCCGACTGCAACGTCACACCGGAAAAACCGTCTTAGGATTCTTCTGGCTCTTCAGTTTCTGTTTCATCTTCGGTAGTCTCGGCCGCAATACCGCGGCCAACAATCGAAGCGATGGTAAAGTCGCGGTCGGTAATGGTCGGGGCCGCGCCTTCCGGCAGTTTAATGTCGGAAATCTTGATATTGTCGCCAATGTCGAGACCTGACAGATCAGCTTCCAGCGTACTTGGAATTGCATCGGCCCGGACGTTAAGTTCGACCGCGTGGCGAACAATATTGAGGGCCGCACCCTTTTTGAGGCCGACACTCTCCTCTTCATTGATGAACTGAACGGCAACTTCGACGGTAATGATCTGGTCCTGCTTAACCCGGAACAGGTCAACATGCTGTGGCTGGTCGCTCACCGGATGCATCTGAATGCTCTGCGGGATCACCAATTGTTTTTTGCCATCATGGATCAAGGTTGCGGTCGATGACAGGAACTGACCCGTATTGATCGCCTTAACAACTTCATTCTTCTGCAAATTGATCGCAACCGGATCCTGACCGCCGCCATACAAAACACCTGGAACAAGGCCGTTACGGCGGGCTTCGCGTGATCCGCCCTTACCGGTGCGCTCGCGAACGGTGACGTTAAAAACAATATTCTTTGACATGATTAATCCTTTTCGTCCTGAAGTCCGCCATCCGCTTCGGGATAGTAACAACCTGACAGGAGCAGCCTTGCGCTGTCCTTTCCATGACCGGGGCTATAGCCGAACGTACCGGCGGGGGCAATCCCGTTTCCCTGAATGCCTGTCTTCGAAAAACAGATCAGTCAAAGAGTTTGGAAACACTTTCATTATTTGCAATCCGGCGAATAGCTTCACCCAGCAATGGTGCCACTGACAACACTCTTAATTTCTTGCTGGCCAGCTCTTCATCAGACGGCTGAATCGTATTGCAGATGACGAGCTCGTCCATAACCGATTTCTCAATCCGCTTGATCGCATGATTGGATAAAACGCCATGGGTAATATAGGCACTCACCGCTGTCGCACCCTGTTCTTTCAGGGCGATGGCTGCATTGCACAATGTACCACCGGAATCGCAGATATCATCAACCAGAATGCATTTGCGCCCGGACACATCGCCGATAATATTCATGACTTCAGACACCCCGGCCTCGGGCCGGCGTTTGTCGACAATTGCAAGATCAGCACCGATCCGTTTGGCAAAGGACCGCGCCCGTACAACACCCCCGACATCAGGCGAGACGACCATCAGCTTGCTGACATCATTGCGCCGCGTAATATCATCAACCATGACGGGCAGTGCGACCATATTGTCGGTCGGGATATCGAAAAATCCCTGAATCTGGCCGGCGTGGAGATCCATTGTCAGAACCCGGTCGGCCCCGGATTTCGAGATCAGATTGGCCACAAGTTTCGCCGAGATCGGCGTCCGGCCATCTGTCTTCCGGTCCTGGCGGGCATATCCGAAATACGGGATCACCGCTGTAATCCGGCTGGTTGATGCCCGACGAAGCGCATCAATCGTGATTAGCAGTTCCATCAAATTATCATTTGCCGGACGCGAAGTTGACTGGATCACGAAGACATCTTCACCCCGGACATTCTCGTTAATTCGAACAAAAATCTCATTATCAGAGAATGTCTTGATGTCGGCATCGGTAAGTGCGCAATCAAGATGATCTGCTATCTCATTTGCCAATAGCCGGTTCGCATTGCAGGTGATCAGTTTCATAAAGTGACATCTCCAAATAGCGTCCCGCCGCTTTAAAACCAAAGCCTGATGAGTCGCAAGGGCTGGTTTTGGAACGATATATTATTGTATTCCAATAGCTACACCCTCGCGCCGTGGATCGGCCGCCCCCTCCAGCCCGGTCTCGTCGACAAGTATCACATGTATGCCACTGGCCTCGCCGCGGAGTTCTTGTGTACTGAATCCGATCCCGGTCAGCGTTTCAAAGGTTTCGGGGCCATATTCCCGATCTGCTTCGACCCGCACATAGTCTCCGCGGGCAACAATATTGGGCGTCTTGATGGCGTCATATGGCGACAGCCCCCAGTCGAAAATTCCGAGAATTGTCTTTGCGACATAGGCAATAATCGAACTCCCCCCGGGAGATCCGATCACAAGTATGACATCATCATTTGCATCGAAAATAATGGTCGGCGACATCGATGAGCGTGGCCGCTTCAGACCGGCCGGAGCATTCGCAACCGGGCGTCCGTTTTTATCGGGCTGCAGGGCAAAATCAGTAAGCTGATTGTTCAATAGAAATCCATTGACCATGCGCGACGTTCCAAATGGCGACTCAACTGTCGCCGTCATCGACACGGCATTACCTTCGCGATCAATAATCGAGAGATGCGTTGTCCCTGGCGCATCAGCCGTCATGTCCCGTCCCCACATGTCTATCAGGCTATCCATGCCAAGGGCTATACCCGGATCACCCGGCCCGATACTGGCCCCCGGCCTGTCATGTTGCAGCGCACGCGCATCGAGATAGGCCGGATCGCTCAATTCGGCCACTGGCACGGAAACAAAGTCGCTATCAGCAACATAGTGGTCGCGATCAGCATAGGTCAGCTGCTGGGCTTTGACAAAGGCTGCCAGCTTGTCATCGGGGCTGGCGTCCGGCGGCAACAAGCGGTCATAAAGACCGAGAAGCATGATTTGCGTCAGCCCGCCCGAGGCAGGTGGCGGCGGACCGCACACTGTCATCGTTCGCCAAGGTCCGCAAAATGGCGCCCGGATCTCGACCTCGTAATTGAGAATATCATCAACCGATAACAGGCCCGGCAAGGGCGCCTCATTAACCACCGCAACAATTCGCGCGGCGACATCGGCATTATAAAAACCCGCTAGACCTCGTTCGGCAATAGCGGTCAGTGTTGCCGCATAAGCCGGGTTATCCCTAAAATCACCGATCGCGAGTGGCGAACCATCAGGATAAAAATAGGCGGCTGAAACCGGATGGTCGTCTAGCCGCGTGGCAACCCGGATTCTGTCACTGCTCAGGAATCCCGCCAGTCGCGGATAAACCTCGAAGCCATTTTCGGCGAGGTCTATCGCCGGGTCGAACAAGCCGGCCCATTCTGCGCGGCCATGTGCTGCATGCGCTTCGCCATATAATGCGACCACGGATGGCACACCAACCGACCGCCCGGACTGCCAGGCGCTGACGAAATCAAGCGGCGCGCCATCGCGCATAAAAAGGGTTTCATCGGCCCTAGCAGGCGCCGTTTCACGGCCGTCATAAACTGTCAAATCGCCAGTGGCACGGGTATAAACCATCATGAACGCACCGCCACCGAGCCCGGAAGACTGCGGCTCGACGAGCCCGAGGACGGCGTGTGCTGCGATCGCAGCATCGACAGCATGGCCGCCGGCGCGCAGGACATCCGCACCCGCAGCCGCCGCTCGCGGATCAGCCGCTGCAATCATTGCACCTCTGGTCCACGCTTCCGTCGTCGCCATTTCCTGCTGGATCGGTACTGCCTCTGACAATGACGAATTCGTCTCTGCGGGCTGACAGGCCCCCAATAGCAGACTAAAAACAACAAGAATATGAGATGAAGAGGGCTGCATGTGACTTTATCTCCTAGCTTGGTCGGTCCAATATGATCTAGGACCGGCTTTTATGAAACGGCAAAGGACCGACTATGGCAACGCCTGGGGCAGAAAATCACATAGTAGATGTCGCAGGACTCAAGGTCGGGCATGCCCATAATGCGCCAGTCAACACCGGCGCGAGTGTTATTTTGATGGACAAGCCGGCGACAGCGGCCGTGGCAGTGGCCGGTGGGGGGCCCGGGACACGCGAAACCGATTTGCTGTCGGCTGGAATGCTAGTCGACAGTGTCGACGCAGTCGTTCTGTCCGGCGGCAGCGCCTATGGTCTTGCCGCAGCCGATGGCGTAGCGGCCAGTCTCGGTGCGCAGGGCCGCGGATTCGCTATGACCAAAATACCGGGCATACCGAATACGCCAATTGTGCCCGCCGCTATTCTTTACGATTTGGCCAATGGCGGTAACAAAGCCTGGGCAGATACGCCACCCTATCAGACGCTCGGCAAGGAAGCTCTGACAAATGCCAGCCGCGATAGCGACCTCGGACGGATCGGGGCCGGATATGGCGCACGTGCCGGGCAGGTCCAGGGCGGGGTCGGATCCGCTTCAATCATGACCCGGGACGGCTTCACGGTCGGCGCGCTCGCCGCGGTGAATTGCTTCGGGTCGGTCTATATGCCCGGCAGCGAGGTCTTCTGGGCCTGGCCATATGAAGTTGCGAACGAATTTGGCGGACGGCGTCCGGTAACAGATTATTGCCTCGACGCCGAAGACTGGGGGACCGCAAAAATCAATCCAGCGCTTGGTCAGAATACGACCATTGCCTGCATTGCGACGGATATTACCCTGTCGCCAAGCGACGCCCAGAGAGTTGCCAATATGGCGCTGGCCGGCTTTGCCCGGGCCATCCGGCCGGTTTTTGCGCCATTTGACGGCGACGCTGTCTTTGTCGTGTCGACGGCTCAAAAACCTTTACCAGAGCCCGATGCTCTGTCGCTGACCCGGCTTGGTGAACTTGCTGCCAGCACACTTGCCCGTGCGATTGCCCGCGGAGTTTTTCACGCGAAATAAAAAAGACTGCTTGATGGCGCTTGCCTTCCGGGCCTGTGAGCTGTATGTCCCCGCTTCGGCGTGCTCTGGTAGCTCAGTTGGATAGAGTACTTGACTACGAATCAAGGGGTCGGGGGTTCGAATCCTCCCCAGAGCGCCACTCTCCCATTAAACAGTGTCGAAACGGTTCCACCCAGTTCTGCTTTGTCAGCTCCGTTTCAGGCAAACGCGAATACGCCACGAAAATCTGCCTAGCCACATGCCGGCGAGGAGTGCTGCCGCGACAGTATTACGCAGCGCAAAGACCGCAGCATCGGAAAACTCTGGCAACCGAAAGCGTCCCGGCCAGTCGCATGGCAACTGCTGTCGCCATGACGACAAACCAGGTCACAAGCCCAAATCGGCATATGTCAGGCATGCAATTATTTCGAAGATGCTTAATGCGGCGAGATATGGCGACGTAGTCGCGCGTCTGAAACATCACCAAAGCATTTGATCCGGTCAAGATGAGAAGCGGTCCGTTACCGGCAGGCCAGTCGGCCGCAATGTCGGGGGTGCTGACATCAGTACGAACGTAAACCGGCGGCAGAGCGGTTTCGCAGCTCTTCAAGACCGCGCCTGACTGTCGGGATCGCCAAACTGCATTAGGCGCCCCCAGACCATCCTGCAAAGACCGTCAAAATACAGAGTTGGGCAAACTGCTATTTTCTGAAGTTCTGACATTATGTCCGATAGGCTGCCGGAAGTTTTACCCTTAAGGGGTCTGTCCAATCTGTATCAGGCTAAACGAAGGTCGCCTATCATGCTATCGTTTCTCTTCGAACAAGAAAACGTCATCATCAGCCAGCTGGTCTCAGGCATGACGGGCGGGCGACCGGAACAGTTACTCATTGTTCTGATCGGGCTCGGCTGCACGGGCTACATCATCTATCGGGAAGGTGGACGCCTTTGGGCGTTCCTGTATTTCGCAACGATTCCTTTTCTAAACTGGTCATTTGGCGTCATTGAACCCTGGTGTCTTGTAACACCGGCCTCCGGCGACCCGGGGCGGGTCATGTATGATGCCTGTCTTTATCAGAATATTGAGTTGTTTCCGAAAGGTGTATCCCTGCACCCCCTAACGATTGTGACCGGCCTCGTATTTGTGCTGCGTGACTTTGTTCAACGTAATATGGGACAGAAAGTTCTGATCGTTATGGGTCTAGGGGTCGCCTGGGCCTTCTATTATGCCTGGCCCGTTATAGCGCTTGCATCGGGTATTGCCTTTGCCGTGTCAGAACTGGCGGATTGGGCCCTTTACACCTTCACCCGATACAGGCTGTCGACACGTATCCTAATATCATCAGCGGCGGCCGCACCGATCGATACAACAATCTTCCTGTTTGGCGCAGATCTGGCCGTTCAGATGCAGCTCGGCGAGCCGGCCGGCACGATGCTGCATCCGGCCAATTGGATTGTCTTTGTAATCGGCAAGATGGTCGGCGCCTATGTTGTCGCAAGCGCGATCCGGCGTCGGGAAGACGCCGAACTGGCACTAGAGGTTCGAAGCTGATCAGCGCCGAGGATCAGTCCAGCTCAGCAATTCGACCCCGGGATCAAGAATTTTTACCGGCTCCTGGCGATATCCCGCGGCGCGAAGGATGTCGGTAGCGGCCAGCCCCTGCGTTTTGACCGCGCCGAATACGCCGGTTCCATCCGGCACGCGCGCGCCATAAACCCGGCTTAGATGAAACACGCTGAACCGGTTCTCACCTGTCAGAAAAAAGTCAAATACGTCGCGACCGCCCGTAATAGCGAGCCGCTCAACAACACAATCAAACGCGGACAATGCCGCCGCGAGCGAGGCACCCTCCGGATTCCACATTACGGTGTCGCCCTGCCGGTCGAAATGCGCAACCGACCGGGTCATCACAAGCCGTTTTCGCCGGGCCGGGTTCGGGGTGACATCATGGCTGAGACGGCCAAGGACAATCACATCCGCCGCGTCGAGCCCCGTCTGAAAGAAAGCCCATTCGGCATCATTTTTTAAGACGTCAGGCATCCGCCCCTCAGCGTCTGCAATATGATCATCATCACCAACAACAGCATAGCCTATAATTTGCATTCTTTCTCACCTGACTGATTTATCCGGCCACCATAGACCGGCTCCAATACGGCTGCACAGCCCAGCAGCATAGCTGTTTTCGCAGATCACAGATTAACGCAAATCAGAATGGGCACCGGTAGCATGCGCAAACCGCCCAATACTTATTGAGAATCACTTGCAATAATAGAGGGCATGGTTTATGAGAATCATTCTCAACAAAGTGATGGAGACTGTCATGCAGATTATTCACGATCAAAAAATGCTTGAATGGCTGAAAATGCAGGTTCGCATACTCGAGGCCTGGCGCGAGGAAGTTGCCAGTCGGGTCGAGATTGATGTACCGGTTCTAATGCGGCTTGAGCGGCACTATGCCTGGCTCAGCAGCGAAGTTTCGATGCTTGAAATCGAGATGGACAGGTCGCACGCCTGAACCACGCTGCGGCCCGCAATGCATGGTTTTCCGATGTTTGAAACTGGCCGCGATATGTATGCGTATCTTTATAATCAGGCTGTCAGGATAAAGCTTTATAGCGGCTGACCAGAATTTGTCACGGCTGACCACCCGTTTAGATCAGCCGACCATCCTGAAGCCCCGGAAAAAATAAGACGAGGCTGCAATCTGCAGCCCCGCCCAAAAAGATCGCCTTAGCTTTTCTTCGGCATCCAGATTTGTGCCAGCATCATCAAACCGACAACACCAACAAAAACCATGCCAACCGGTGTCGGGGTCGTTACCGGATCGGTGGTCCCGACATAAGCGATAAAGCCCGTCGCGGTTTCTGAAATTTCAGTTCCCGAGGCTTGCAGATCCTCTAATGACCGAGCTGTCAGCGCCCAGCTTGTGACATTCTGAGCGAAGCCCATCCATGCAGACAGTACGACTGTTCCGCAGAAGACCGTTGAAAGAAGCCTCGTGATAATATTGGTTTCATCTGACGCGCGGGTTGCTGCTGCCACACGCAGAGCCAGCCAGATTGCAAGAATGATTCCAATGGCGCTCAGGGCGCCGGCGATGCGGGCACTTTGAAACAAGTTCCAGATTTGCATTTCTTCCATAATTTCTCTCCCTTTATAAACTTTATTTTTTTATTTACGTCACGAATGACAAGTGTTGTATGGCACTATTACATAATTGTATCAATATTCATTTATTTATCCTCTTACCGTGACTGTATTTGCTAAAAATAGCCGGTCATCAAAACCGCCAGAAATGATTCACGCCGGGGCCCGCTGACAAAGGACAGGCTTGCAAGGAAAATCAGTACGGTTTCGCAGGGTCAGGCTTGGATGTTCCCTCACGACAGTCTAAATATATAAAGTCGACGGGAGATCAGATATGTTTCTGCACTTTTTCAATGAATTGCGTGATGCGAAAGTACCGGTCACACTCCGGGAGTATCTTTCTCTCATGGAGGCCATGGATAAGCAGGTTATCGGCCGCGATGTTGAGGATTTCTACTTCCTCGCAAGAACGGCTCTGGTGAAGGACGAGCGTCATATCGACAAATTCGACAAGGTGTTCGGCCATGTCTTCAAAGGGCTCGATACCCTTGCCGACGCGGTTGATGTTCAGGACCTTCCTGATGAATGGCTGCGCAAGGTCACGGAAAAATTCCTCAGCAAAGAGGAAATGGACGAAATTGAAAAACTCGGTGGCTTCGAGAAGCTTATGGAAACGCTGAAACAACGGCTCGAAGAACAGAAGAAACGTCATGAGGGCGGTAATAAATGGATTGGTACCGGCGGCACATCGCCGTTTGGCGCCAATGGATACAATCCCGAAGGGGTCAGGATTGGGCAGGAAAAATCCCGCCATCGTCGTGCAACAAAGGTTTGGGACAAGCGCGAATTCAAAAATTATGATGACAGCGTCGAGCTCGGCACGCGTAACATCAAAATCGCACTCAAACGTCTGCGCAAATGGGCGCGGTCAGGGTCTGCCGATGAGCTAGATCTGGATTCGACGATCAAGAATACTGCGAGACAAGGATATCTTGATATCGAAATGAGACCCGAGCGGCGCAATACGGTCTCGGTTTTGCTATTGCTCGATGTCGGCGGGTCAATGGATCCGCACATCAAAGTCTGCGAAGAATTATTCTCGGCCGCCCGGGCAGAGGTCAAAAATCTCGAATATTTCTACTTCCACAATTGCCCCTATGACGGGCTTTGGAAGGACAATCGCCGGCGGCGCAGTGATGTGATCCCAACCTGGGACGTTCTCAATAAATATCCCAGCGATTACAAAGTCATCGTAGTCGGAGACGCAACGATGAGCCCGTATGAGATCACCTATTCCGGCGGCTCGGTCGAGCACTGGAATGATGAAGCCGGCGGGTTGTGGATACAGCGCTTTGTCCAGCAATATCCGAATTTCGCGTGGCTGAACCCTGTCAAGTCAGGGGCATGGGATTATACCGGATCAATTCAGCTGATCCGTGAATTAATCGGCCCTGACCGGATGTTCGAGATGACCTTGCAGGGGCTTGACGATGCGATGAAAGAGCTCGGACGCTAGGACGCACCCCCAACCAACTGGCCCGGCGTCGCAGCTCCGATTACCACAGCCATTGATCGGGCTGGTCATTATTTTAAATATTTGACGATCTTCGCTCAGGCGGGTGCAAAGCGGGTCACCCCGCCCTGCGTCCCAAGCACCTGAGCCACTATAATTCGCGGTGATGGCTCACAATTTTATTGACCAGGCCATATTCAACAGCCTCTTCCGCACTCATCCAATGATCACGGTCGGTATCGGCCTTGATCTTCTCAAGCGGCTGGCCTGTCGCGGCGGCAAAGATCTTGTTCAATCGTTCCCGCATCCGGACAATCTCGCGGACCTGAATGGCAACATCAGAGGCCTGACCACCAACGCCGCCCCGCGGTTCATGCAAAAGGAAGCGGGTATTTGGTAATGCGTAACGATTTTCTTTCGCCGCCGCGGAATAAATCAGAGCACCGGCACTGGCGACCCAGCCCGAGCCGAGAACCTTTACAGGCGCACCGACAAATTTAATCATGTCATGGATCATGTCACCGGATTCAACATGCCCGCCCGGCGATGATATCACCATCAAAATGGGATCAGAGCTACTGGCCGCCAGGGCCAGTAAGCGCTCACAGACCCGGCGGGCCATCGCATCGTCCACCCCGCCGGTCAGCATGATGGTTCTGGCTTTGAACAGCGCCTCTTCTAAAAACGTGTTCGGCTCTGACATTGGTTTGGCTTGAGGCTCATCATCAAGGCGTATCATGTATTCTCCGCATAAAAACTTCTCTCAGATGTGAGGTGCCCGACCCCTTCGGTCAAGCTTTCTCCTGCTGGAAAAAACCTCTGACGCCAATTCCGTCCTCAGACGGGGCAGAATATCCGCACGATCAACAGCACCGCTGGTCTAAAACATTACGAAACAGACCTTGCCGGCAGCCGCAAGACACGAATTATGCCCGCCTTGCTAAACCGCGACCGGCGCCTTGATATGTTTGTGTGCCTGATAATTGAGCAATGAAAAATCGTCATACGCCCAGCCGAACAAATCGGTCTTGCCAGGCGCCAGCTGCATGGTTGGCAGGGCATAGGGCGTCCGTGACAATTGTAGCTTCGCCTGCTCGAGATGGTTGAGATAAAGATGCGCATCACCGAAGGTATGAACGAATTCACCGGGCTCCAGCCCTGTCGCCCGCGCCATCATCAAGACGAGAAGTGCATAGGAGGCGATATTAAATGGCACTCCCAGAAACACATCCGCCGATCTTTGATATAACTGGCAATTCAAACGGCCATTCAACACATTGAACTGAAACAGGCAGTGACACGGCGGCAAAGCCATTTCGCCGACATCGGCCGGGTTCCAGGCTGATACAATCAATCGGCGCGACTCCGGATTTCGCCGAATCTCGTCGAGCACCCAGCCAATTTGATCAATCACACGGCCATCCGGCGCCGACCAGCTGCGCCACTGCTTGCCATAGACGGGGCCAAGGTCACCAGTCTCGTCGGCCCATTCATTCCAGATCGACACCCCGTTTTCCTGTAGCCAGGCGACATTGGTATCGCCACGAAGGAACCAGAGAAGTTCAATAATGATCGACTTCAAATGAAGCTTTTTGGTCGTCACCATCGGAAATCCGTCAGCCAGATCAAAACGCAACTGCCGGCCGAAAACGCTCAATGTGCCGGTACCGGTTCGATCGGACCGCTCCACACCATTGGACAAAATGTCCTGCATCAAAGATTGATATTGTTCCATGCTCTCATGTCGCCTGACTCCAATCTGGGTGTCCAGATGTTTCAGGCAAGAATCGGAAAAATAACACATATAATATTGCGAGACCGGGCCTATGCCGTCTATTAAAAGGATCAGCGGGCATCAGACACCGACATCACCCCCGCCCGGCAGTCTCCCAACGCTGCCAAAGTGTCGCCCGTCGGGCGGCCTCACGCGCAATCGCAGCTTGCTTGACATGACCATATCCGCGGACCTCATCCACACTACCGATAATCTCGATGGCAAGCTGATAACGCGCCGGGGTCAATTCATCAGCCACCCTTGCAAGATCATCAAGATACCCGTCGCGTAAACATCTTTCGAGACGTCGCTCATGTGTCCAGCCAAATGGATCAAGCGGCGTTCCGCGAAGCCATTTCAGCATTTTCAGGCCGGCAAAACCATGTTTCATCCATGGTCCAAATGCGCGCTTTAGAGGTTCACCCTTTACATTTTTTTTGGACAATAATGGCGGCGCAAGATGGAATCGTAGCGTTCCACCCTTGAACGATTTTCGTATCTCACGCTCAAAACCGCCATCCGACCAGAGGCGCGCGACCTCATATTCATCCTTATAAGCCATTACTTTATAAGCTTGAAATGCCGCCAGACGGGTGAGCTTTTCACCTTGCCCTAAACTGGCCTCGGCATTTTGCAGGCTGGATATCATCGTTTTGAATATGTTTGCATATGTCTCATTCTGATAGGCTTTAAGGCGTTCGAAACGGTCGGTGATCAAGTCATCAAGCGAGACCTCGCGGGTCCGGCTCCGGGGGGCTGACAAAATGTCGAGCCGGTCGGGGCGCGCTGCGGCCATCCGACCAATATTGAACGCCAGTATATTGTCTTCGACCCTCACGCCATTCAGTTTTATCGCCGCGACCAAAGCATCCAGCGAGACCGGCACCTGCCCCATTTGCCAGGCATAACCAGCCATAATCATATTCGTGAAAACGCCGTCTCCAAAATAGTGCATTGCCAGGCCTTCGGCCTCAATCGCCGCGTAGCTGGCAACTTCAGGCTCAAGTCTCTGCAATAATGGACCGGCATCAAACCGCGCCAAGCGATTATGAATAAATTCGCTTGTCGGCGCGACATTCCGGTTCGCATAAAGCCGGGTTCTGGTTGAATTAGACAGGGCGATGGTATCATCACCCGCTGCAACAACCAGATCACAGGCGATAAGGCAGTCGGCTTCGGTCGGCGGAATACGACCACTACGAACAATCTCCGGCCGCCGTGCAAATCGTAAATGACTCAAAACAGGACCGCCCTTCTGGGCCAGACCCGTCATGTCGAGTGAAGACGCAGCATTGCCATCGATATGAGCGGCCATCGCCAGTATCAGCGCCATTGTCGTTATACCTGTACCGCCAATGCCGATCAGAAGAACATTCCGCGGCTGATCGAGATCCGGAACTGCAGGCAATGGCAAGCTGTCGACATCAAAACCAGGACGGATGCGGTGTTTGGATACCGGTTCAGCGTCTTCGATCGTCACAAAGCTCGGGCAAAAGCCGTCGAGACACGACAAATCTGTATTACAGCTCGACTGGTTGATAAGGCGTTTGCGGCCCAAATCAGTCTCGAATGGCTCGACCGACAAACAATTTGATTTGACCGAACAATCACCGCACCCCTCGCATACATCAGGATTAATCATCACGCGAACACGATCCGGCTGCATCACGCCTCGCTTGATGCGACGTCGCTTTTCTGCAGCACAGACCTGATCATAAATCATCACTGACACACCCGGCACAGTCTGCAGCATTTCCTGCACCCGTTCATAATCTTCGCGGCCATAAACTTTGACGCCTGCAGGCAAGGACGATTTGCCGGCATAATGCGACGGATCGCGGGCAATAATAACGATCGTGTCGACGCCCTCGGCCCGCAGCATGTTGGCAATCTGCGGCGGATTTAAATTCAACTCGACACTCTGACCACCAGTCATCGCGACAGCATCGTTAAACAGGATTTTGAACGTTATATTCGCATTCGACGTCAAGGCCGCCCTGATCGCCAGAGATCCCGAATGCGAAAAAGTGCCATCGCCGATATTTGTAAACATATGCGGCTCGGAAGTGGCAAAATGTTGCCCGACCCAGGCCACGCCCTCCCCGCCCATCTGGCTGGTCATGTCGGTGCGT
Source organism: Henriciella sp. (assembly GCA_965657655.1). Taxonomy (GTDB): domain Bacteria; phylum Pseudomonadota; class Alphaproteobacteria; order Caulobacterales; family Hyphomonadaceae; genus Henriciella. The sequence continues at coordinate 15,064 of CBFHPC010000010.1, forward strand.
CGGCCGACCATGAAATTCGCCATATAATGACAGCCAATGCCAGCCAGCGCGCGCGCGCCGGGGGGCACCCGTGTCGAGGTCGAGTGTGGACATCCTGAGCAATAATGCGGTGAACGCATCGGCGACTGGATAATTCCTGATGCTACACCGCCATCACCATGCGTCATCTCGAAATAGGCGTCCGCCTTGTTGCGGTCCCAGCCCTCCGGCAAAAACCGCGCCAGCGCCCGCGCCATGTCAGGCACTGAAATCGTCGCCGTCTGACTTAGAAATGCCTGCCCCTTTTCATCTGTCTTGCCAACAATTACCGGCCGCCGACCATCGCTCAAATTGAACAGCGCCGTCTTAATCTGCGCCTCGATTAACGGGCGCTTATGTTCGAGAACCAGAATCTTTTCGAGCCCGGAACAAACCTCCAGTAACCGGCGTGATTCCAGCGGCCACGGCATCGCAACCTTGTAAACCACCAGCCCCATTGCATTGGTGGTGGCCTCATCGATCCCGAGCGCCTTTAGCGCTTCAAACACATCCTGGGCCGCCTGACCCGATACGATAATACCAATACGTGGCTTACTCGCATTCAGAATAATACGATCAAGCTGGTTGGCATAAACCCAGGCTTGCGCTGCCGGTAATTTCGCAGTTCGCAGTCGCGATTCTTTCGGCAGGGGCAGATCATTCCGCCGGATATGCACACCGCCGGGCGGAAAATCGAAATCGGGAATGATATGGCGATGCCGCGATAAAGACACGTCGATCACGGAGTTGCTATCCATCGTATCAGCAAGCGCGGTGAGTGCGCTCCACCCACCGGAAAACCGGCTCATCGCCAGCCCATGCAAGCCATAATCTAACACGTCCTGGATGTTTGCCGGACTCAGAACCGGTATCTCGGCATCCGCCATGGCAAATTCGGACTGAGACGGCAGCGTCGATGACTTGCAATTATGATCATCGCCAAGAACCGCCAGAACACCACCATGAGTTGAGGTCCCGGCGGCATGGGCATGTTTGAAAACGTCACCAGTTCGATCAACGCCCGGCGCCTTGCCATACCAGATGCCGAACAATCCGTCTTTTTTAGCGCCGGGGAATAAACCAAGCTGCTGGCTACCCCACACCGCGGTTGCGCCCAGATCCTCATTCAGACCCGGCCAGAATTCGATATCATTCTCGGCCAGCCAGCGACGGGCCGCCCCTAATTGCTGGTCAAGACCACCCAATGGCGAGCCGCGATATCCCGAGACAAACCCACCCGTATTCAGACCCGCCTGCCGGTCCAGACGGCTCTGATCAATGGTTAGCCTGACCAGCGCCTGAACCCCGCTCATCATGGCGCGCCCCTCAAGAAGCTGGTATTTATCATCAAGCGAAACATTCGCGGACAGATGGACGGTCGACATATTGTATATCCTCATGTTTGAGGTTATATTACCCAAATAACGTGGAAAATTATTATCTATTTACGAAGTTTATTAGTAATTTAAGCATTATATTTGTCTCATTTAAATAAATGGAGCACGAAATTGCCAGCTGATATAGATTCGATTGATCGCCGAATTCTTGAGCTAATACAGGAGGACGCCTCCCTGTCTGTGGCAGACATCGCCGAACAGGTCGGCCTGTCATCCTCACCGTGCTGGCGGCGCATCAAACGTATGGAAACCGCCGGAATTATACTGGGTCGGGTAACGCTGCTTGAGCCGGACCGGCTTGGCCTCGGCTTCGAAGTCATCGCAAATGTTAAACTGGCTCTGCCAAGCAAAGAAAATCTGGACGCTTTTGAAAAATTATTGTCGCTCTGGCCCGAAGTCATGGAGTGCATGACCGTTACCGGCGCCGTCGATTATATTATTCGGATACGAACCACAGACATGCATACCTATGACCGCTTTCTGCGTGAAAAATTGCTTGGCTCAGCGCTGATTTCTGACGTTCAATCGCGGATCATTATCAATGTCGCGAAGCGTACAACATCATTACCGCTGGGTATCCATTCGCAGCCTGACACCTAACCCTAGGTGGCGGTCACCGACATGACGTGACCATCCGATTCAGCCATCACTTGCTTCATACCTCCCGGCCAGTATGTCAGATGCGATATTAGCTTGTCAGGGTGGGGACTGCGGCGAAAGAATGCCTCGGGTTCATAGCATAGCCAGGCCAGGGGCGCCGTTTCTGTTGCCGTAGCCCCCGCCGCAGCGATCATATCGCGAAGTGCACGCCGGGTGGTTTGCGGCGGATATTGAAGAAATATCGAATGAAATATTACCGTGACGCCAGTTTTGGGCCTGTTCACAAGTTTTCCGCGCAGCCATTCAGCCGCATCGGCACGATCTGGAACAGATCCGGTCTGGCGCGCCAGTGCAATGGCCCGCTCGACTCGTGCCATCCGTTCAGACTGGTCGGGCCAAATATAGGCCTTCAGACGCAGCGCGGCGTCGGGATCAGATACGTCAATTGGATTTAGGTCACAGGCCGCGCGCGATGCGACGACCGGCGTCTGATCGAGATGCTGCGGCGCCGGACCAACCCAGTCCGTCTTAAGCGTAACATCACTCTGCCCCGTCCATGTCCATGTCTCTGTTTGATAATTATACCGGTCCCAGATCTGATTCAGGCCGGCACTGGCGCCAAGCTCGAGCAAGTGCAGCGGCAGGCCGGCGCGCGCGGAAATGGCCAGAAACCCCGGCAATAAGACAAGCGAGCGGTTGACCTCATTTGTTTGCGGTGGCGACTGGATAAAAGTCCGGACTTGTTCTGAATGTGCCTTCAAATAACGTTCTGCAAGCGGCCATATCTCGGCCATCGTCCATTCAGGCTTCGCCGCCGGATAGACAGCCTGAAGCCCGGCTTCCGGTCGATCTAGGGCGGCCAGGTGCAATGCCGCCGACAGCCGCAACGAGACAGCATCCCGGTCAATGCTGTCGGGCCAGTCGCCAATCAGATCGGCAACTATTCCGTTAGCGCGGTAATTTTCCAACATGACCTGGTGCAACTCGACCATGAAAGGTGACGCTCCACACCAGCTCTGCTGCTGGCGGAAATGACCTTCAATGTGTTCAGTCTGCGTTCCCAGTCTGCACATTTATCATACGCGCTCGACACACATGGCAATCCCCTCGCCACCCCCGATGCAAAGTGCAGCAACACCCTTTGCGGCGTCTTTTTCTTCCATAGCGGCAATCAATGTAATTAGAATCCGGGCGCCGGATGCCCCGATCGGATGTCCCATCGCACAGGCGCCACCATTCACGTTTACAATGTCATGACTTAAGCCGAGGTCGCGCATTGCAATCATTGGCACCACCGCAAATGCTTCATTAATTTCCCAAAGATCAACCTCACCCTTGTCCCAGCCGGCTTTGGCGAGCGCTTTCTGCATAGCTGGAACCGGGGCTGTGGTAAAATATTCTGGTTCATGCGCATGGCTGGAAGATGCCACAATCTTCGCCAGTGGTTTCAGACCGCGGCTTTCAGCCTCCGAGGCGCGCATCAAGACAAGCGCGGCGGCCCCGTCAGATATGGCCGAAGCATTTGCGGCGGTAACCGTCCCCTCCCGGTTGAATGCTGGCTTCAGCGCCGGTATTTTCTCAGGTTTTGCGGTGCGCGGTAACTCGTCGGTGTCAACACAGATATCGCCTTTCCGGCTCGACAGCGTGACCGGCGCGATCTCGCGCTTGAACCGTCCTTCGGCCGTCGCCTGCTGCGCCCGTCGAAGCGTTTCGAGCGCATACGCATCCTGTGCCTCGCGGGTGAATTGGTACTGTTCGGCAATCATGTCTGCAAACGCCCCCATCGGACCATGCTGATATGCATCGGTCAGACCGTCGAGAGCCATATGATCCTGCGCTTCCATTGCCCCGTATTTATGCCCCGACCGGGCATTCAGCAGATGTGGCGCATTGGTCATGCTCTCCATGCCGCCGACAATCACGATATTGGCATCGCCGGCCGCAATCGCGTTGCGGCCCATAACGGCTGCCTGAAGACCGGATCCACACATTTTATTAATTGTCGTTGCCTCAAGCCCCTTATCCAGCCCGGCTTTGAAACCGGCCTGCCTTGCCGGCGCCTGGCCTTGTCCCGCCGGCAGACAATTCCCCATAATGATTTCATCCGCCTCATCGGCCTTCAGCCCGGCCTCGGAGACGGCGGCCTTAACTGCCACCGCGCCCAGTTCACTCGCTGTCATTTGCGACAGCTCACCGAGCAATCCAGCCATGGGTGTTCGCGCCATTCCTACAATAACCACGGGATCCGACATTGACATAATTGCCCTTCTCTACATTCAAATGACTCGTAAATTCACGACAGTAGAAGGGCGGTTTTGCGGCGCTGCGTCAAGTCCCACAACCCTACAAACACCCCCGGTTACTATCCCAGCGCAGCTTCAATGTCGGCTACCAACTCAACATCATTGGGACGCACACCGGACGGATAGGCTTGCAGAATCCGGCCATCACGCCCGACAAGAACCTTATGAAAATTCCATTTTGGCAGTGCCTTTTCGCCGAGCTCGGCATGTGCGGTCCGCCAGAATTGGTGCTGCTCGGCCCCCGTTGCATGAACTTTCGACGTTAGCGGAAAGGTCACGCCGTAATTCATCTGACAGAAAGTCGAAATCTGTTCTTCAGACCCTGATTCCTGCCCGCCAAAATCATTCGATGGCACGCCAAGCACACTGAAACCATGCGCATGAAACGTATCATGCAGCTCCTGTAAGCCGGCATATTGGCCCGTATAGCCACACTGCGACGCCGTATTCACAACGAGGACAACCGACCCCGAAAAATTACTGAACGGAAGCGCCTCGCCCCGAATTGACTGAAAATCGACGTCATATATCCCCGCGCGATCATCGCTCATCTCAAATACCTTTCTCATACGCTCTGCCGGCTCAAGCAGCACCGATCCAGCAAAGTAAACCGCAAGCACGGCCGCCAGCAACATCACCGGTTTATCTAACACCGCCCGCCGGATCATACCAAACCCGAGCAGCCGCTACCGCATCTCGCCACCGGCAAGGCGTTTTGGCTCATGACAAAGAAACCAATTATGGAAGATCGTCCCGCAAGCACACTAACGGAAATTATTCCGCTGGCACGCCGGATGGCCCGGCGCGCGGTTCGCCGCCGCCCGGACCGTCGCGACCGTCATCGCCATAATCCATGACGGCGATGCCGGTATAGCTGCCACCGATCGGGGCAAAGGCGCGCCCGCCCCAGCTCCATCGGAAAATACGGCCGATTTCGACGCCAACCGCATAAAGGGACGGCACCAGGAATAATGAAATAAAGATCGCGAAAGCAACGGCGCAAGCCAAAGCAATTAGCATTGGTTTGAGGAATTGCGCCTGAACAGAGCGCTCCGCCAATAATGGCAGAATACCAACAAACGTGGTGACCGAGGTCAGCAGGATCGGACGGAATCGGGATACACCGGCATCGACCAGAGCCTGGACCGCCCCGATACCCTCTGCGCGTCGCCGGTTTACATAATCCACCAGCACCAGATTATCATTGATCACCACCCCGGCCGCTGCCGCGATGCCGAACAATGAAAACATCGCCATTGGCACATTGAATATAAAATGGCCGAATACTGCTCCGGTAAAGGCAAATGGCAGAGCGGTCATTAACAATAAGGGCTGTGAGTAAGAGCCGAACGCAATTGCCAGCAAGACATACATCGCACCAAGAGCCAGCAACCCAAAGGTCTGTATCTCGGCATAAAACGCCAGCTCCTCTTCAAACCCGCCGGCTGCCCCGCGAGCAACATCGGGAAATTGCTTCTCGAATGTCGGCCAGAAATTTTCATTCATATCGGCAATAATCCGGCCCCGGCCACCATTGCCTTCCAGTTCAGCAAAAACTGAAACCGACCTGGTCCGGTTACGCCGTATCAGCCGGTTGATACCCGGCGCATAGCTGAATTCTGCGACCTGTGTGATCGGAATTTCCCGGCCATCTATGGTCCGGACCCGCAAATTGTCGAGACTGTCAAGGTTTCGCCGAGCTTGATCAGGTAATCTGACCATCACCCTGACGTCTTCCCCGTCGCGCGGCAATCGCATCGCCTCTTCGCCATAATAAGCCTGACGAATCTGACTGGAGACATCGGCGAGTGTCACGCCGAGCGCCTGCGCACCGGGCTTCAACGAAATCTGTATTTCATCGGCAGATGAACTCAGATTATCACCAATGTCGTAAACCTCGGCATATGTCGCCAATTGGGCGCGGACCAATGCTGAGGCTTCGCGAAGCCGTTCAAGATTAGGGTGATTCAAAGCAAACCGGATACCGCTCTGATCATCATTTTCGGTAAAATCAAACTTAATCTCTTCGGCATCGGGTATCGCACCGACCCGGCGGCGAACAATTTCGGTAATGTCCCCCGTTGTGAGTGTTTCAGGCCGGTCTTCGGGTTCAACCAGACTTATCCAGGCCTCGATCCGTCCGGTCTCGGCAACGATCGACATATCAGTAATAACCGGCGGGTCTCCCGCCGAAGCCGGTGTATCATTCAATACTCTCAGCTCATCACCCCAAGTCTCTCTAAGATCCTCTCCCGCGGCCAAGATACCGGCATTGAGCTGATCGCGGACCTGCAGGGTCCGGTTAAACGGAACACCATCCGGCATGTCGATCGTAACGCGGATCAAACCACCCTCGACCTGAGGGAAAAAGTTGAACGGCACAATTCCATACCCCAGTAATCCAGTCGAGAAACCGAACAGGCCAAAGAACAGAACAATCGTTGCATAACGGAACCTGATCGCCATCTCCAGAACCGGTCGGTAAAGCGTATCGGCAAACCATAATAGGCTATCTGCAATACGGCGCTGTACCCGCATCAATCCGCCCGACGCGCCTTCGAATACTTGTTTTTTCATATGCGCCAGATGCGCCGGCAGTATCAGCAGACATTCGATCAATGAAAACAGCAGGGCGGCGATCACAACAAATGAGATTTGCTGGGTGAAGGTCCGCGTCGGTCCGGTCAGAAACGCCCAGGGCAAAAATGCAATGATGGTCGTCAATACCCCGAAAACAATCGGTTTCAGAACAAGTTGCGTGCCAACAATGGCCGCATCAACCCCTTCACGGCGTCCGCTTTCAACCTCTTTATGGATATTCTCTCCGACGACAATGGCATCATCAACGATCACCCCGATAACCAGCAAAACCGCAAACGTCGACAGCACGTTCCAGGATACGCCGAAAAATGGCAGCAACATGATACCGCCCGCAAACGCGGTAATAATCCCGACCGTGACCCACAGCGCCACCAACGGCCGCAGGAACAGGACCAATACAAGCATAACCAGGGCGGCACCCAGTAACGCCGATTCAGAAATCAGCTTCATCCGGGCCTGGAACAGGACTGAATTGTCAAACAATTGACTGATTTTGGCAGCCTCGGGCAGGATACCGGATCCCGGGGTATTTGCACGCTCGATATAATCACGAAAGCCGGCCGCATAGCGGCTAATATCCATAACATCTGGCGCCGGGATCATAATGAAAGCGGTTGGCTTATCATTATAGGTCGCCTTAAGATCAACATCGACAAAACCGTCATACACGGCGGCGACATCGCCCACCCGAATGGTACCCTCTTCACTGGTCTGACGAATAATCAAATTCTCAAATTCAGTTTTGGTATCGGCTAATTGCCGGGTCGCGATGCTGACATCGCCGACGGAAGACCGCATACGCCCGCCGGAGGAATTAAGAGACGCGGCGCGAATGGCAGCGGCAACATCCGAGAAGCTCAGATTGTACCGCCTGAGACTGTCTTCGGAAACCTCGATCGAAACTTCCTCGTCCAGCACACCTAATAATTCCGCCAGTTCACCGCCTGGCAGCGCGGCAATATCATCGCGGACCTTATCCGCGACACGTTTCAGCGTCCGCGGGTCCATATCGCCATAGACCGACAATGCGTAATAGGAATTGCGTTGCTCCCAACGTCTCACCTGCGGCTCGAAGGCTGCTCTTGGAAGATTGTTAATCTGATCGACCCGTAATTTTATTTCATCAACAAAGGTCTTCATGTCGACATCATCACGACCCTCGATCATCACCCGGCCGGCGCCCTCGCTGGCCACCGAAGTAATGCGTTTCAGCCCGTTCATATCGGAAACGACCTCTTCGATCCGGGTTATGATCTGCTCCTCGACATCCTGAGGCGAAGCGCCATTCCAGGCGACCGAAACCGTCGCCCCGGTGACCGAAATGACCGGAAACATCTCCCGTTCCATCCGGTTAAAAGCAAGACTTCCACCGACAAAGGCAACGATCATTAGTAGATTAGCGGCAACGGCATTACGTGCGAACCAGGATACAATACCCGTCATATTACTGCCCTCCCATCACTGGCGACTGTACCATTCCGCCTGCAGCTAAAGCGCTATCGTCTGTTAGATTATCTTGCGACCCGGAATGGGTTACAATCGAGCCGTCGCTCATCCGTTGCAAAAGCGTAATTTTCATCCCGTTCACAGCCGCCTGTATCGGACTTATAATTGACAAGTCGCCGGCTTGGACTTGATCGGAGCGAAACCAGGCCCCATCCGGATCTGTGAAAACAATATCGACATCAACAATCTCTAATTGTCCCGTATCCCGATTGCCGCGATAGAAATTACTGCCACCGCGAATAGCCGCTCTCGGCGCAACCAACAGGTCTGGCACGACCGCCCCGATAATCGTCGCATTAACGAACAAGCCCGGCGCCATTGGCGCCCCATTATCAGCGCCGCGACCATAAGGGTCTTCGAGCTCGGTAATGATATTTATCAAGCGGGTCTGGCTGTTAATAACCGCCGACGTTCGCTTGATTTCGCCCTCCCAGCGCCTCTGCTCGCCGCCAACCTGGCCTTGATAAATGACCTTCGGGCCTGGTTGTCCGGCGGTTGCTTCGAAGGCCAAGGGCAAGCCAAGCTGCCCGAGCTGGATATCGGTAATCGGCAGTACAACTTCCACCACATCGGTGGCAAAAATCCGTCCGAGCGACTGTCCAGGACTGATAAAGGCGCCGGCATCAACAGATTTCTCTCGCACCCGTCCGGTAAAAGGCGCCCGGATCACGGTTCGCTGCAAAGACAACTCGGCCGCCGCAAGCTGGGCTTTCGCCGAGGCGAGTGCTGCACGCGCCTCTTCCAGTTGCGGCTCCCGGCGCGCCAGAGGCGATCCCTCAGTGATACCCAGACTGGCAAGATCCTGGCGGGCGAGCTCCGCTTCGGCTTCTTCCCGGGCCAGACGCTGTTCTGCGGACGCGACACCGGAACGGGCCCGAACAACACCCAATTCATAATCCGCGCTTTCGATCCGGATCAGCACTTCATTGCGGCGGATGAAGCCGCCATCGACAAAATCCGATGAAACAAAGGAAATTCGCCCACCAATTTGCGAGGCGACCGCGATCTGTCGCTTCGGACGAACCTCACCCTGCGCCTCGACCGAAAAAACAAGATCGTCACGCCGGACTTCCTCGGAAAAGACCGCCAGTCCCGGAGGGGGCGCTTCGGCAAGCTTTGGTTTCGGCTTCATCGCCTCTAACACCATAAACGATCCGGCGGCGACGCCGATCAGCATCAATATGGTTACGATAGCAGGGGCAAATACTCTCATTCCGACATTAACTTTCTTCTGTGTCTCTCGCCAAGTGTTCAGTCATTTGTCATCAAGGCCGGCCCGAGGCCGCTACCAAGCGCCAAATGATAGAAGACCCTATTCGAAGCCCGCCCCGAACGGACGGCCACCAAGCTACTCTCGGCGTTCAATCGCCGCGTCTGAGCTTCAATCAGATTAAAAATGGAAACCAAGCCTCTGGAATATTGACGTTCCGCGAGATCTTCGGCCAATAGCGCCTGTTCCAGCGATCTTAACAAAGCATCCTCTTGCGCCAGCAGGGACCGATCGGCCGCGCGCGCATCCTCGACCTCTTTCCAGGCATTTAGAACGGTAGCAACATAGCGCTCCAGCGCTGCCTCGGTCCGGATCTGCGCCGCCTCACGCTCGGCCCGCAAACTGCCGCCCGTATACAGCGGCGCAGCCAAAGAGGCGATAGCCTGTGCGGTCAGCTGTGCCGGATCAAGCACGGAGGATAGACGATCTTCGTTTGTTGCGGCAGATGCGCTGAAATTCAAAGACGGGAATAGGGCCAGTCGCGCCTGTTCTGCCCGCAAGCCTGCTGCAACCACACGCGCCTCGGCGGCGGCAATGTCTGGCCGACGGACAAGTAATGATGCCGGTGTACCGGCGTCGCCTAAGGGGGGTAAAGCCGGCACATTTGCCGATGCGTCGATCTCGGCGGCGGGATAACGCCCAAGCAGAACCTCAAGCCGACGGGAGGCATTGCCGCTTGCTGCCATCCGCTGGGCAATCGCAGCCTCTGCTGATGCGACTGAAGATCGTGTGGTCCGCACATCGAGTGCCGATGCGAGCCCCCGGTCAAAACGCCGTTCGGTTAATTCGCGCGCACGGTCGCGGGCCGACAAGGTTTTGCGCGCGACGCGCTCTTGCGCAAGCGCCTCGTTGAGGTCAAACCACGCCGTAACGGTCTGCGCCGCCAGAGACAGGCGCGCAGCAGCATAATCCGCTTCACTCGCTTGCTGCTCGGTAACGCTGGCATCAATTCCGGCGCCAATGCGGCCCCAGAGATCCGGTTCCCAGCCAATATTTGCGCTGGCACCAAAACTGTTTGTCTCGCGGCGCTGCTCGAAACCCGGCAATCCAAGCAAGGCGGAACTTCCAGAGGATGACAGGCCGAGATTTGCATTCGGCAAACCCCGCCCTCGGACTGCTCCAAGCTGCTCGCGTGATGCCATCACGGTCAGATACTGCGCCTTCAACCCGGCATTCCGGGTCAGTGCTTCAGAAACAAGAGCGGATAGCGCCGGCACATTGAAATTCCCGAGCCAGTCAAGATCCGGTTCAACCATCTCTGCTGTGGTATGGCGCCAAGCGGCTGGCGAGCTCGCCATAACCCGCTGAAGATCAGCTTCGGGACCGGCAGATGTCCCGAATGACATACATCCCGCCAATAAAAGAGGAACCAGACCAAATGCATACCTAACCATCATGTCTAATTCCTAATTTCCCTAATCGCTGCTTCCGACACATGGCCTTAGGCTACAAATCGAACACATTCTAATTACTTAACTTTAAAGTTTGCGATGCTTTCCAGACATAGGTTGTTTTAAGCGATGACAACTTTTAAGATTGAAGCGCATGGTATTGAAATAGGGTGGCAGGATGTCGAATAATAGTAGCCTCCCTAATAAAATTCTGACCTCGAGAAAAAAGAGACGTACGGATTTTCGCGTTCTCATTGTTGGCTGCGTTGGTCTCCTAACCCTTTTATTGTTCACTACCAGCATTAGTCTGGCGGAGTGGGCGCTGGCGAATCTGGTTCTTATATCAGGCGCGATCGCTTATTTTAAAGGCTCCTCACATTATCATATTTCTGCGACCGAAGCTGAAGACGAATCCGCCGCGATCGAGCAGACGACATCGAATGACTATACCGATACGATACACGGGCTGATAAATGGGCTGCCCTTTCCGACAATAATGATAAATGCCGACGGCCGTCTCGAGGTGGCAAATGCCAAAGCCAAGGAGGTGTTTCGGTTAGTGACAGATAATGGGGTCCGCGCATCAGCAGCCCTCAGACAGCCCGACTTACTGGCGGCGAGCACGCGTGTCTCGGAAACCGGTGCCGAAGAACAGCTCGCCTTCAAATTGCCAAATGAGGGACAGTCCTGGATTGCTCAGATCAGACCCGGTCCAAGCAAGAATACTGTCATCATCACACTTGAAGACCGGACCGCAATCCGTCGCGCCGAACAGGTCCGGGTTGATTTCCTGGCAAATGCCAGCCACGAGCTCCGGACTCCTTTGACTGCTATTTCGGGATTCATTGAAACCATGCGCGGTCCGGCCAAAGATGATTATGCGTCCTGGGGTAATTTTCTCGAGATTATGTTCCAACAATCCGAGCGTATGAAACGACTTATTTCGGATCTGCTCTCATTATCGAGAATCGAATTCAGTGAACACAATGTTCCGTCCACGACCATCGACCTCAGCCCACTTCTGGTTGGTGCTGTGAACGCTCTGGAACAAATGGCCCATGAAAAAAACCTGAAACTCGTCGCTGAAAACACCGCGCAGTCATTCTGGGTTGTCGCAGATCCCGACGAGATGACCCAGGTAATCCAGAACCTGATTAGCAATGCTATCAAATATGCCGCCGGTGGCGACCAGATCACTGTTCATATTGGCGCAGCCAATGCAATGGAACTGGCCGAAAGCGACGTATCGAGAAGAATTCCGGAAGCTGCCCACGCCACGCTATTGTCGCCTCAGGCGTCACAGAAAGTCCCCGCCGTATGGGTCAGGGTCGTTGACCGGGGATCCGGCATATCAGCCCCGAAACTGCCACGGCTTGGCGAGCGCTTCTATCGCGCCGACGAAAGTCGTGGCGGAAGAATAGACGGTACGGGGTTGGGGCTAGCAATCGTCAAGCACATTCTGGCCCGGCATCGCGGTGGGCTAGCTGTTGAAAGTAAAAAAGGAGTCGGCACCGCCTTCAGCTTCTGGCTGCCGCGCGGACGCGCGCCGGCCCGTCATGGGTGATATCGCACCGCACATCTACCGCCCGCCAAAAATACAAAAGATGGGCATTGCCTATCATGATTCCGACCTGGTCATTATAGACAAACCGTCCGGCCTTCTCAGTGTTCCCGGAAGGGGAGCGGAGAAAGCGGTTTGCGCGAGCGCCTATACGGAACAATTATTCGGACCGGTTTTTACGGTTCACAGGCTGGATATGGACACATCCGGCCTGCTGCTCTTCGCGCGCTCGAAACCTGCTCAGGCGGCCTTGTCACGACAATTTGAAAAGCGTCGCGTCAAGAAAGTTTATGAGGCCGTGATTGACGGACACCCGGACCGGAATGCCGGTCTGATTGACCTGCCGATCGCAAAATATTCACGATCCCGGCCGCTTCGGCACATCGAAGCCGGCGGACAGGCGGCCTTGACCCGATGGCGTGTTCTGGCGCGGTCTGCAACCGCTTGCCGGGTTCAGCTGGAACCGGAAACTGGCCGCTCGCATCAACTAAGACTGCATATGGCAGCGGTCGGGCACGGCATTTTGGGCGATAATTTTTACGGCCCGGCAAATCGGTCTAGTCGTCTTCTGCTGCACGCCCGCAATTTGACAATATTCCATCCCGAAACCAACCAAATACTCGAGATAAAATCTGCAGCACCTTTCTAAAATAGCACCGTAAATGAAAGGACTGTTAGTGTCATATAATTATTACGATCCCGCCCTAAGATGGTCGCGAAGGGAATATGAATGATATTGACGAGCCTCGCCTACCTGCCAGATGCGTCCTTATTACTGTCAGTGACGGCAAGTGTCGGGTTCACGGCGTTCATATTTGCGCGCAGAAACCCGCCGCCTGCCCTTACGGCGACCATATCAACCTTTCAATTCGGGGTACGCGCCAATCACAAAGCATTTTTTGTTGCCCTCTGCGCAATGGCACCGGCACTGCTCATACTACTCGTCCATATTCTATCTGTAGATCGCATGGCCCAAGCTCTGATTTCTTACGAGCTCGCCGACAATATCCGGTATCTGCCGATACTCGAACGGCAAGTCTATCTGGACAAACTCGCTGAATATGCCGGCATGGAAGCGGCCGCACCGACCAATGATGCCTTTTTCAATGCCGCGCGCCAACGCTTCATCGCTTTGAAAGGCCAATTGACGCTGGCGGCAATCGGCGTCGCAATTCTCGCCGCGAGCGGCGCATTTCTGCTCGCATCGCGCGAATACCGAAACCATAGCTCAAGCCGAAGCCATATCGAGATCGTCATCAACTGGGTGCTTTTTCTCTGCGCATTGATTGCCATTCTAACGACGCTCGGCATCGTCGTTTCACTTTTCCTCGAAACCCTCCGATTCTTTGCGACCGCGGGCAGCCCGAGCCTTCCAGCCTTTATATTCGGCACGGACTGGAATGCCCAAACGGAAGAAAATTTTGGCGCCCTCCCGCTGTTTTTTGGCACAGTTATCATCGCCATACTGGCAATGATAGTCGCCGCCCCGATTGGATTATTCTCAGCCATATTCATGTCTGAATATGCAAGCCCGAAAGTGCGTTCGATGATCAAGCCGGTTCTGGAAATACTCGCCGGCATTCCGACGGTCGTCTATGGCTTTTTCGCCGCCCTGACGGTTGCCCCGCTGATCCGGCGCGGCGCCGAATGGATCAACAATCTGCCGATTGTCCCGGATGATTTTTTCGCAGCTCAACCCCAAAGTGCCCTTGCAGCGGCGATCGTCATGGGGATCATGATCGTGCCGACTGTATCATCCCTATCCGATGATATCATAAATGCGGTGCCGCAATCTTTGCGGGAAGCTGCATTAGCCGTCGGGACAACAAAATCGGAAATGATCAAAGACGTTGTCCTGCCGGTCGCTTTACCCGGCATTATTGCAGCGCTGCTACTAGGCTTATCGCGGGCCATTGGCGAGACCATGATTGTGGTTATGGCCGCCGGTCAACGGGCCCAGATAACGCTCGATCCGACATCTGACATGACAACTATTACGGCTGAAATTGTCGCCCTGTTAACCGGTGATACCGCTTTTGACAGTGTGAAAACCCTATCTGCCTTCGCCCTCGGTAGCGTTTTGTTCATTGTCACACTTGGCTTCAATCTGATCGCCCTTCGCGTCGTTAGAACTTACCGGCAGAAGTATGAGTAATATGAGCAAGCAGCATAACAAACCCGCCATGGCCGGTATTGACGATAGCCCGTTCACCGGTGCGAACGCGCTGAAGCGGCTAAAACGGCGGCAGGCCGCCGAGCGTCGTTTTCAGGCCTATAGCGCGACCGCAATCGGCCTGGCTGTCCTCGCCCTGTTTGTTCTATTTTCGTCGATTATAAGCCAAGCCCAGTCAGCTTTCAGCAAGCACTATCTGCGTATAGACCTGCCGCTCGAGCGACGGATTATCGCGCCGGATGCAACATTGGATCCGGTCCGGATTGAAAGTAATATTAGCGGTTTCAACAAGCTCGTAAAAGACCGGTTAATATTGCTGTTTCCGGATGCTGCAAGCGCGACCCCCAAGACGCGTGCACTGTTCGCTATGCTGCCGCGCCTTGGCGTCTTGCCAGTTGCCAGGAAAACCGCGGCCAATCTGGATATGCTTGGCACCAGACAGACCTTCGATATTGTTGTTTCCGACGATGCCGACCTGTTTCTCAAACAGAAGATCGGACGCCATCAGCGATTGGAGCTATCCGGTGCGACATCCCTCCAGCACCGCTCGGGCCCAAATTATACGCTCACCGGAATCGGGCGAGGTCAGCTTGCAACCTCCTATCCGGCGACACCGCGAGTGGCAGGCCAGCCGGCGCGTGACATACTCGTGAGGTCGGGCCAGAACTGGTTCACGCTCGTTGCTGCCTCAGAGACCGGGCTTGACCTAAAGACCCTCACTGTCGGGGCCTCCGCCGAAGATCTGAGATTAGCGGAACCGCTCGAGGCCCTCATACTTGAAACAGTCGAAACCGACCGGAACATATCAAACTATCAGATCGCACTGCTCACGAATTTACAGGATCAAGGGCGCATAATCCGAAAGTTCAATTTTGATCTTCTAAGCCGCTCAGACAGCACATATCCCGAGCTTGCCGGCGCCGCTGCCGCGATTGCCGGATCCATACTAACAATGTTGGTGACGGCAATCTTTGCAATCCCAATTGGCATTCTAGCCGCAATTTACCTGGAAGAATTCGCCCGCAAAAACTGGCTAACCGGAATCATACAGGTGAACATCAATAATCTGGCGGCTGTGCCCTCGATTATTTTCGGGCTACTCGGTGCCGCCATTTTCCTGAACATCTTCAATATGCCACGCTCGATCCCACTGGTTGGAGGGCTTGTCCTTGGTCTTTTGATCCTGCCAACCATTATTATGGCCTCGCAAGCGGCCCTGCAGGCTGTACCGCAATCAGTCCGGAACGCCGCCCTCGGGATCGGTGCGACGCGCGCCCAGACGGTCTTTCATCACACATTACCACTGGCCGCACCGGGGATTATAACTGGCGCAATCATTGGCATGGCGAGGGCGCTTGGCGAAACTGCACCCCTATTGTTGATCGGCATGGTCGCGTTCGTAAACGAGGTGCCGACCTCTCCCGATCAAGAAGCAACCGTATTACCAGTTTTAATCTTCAAATGGTTTTCGGGGGCCGAGCGGGCATGGGAACCGATGACCTCGGCATTGGTACTGGTACTGGTCGGGTTCCTAATTATCATCAATCTGATAGCGGTTGCAGTCCGACTGAAATTCGACCGGAGGTGGTCGCCATGATGAATAGAGAAACCGGGCCGGTCGAAACAGATGCAGGCCTGCAAAGCGAAAAAATCGAAACCCGCAATCTCAGTGTCTATTATGACAATACGCCGGCGGTAACGGACGTCTCCGTGCAGATTCCCGACCGCGCCGTAACCGCTTTGATCGGCGCCTCCGGCTGCGGAAAAACAAGTTTTTTACGCTGTATTAATCGCATGAATGACACGGTTCCGGATGCCCGGGTTTCGGGCGAAATCATTATTGACGGGACAGATATCAATGCCCCCGACGTCAATCCGGTTACACTACGCTCGCGCGTCGGAATGGTG
>CBFHPC010000011.1:0-30419 GCA_965657655.1 Henriciella sp.
TACAACAGCGACCGTACTAGCCCAGGCGATTGTCCGTGAAGGTCTGAAGCGGGTAGCCGCTGGCATGAACCCGATGGACCTCAAGCGCGGTATTGATAAAGCCGCCGCCGAAGTCGTTTCGGATCTGTCCCGCAATTCACGCAAGGTGAAAGATAATTCGGAGATCGCTAAAGTCGGTGCGATCTCGGCAAATGGCGACTATGAAATCGGCGAAATGATCGCAAAAGCGATGGAAAAAGTCGGTAATGAAGGCGTCATCACGGTTGAAGAAGCAAAATCGCTTGAAACCGAGCTTGATGTTGTTGAAGGCATGCAGTTTGATCGCGGTTATCTGTCACCTTACTTCGTCACCAACCCGGACAAGATGTCGACAGAACTGGACGATCCGTTCATTCTCCTCCACGAGAAGAAACTGTCTTCCCTGCAGCCAATGCTGCCCATTCTTGAAAGCGTCGTACAGTCACAACGCCCGCTTCTGATTATCGCAGAAGATGTTGACGGCGAAGCCCTGGCGACCCTCGTAGTCAACAAATTGCGTGGTGGTCTGAAAATTGCTGCGGTTAAAGCCCCTGGCTTCGGTGACCGTCGTAAAGCCATGCTTCAGGACATTGCGATCCTGACAGGTGGCCAGATGATCTCGGAAGATCTCGGCATTAAACTTGAAAACGTCTCGCTCGACATGCTTGGCACAGCCAAGCGCGTCAACATCACCAAAGACGACACAACCATTGTCGACGGTGCCGGTGCGAAAGATGATATCGAAGCACGCGTTTCTCAAATCCGCACACAAATCGATGATACATCCTCTGATTATGATCGTGAAAAACTTCAGGAACGTCTGGCCAAGCTGGCTGGCGGTGTTGCAGTCATCAAAGTTGGCGGCGCAACCGAAATCGAAGTGAAAGAGCGTAAAGACCGCGTCGATGATGCACTCAATGCGACCCGTGCGGCCGTTGAAGAAGGCATTGTTGCCGGCGGTGGTACAGCACTGTTGTCTGCAGCTCGCAACATCAAGGCCAAAGGGTCGAATGATGACGAGCAAGCCGGTATTGATATCGTTCGTAAGGCGCTTGAAGCGCCTGTACGTCAGATCTCTGAAAATGCGGGTGTCGAAGGTTCTGTTGTTGTCAACACGATCATCAATAGCGATGTCAAAGGCTTCGGCTTCAACGCACAGACAGAAGAGTATGGCGATCTGATCGCGATGGGTGTTATCGACCCTGCAAAAGTCGTCCGTTCAGCGCTGCAAAATGCTGCATCCGTTGCCGGTCTGTTGATCACAACAGAAGCTGGCGTTGCAGAAGCACCAAAAGCAGACGCGCCGGCAATGCCGGGCGGCGGCGGTATGCCTGATATGGGCGGCATGGGCTTCTAAGCATCCGCACAATCCACAGTATAAAGAGCGGCTCGGTTCGGGCCGCTCTTTTTTTGCGCTGAGTTTTGATACCAGGCAGCAGGCAATGCCGCCTCCCGGACCTCTCAGACAACCCGACCACAAGCAGCAGGCCCGCATACAGCCGCTATAGGCGCCGGCCCGCAACGGCCGATATAAGCCGACCGCCACCCCGGACCAGCCGGCATCGTCGCAAACGATTCCCACAGCTTTCTTCCCCCCGTCGAAACCGCCGGCAAGATTGCTCGCTTATCATCCGCTATGGTGAAATTAGCCGCCGCAGAACACGCACCAGACACAATAAAAATGCACCGCATCGATGCGCACCCCGGGACTCTCAAAAATGATTCCGAGCGATAGAACTTGACAAGATCTGACTAGAACAAAATAAGAACATTATGAACCAAAACGCTCTCTCCGCACTTGGCATTTTCCGCATGAGCGCCGGCCAGCAGCCGGGTAATGCCCGTTTTCCATTCGGTCTTGGCGCTGAAGGCCTGCATGAAATCATCGCAGCTAGTTTTGGCGATATGCCTGCTGCAACCGGCTTTGCCCTGACAATAAGCCAGATCAAAGCCGGCGTTGCGGTCTGGGTTAACCAGACAATGAGTGACATGAATTATGGCCGCGTTTCACCATCAGGGCTGACCCAGTTGCGGCCCTCGGCTCCGCCGATGCTTATCGCGCGAACCCGGCGCCTTAAAAATGCCCTGTGGGCGATCGAAGAGGCTGTTCAATCCCGGACCGTCAGTCTCGTTGTCGGAGAGATACCAGACCTCGACTTTACAGCCTCACGCCGGCTGGCACTGGCATCACAGCGTTGTGGTGTCCCAATCCTGCTTTTAATGCCCCATACCCGGCAGGGCTCGACGGCGGCAGCTGCCCGATGGCGTATCTCAACACAACCCTCTTGCCAGAACCGATACGACCCTAAAGCCCCCGGTTCGATCCGCTGGCAAGCTGTACTCGAACGCGCCCGGCAGATGCCACACATAACCCCGCTCAATTTTACCCTCGAACTAAATGATGAAACGTTATCTCTCTCTGTGGTTTCCGGACTGGCCTCTAATACGGCTGAGACGGGCACGCATACTTGGCCAGAATACGGCACCGCACCCTGAAAAACCGGATCCCGACACGCATAGGCCATTCGTCCTGGTGGAACATGGAAAGCATGGCCTGACCGTGGTCGCTGCCAATGAGTCCGCCCGGAAACTTGCAATCCAAACCGGTCTCAGTTTCGCGGATGCTAAAGCACGTTTACCCGAGCTGGACTCGGAACACATCAACCGGTTAGAAGACCGGGCCGCACTGGAAGCCCTCGCACTGTGGCTGATCCGCGTTGCCCCGCATGTTGCCACTGACGAGCTGGACGGGCTGATCCTGGAAACCACCGGTTGCGATCACCTGTATGGCGGTGAGCCCGCAATGATGGAAAAAGTCAGCGCTCTTTTGCTGAAAAACAACCTCCCGCACCGGCTGGCAGTCGCCGGCACGCCGATTGCCGCATCAGCACTGGCCCGCGCAAAAGCGGGTTGCCTGATCAAGCCCGGCCAAGAAGCCGAAGGGCTCGCGGACTTATCCATCTCCACGTTGCGTCTTTCATCCAGAGCCGAAATATTACTGCAACGCTTCGGATTACGTCAGATCGGGCAGCTTTATTCAATCGACCGCAAGGCTCTGGAACGCCGCTTTCCATCCAAACACGCGGCCGAGGCGGTTTTGCTACGTTTAGATCAGGCGCTTGGCAAACGGCCCGATCCGATACACCCCATTCGTCCAGCCCCCGCGCAGTGTGCTCGCTTAGCCTGTCCGGATCCGGTCTCGACAAGCGCCGCCCTGTCGATCGGACTCGTTCAACTCGCAGACATGTTATGCGACGCGCTCTGTCACCACGGCCTAGGCGCCCGGAGCTTCACGCTGCATGCCTTTCGTGCCGACAGCACACATGACAGCATATCGATAAATACGGCGAAGCCGGCCCGGGCGCGCGAGCACATCCTGCACTTGTTCGACGAGAAACTGGCGGACCTGGATCCCGGCTTCGGCATCGACATGCTCATGCTTGAAGCTAACCGGACAGGCCCGATGGACATCTCGTCGATTGCATTATCAGGTGATCTAGCAAGCAGTGATACCGATCCTGTCGCACTCGCCGCCCTCGCCGACAGACTATCAGCGAAGCTTGGCGAGACCGCCATTGCAATCAATCAGACCCGCCACAGCCATATTCCTGAGCGCGCGCAATATATACAGGCATTTAACGGTGATATCCCCAGCATATCACAATCGCCAGTCGGTCCGCGGCCCTTGCGCTTTCTCGACCCGCCGGAATTGGTAACCGTTATTTCTGCAGTCCCCGACGGGCCGCCCCAATATTTCACATGGCGGCGTATTAGACGTGTGGTTCGACGTGCTGACGGGCCTGAACGGATTGGCCCTGAATGGTGGCAGTATAAAAAAAACAGCCCCGGAGCAGGCGCGACAGCCCGTCCCGGGTCGATACCGGATATGAGCCGGCCAGACAGCCGGCCCACGGCAAAGACCGGACCCCGGACATATCGCGAGAACGCGCCTGGTCCATCGGGGAATCCGGTCAGGAAACTACCGCGTAGCCGGGACTATTATCGCGTTGAAGATGAAAACGGGCAACGCTACTGGCTGTTTCGCAACGGCCTGTATGATGATGGCCGTGGTGGTCCGCCGGACTGGTATATTCATGGATTATTCGCATGACCCAGTATGCCGAGCTCGCCACCACAACGAATTTCTCTTTTCTATATGGCGCCTCCCATCCGGCCGAATATGTCGCCCGCGCGGCTGAATTGGGGTATAGCGCCATCGGGATCGCCGACCGAAATACATTAGCTGGCGTCGTCCGGGCGCATATTCAGGCTAAATCACTTGGTCTCAAATTGCTCATCGGCGCACGTCTGATCCCACAGGATGGGCCGGAAATCATCTGTTACCCCACCGACCGCGACGCCTATGGACGTCTCTCAACCCTGATTTCGCTCGGCAAATCACGGACTGAAAAGGGCGACTGCATAATCACTGTGGCCGACATTGAGGCCTATGGCGAAGGTCAGATTTTCCTGATCCTACCCCCCGGACAGCGAGATGAGACATTCCAGACCCAGCTGGAACATTTCGGCCGCATCTGGCCGGGGCGATGCTATCTCGCAGCGCACTACCCCTATTCCGGCCGCAATTACGAGTATCTCGCCCGGCTTGAACAATCAGGGCGAGCAGCGGGAACCCCGATGGTCGCAATCAATGATGTGCTCTATCATGTTCCGGACCGGCGTCCCCTGCAGGATATTGTGACCTGTATCCGTGAGCATTGCACGATTGATACGGCGGGTTATCGCCTGACTGCGAATGCAGAGCGCCATTTAAAAACACCCACGGAGATGGCCCGGCTGTTTACTGGCTTCGCACCGGCTTTATCGCGCCTTCAGGATATCGTCGAAAAATGCAATTTCAGTCTCGACGAGCTGGCTTATGAATATCCCGACGAGCCGGTTCCGGCAAACCGGACCCCGCAGCAACACCTGAATCATTTGACCTGGACTGGCGCGGCATGGCGCTATCCGGATGGCGTCCCGGACAAAGTCGCAGCGACCCTTCGCAAGGAGCTGGCACTGATAGCCGCGCTTAACTATGCGCCTTATTTTCTGACTGTTTACGACATTGTTGCCTGGGCGCGACAGCAACATATCCTTTGCCAGGGCCGCGGGTCTGCGGCCAATTCCGCGGTCTGTTTCTGTCTCGGTATTACAAGCGTCGATCCCAAAACAACCAGTCTTCTATTTGAGCGGTTTCTCTCAAAAGAGCGCCGGGAACCTCCGGATATTGATGTCGATTTCGAACATGAACGCCGCGAGGAAGTCATCCAATATGTCTACCAACGATATGGTCGCGATCGCGCCGCCTTAACTGCAACCGTTATCTCCTATCGCTCACGCTCGGCAATCCGCGAGGTCTGCAAAGCCCTTGGCCTGTCAGAAGAGATCTCGTCAGCCCTCGCCAAAACAGTATGGGGCAGTCAGTCGACACCACTCAATCACAAGCATTTGAAACAGGCCGGACTCGACCCCGACAGCCCGGCTTTGCGCCAGGCCATGCAGCTCGGTCAGCAATTAATCGGATTCCCCAGACATTTGTCGCAACATGTCGGTGGTTTCGTGCTTACCCGCCACGCCCTGACCGGAACGGTGCCGATTGGCCCCGCCGCCATGGCCGACCGGACATTCATTGAATGGGACAAGGATGATCTCAGCGCGCTGAGCATCATGAAGGTCGATGTCCTGGCGCTTGGCATGCTCAGCTGCATCCGGAAATCCTTCAACCTACTGGCCCAGCATAAAAGCATAGCCCACACACTGGCGAGCCTGCCGCCCGATGATACCCCGACCTATGACATGCTCTGTCGTGGCGACAGTCTGGGTGTCTTTCAGGTCGAGAGCCGGGCCCAGATGAACATGCTACCGCGGCTGAGGCCACGGACATTTTATGACCTGGTGATTGAAGTTGCGCTGGTCCGGCCAGGTCCCATTCAGGGTGACATGGTTCACCCCTATTTACGACGCCGCCAGGGCAAGGAAACCGTACGCTATCCCAGTCCTGCACCCGAACATGGCCCGGCTGACGAACTGGAACGGATCCTGAAACGTACGCTCGGGGTGCCACTCTTTCAGGAGCAGGCAATGCAGATCTCGATTGATGCAGCCCGGTTCACCCCTGACGAAGCCAATGGACTGCGGCGGGCGATGGCGACATTCCGCAAGGTCGGAACCATTCTGAATTATGAAGACATGATGGTGTCCCGCATGATCGCACGCGGATATGATCCGGTCTTCGCAAAACGCTGTTTCGATCAGGTCAAAGGGTTTGGCGAATATGGTTTTCCGGAAAGCCATGCAGCCTCTTTCGCACTTCTGGTTTACGTTTCAAGCTGGCTGAAATGCCATCATCCGGACGTTTTTTGTGCGGCCCTGCTAAACAGCCAGCCCATGGGGTTCTACGCCCCGGCACAGATTGTACGCGACGCGCAGGAACATGGTGTCGAAGTACGCCCTGTCGACGTCAACATGTCGGAATGGGATTGCACACTGGAGCCGTGCGATAATGGCTTATGCGCCGTAAGGCTTGGTTTCCGACAAATTGACGGCCTACGCGCAGACGAAATCGACGCCCTTATTCGCGCCCGGCGGAACGGCTACGGGCACCCGGAAGACATCCGCCGGCGTGCCGGTATAAGCCGCCACAGTCTGGAATTGCTCGCCGCAGCCGATGCGTTCGGCTCGCTCGACATTGACCGACGCGACGCCCTATGGGCAGTTCGTGGAGAAAGCAGCGGGAAAACACTGCCACTCTTTGCGCGCATGGACACCGCTGAGCAAGGCCCTGACAATATTACGCTTTTACCTCCGATGCCGGCATCGGAACATGTCCTGCAGGATTATCAGACAACCCGCCTATCGCTCAAAAACCATCCGATACGGTTTCTACGTTCCTATTATCAAGACTATGGAATACAAACGACACAAGCTGCAATCAGCCAGCCAAACGGACAGCGTGTTCAAACCGCAGGTATTGTCCTGATCCGGCAAAAGCCCGGTTCCGCAAACGGAGTGTTTTTCATCACACTTGAAGATGAAACAGGAATTGCCAATCTGGTGGTCTGGCCCCGCATCGCTACCCTTTACAGATCCGTCCTGATGGGCGCGCGAATTATGCTGGTGAATGGCCGCGTCCAGACTGCCGACAATGTAACCCATATTGTCGTCGACCAGCTGATTGACCGGACCGGTGACTTGCAGCTTTTATCGGAAACTGCGCAGATAAATCATCTCAAAGAGAGCGATCCCCATACAGGTCACGATCAGACCACGCTCCCGCAAACAGGCGACACACCGATAAACGCGCCAGAACATGCGGCCGAATCCGTTTCATTACCCCAGCCAATGGAAGATTTACGTAAGCACCCGCGCAATGTCCGGATCATTCCGAAAAGCCGAGACTTCCATTAAGCGTGATCCCGCCACCAGATTAAAACGACGAACCGGCGCGAATTGCCAACAGCAAGCGGTGTCCGGCACATAGACAGACCGGGTCCGGCTACGCTGACGCAGCATCGACACGGCCAGCCTGATATTGAACAAACGGCTTTCTGGTGAGGCGAGCCATTCTATATCGCTTATGATTAGGCCATACGGGCGCCGTTCGGCGCATTGCCGTCCGGTTTAGCCAGCACGATCTGATCATGCTCATCACCAAATCCGAGGACCAGAACTTCCGACCGCATCGGTCCAATCTGGCGAGGCGGAAAATTGACAACCGCCATCACACGCTGCCCGACCAGCTCGTCTAGCTCATACAATGCGGTGATTTGCGCAGCACTCTTCTTCACGCCAATCGCCGGTCCGAAATCGATCCATAAGCGATAAGACGGATTGCGCGCTTCGGGGAAAGCTTCTGCCTGAACAATTGTCCCCAGCCGGATGTCGACTTTCAGAAAATCGTCGAAACTTATTTCTGACGCCGCCGGCGCGTCCGGTTGAAACGTCTTATGCATGTTTACTCCCCTTCACATCACGACCAGTTTTATAGGCGAATTTTTCTGATCCAGTAAATCCGGGATATCGCGCCGGCAAAAGGCGGAGACAGAGGCCGTCATCAATGAAGACGCGCTGGCGCGGCCGCTCCTATCTTTCAAACGCTCCAATTAAACGCAGCCACTGCAAATCACTGGCACTGCGGCAAGCCCTATGCAAGCGGCGCCGCAAACGGACAGCCTTGTCTCGGACAAAAAAATCAATAGGCTTCCGGCACCGGACACGCACAACCAGTTACATCACAATGAAACAGTTCGCCTGGATAATTTACATTCCTCTGCAGATTATCTGGCTGCCTATCTCTATTCTTGGCGCCGCCTGGGTAGGCTATAAACAGATCTGGCGCAGTAAACAGCTCGGCCTGTCACAGACCGCTGTCGAAATCATTAATGGCCGGTGGACAGCACACATTTTCGGCCTGCGCGATGACCTCGCCGCAAAGCGGCTGGCGGGTGCCCTGCCAAACAACTCGATATTCGGACTGCGTCTGACACTCTTTCCACTCATGGTTGCGCGGCGCATTGCCGGCCAACCAATCCTTTATCCGGTCTTACCAGACGATGATCAGGCGGGTATCGCCAGTCTTGTTTTCTCAAGATCTGCTAGAATTGACGGCCTCATCGACGCTTATGCCGAACAGGCAACGCAATTTGTCGTGCTTGGCGCAGGCCTCGACACCCGCGCCTATGGGCCGCTTAAAACGTGCGGCATGGCCATGTTCGAGCTCGATCAAGCGACCGTTCAGAGATCAAAATGCGACGCGCTGGAGCGTGCCGGGCTTAGCCGCGACCATGTTCACTATATCGAGGTCGACTTCACCCGGCCGAACTGGAGCGATGCTTTAATGACCTCGGCCTATGATCCAGGCCAGAAAACAATTTTTCTATGGGAAGGTGTGACCCTGTATCTCAGTGCGGCAGTGATTGACGCGACCCTCAAGACCATTCGCTCGATTGCGGCGCCCGGAAGCGTTCTCATTGCAGATTTTTATGGTGACCGAGTGCTCGCCATGGCCAATAAGGCCGGTATGAAACAGGCCTTATCGGCAACCGACGAGCAAATCGAATTCGGATTGAATCTTAAAGAAGCGCCCGACAAGGCCCTCTGCAAACTGGCTGATGCAAATGGTTACCAGCTCGCGACATATTACCCGTTAGGGGCAGCACACCGGAAGGGGGCATTTATGGTAATCGCCGCGCTCGACGTTCGGGATACTACCTCCTAACATCTCACGCCTATATCTCACCGATGACACTTCACCCCAACCCGCTGCCGCCCATTTGATGCCAAACAATATCTTCACAGCCACGATTTTGGGAACTTTGATGGGTTTGCTAGCCGGGTGTTCGCCTGAGCCGCCGCCGGTCGACCAGACCCAGACACATGCAAGCGGCAACCATGATCGCGATATGCGGGCTGCATTGACCATTCGGCCAGAAGTTCCGGCCTCGCTATTGTTTGTCGATGGCGACTTTGACGGCGACGGAACAGACGATTCCGCCTTTTTCCGAAACACAGGACCGGAAACGCCGCTGGTCGTCCGTCTCTCCAATAATGACCGCGCTGAACATCTCATCAAATCCCTGAGCCGCCCGCAACTTTCAAATTATGGCATTTCCCGTCAGCCACCTGGCGAACATCTCACCTGGTGCGGCAAGCAACGCCAGGCCCGCCGCAACCGGAATGATATCAGCCCTGCAGTCAATTGCAGCGATCCCGACACGATCGAAGTCACGACCGATGCGCTGCTACTGACGCGGTTTGAAACATCTGCCGAGCTGTTTTACTGGACCGGTGCAGGCTTTGTGAGCGTTTTCTTGTCAGACTAGTCTGATCGTCGGCACCTCCAGCTGGTTTCGCCGTCAGACCGACCGGGATTAGCCGGCAATAGCCGACCCGGTAGCGATGGCCATGTTAAACCGGCGACCGGAGCTCAACCGGCTCATATCCGATGCCTGGCGGAATTCAGGCCTGATATTCTTCAGACTAAGGCGTGGATTTACAAAGCCCTTTACGTAATTCTCATGGCTTTTCCACGGCAGGCGACCCCCGCTTTTCGGAAACATCGCTCATAATCGTAAAATATCGCCGTGCAAAAGAATCCTTTTTCACCAGACAGACCGAAAGGCGCAGCTGTCCGGCAGGGCTGGCGCCAATCCGTGGCGCCAGCGATCATTAGCTGGAACATTGGCAATATAATCTGGTGAGCGCTGCAGCATGACGCGCCTGACAGGCTCTTTCGATCTGAGTTTGTGTCAAGACCGAAGGGCTGAATCTGAAAATGCGGCAAAGACTGTATCATCGTCAAATATGCAACCTTCCAAGCGTCGCAGATTTGGCATCTTTTCCGCCTGATGCTCCGGTAAGAGGGCTATGACGGCCGGCCCGCAGCGATACAGGCGTAGCGGATCTTGCGCAGATCAGCGAGTTTGGTCGCGTATCCTCCCACTATTTCGCTTTACGTGCTGCAATTCGAACTGCAGAATAAATAGGCGGGTGCATGAATGAAAGATCACAGCGGGTTGCCACGGAGGAAACACCCAATGCGATGGTATCACTGGGCCGCGCTAATCATTCTCATTATTGTGATGAGCGGCTATTTTGTCCTACAGAGCCGAATGTCAGCGCCATTGATCAGCGACGGGGACATGCTGCAAATGCGGGCCGATGGCGAAGCCGAAGACGAGTCCGCCTTCACAATTCCCGTTGCGCAGCCCGCTATAGACGCTGTCATTGCCAGTAATCCACTCAAGAACGTTTATTTCGGAGATCTGCACGTTCACACCGACCAGTCTTTCGACTCCTATATTTTCGGCAACAGGCTAACCCCTGACCAGTCCTATCAATTTGCCAGGGGTGAGCCGGTAGTTTCACCAATAGGCCGGTCGGTACAGCTTGCGGTGCCACTCGATTTTAGCGCGGTGACCGACCATGCCGAAGGATTCATGCTGCATAAAGCCTGTAAAGATCAGGATGCCGGTGCAGACATGCGCGCATTATGTGCGGACATGCAGCGCCCCAGTATCAATCTTTTCCTGCGTCTGCGCGCCGCCGGTGAACAACGGCCGCCGGCATTGCTCGCTGAAACAAGTGCAGAAGAAGATGCAAGAGCCATTCTATACGCGCAACAAACCTGGGCCGAAATTGTCGCGGCGGCCGACAGCCATAATGACCCTGGCCGCTTTACGACCTTCGCTGCCTATGAATATTCTCCCCCCCTGCCAGGGCGTGGCAAAATCCATCGCAATGTCATCTTCCGCAACAGTACGGTCCCTCGCAAAGCCGTCTCGGCTTTTGATGCCCTGACCGAAATTGATCTCTGGGAACAATTGAATGAGGGCTGTCAGGCACCGTGTGAATTTATCACCATCCCTCATAATCCGAATAAAACCTGGGGACTGGCCTTTGCCAATCATACAATTGACGGCGACATCTATACTAAAGCCGACTGGCAACTGCGAGACCAGTTCGAACCGCTGGTCGAAATGTATCAGATTAAAGGCAATTCCGAATGTGCCATCGGCGTCGGAACAACCGATGAAGAATGTGGTTTTGAGCAATTTCTGCCGCGCTGTGAAGACGGCCAGACAATTGGCTGTATAGCGTCGACATCAATGGCCCGGGACGGGCTGAAAATTGGCCTGGCGCTGGACAATGAACTTGGCTTCAACCCGCTTGATTTCGGCATGATCGGGGCCACCGACACGCATAATTCAACACCCGGGGATACCGAAGAATGGGATTTTCGCGGATCCAGCGGCTTTCCGACTGCAACAGCCCGGCGCCGGCTAAGCGCCGGCCCGGGTGGGAACTATCCCGCCCTGATGAATAATCCGGGCGGACTTGCCGCGATCTGGGCCCCCGAGAACACCAGAGATGCCCTGTTCAACGCCATGCAGAAAAAGGAAGTTTATGCCACCAGCGGAACCCGCATAAGGTTGCGGCTGTTTGGGAGTTTCGATTTCGACGCCGGCCTGCCGAACCAAGTCGACTTGCTCCAAACCGCCTATCGTGACGGGGTCCCGATGGGAGGCCGACTGGCGGCGACGACAGGCTCGTCACCGAGCTTTCTCGTCTGGGCCTTGCAGGATCCGATGACCGCACCGCTCGACCGGATCCAGATCATCAAGGGATGGACCGAAAATGGCGAGACTTTCGAAGCAGTCCACGATGTCGTATGCAGCGATGGCCGTGCCATTGATCCCGACACGTCGCGCTGTCCAGAGACAGCTGCCCGTGTAAGCATAGACACGTGTGAATTTGATCAGGACAAAGGCGCTCCAGAACTGAAAACGCTGTGGTCGGACCCGGATTACCGACCCGGACAAAATACGTTCTACTATGCCCGCATTATCCAGAACCCGACCTGCCGCTGGTCAACTTATGATAGCCTGCGTCTCGGTCAGATACCCCCGGAAAATGTCCCCGCCACAATAAATGAAATGGCCTGGTCCTCCCCAATCTGGATAAATTAGGCGACATATCGGGGGGCGCCTATTTGTTGGTTTGGCACCATTTTCGATCTGTCAGCGCTCTGCCCGTGGCAGCCTTTCCCCCCATTCATACAGGCTGAATCAAATTGACAAGAATTTATGTTATAATATAACATAACAATTGAAATCCATCCTCAAATCTAAGAAGATATCTGCCATGGCCATTTCGCCCGATGCCCGCCTTCCCGTTACCGTTCTGTCCGGCTTTCTGGGGGCCGGGAAGACAACTTTGCTCAATCGGGTACTGAATAATCGTGAAGGACTGCGTGTTGCGGTGATCGTGAACGATATGTCGGAGGTCAATATTGATGCCGATCTAGTGCGGGCAGGATCGGCGTTAAGCCGGACCGACGAGACCCTGGTCGAGATGTCGAATGGCTGCATTTGCTGCACGCTTCGGGACGATTTACTCGCCGAGGTCAGACGTCTGGCAAATGCGGGCCGGTTCGATTATCTGCTAATTGAATCGACTGGTATCTCCGAGCCGCTTCCGGTTGCGGCAACATTTGATTTCCGCACTGAAGAGGGCGAAAGTCTGTCGGATGTCGCGCGTATTGACACAATGGCAACCGTCGTCGATGCGGTTAACCTATTAGGTGACTTCTCGAGCCATGACTTTCTGCGGGACCGCGGTGAAGCCCTGGGAGAGGATGATGAACGAACGCTCGTACACCTGCTCACCGACCAAATTGAATTTGCAGACGTCATTGTTCTCAACAAAGTCGATGATGCACGGCCCGATCAAGTCGATGCCGCCCGGAAGATCATCCGCAGCCTGAATGCAGATGCCCGAATTATCGAAACAAATTATTCGGCGGTCCCGTCGACCGCCATTCTCAACACCGGCCTGTTCGATTTTGACAAGGCGCATGAACATCCGATGTGGGCGAAGGAACTCTACGGCTATGCCGATCATACGCCCGAAACTGAGGAATATGGCGTCGCTTCATTCGTCTATCGCGCTCGCCGGCCATTTCAGCCGGAGAAAATCAACGCCATTCTGAACGGACAGCTACCAGGCGTAATCCGGGCGAAAGGTCTTTTCTGGCTTGCCACACGTCCCAACTGGGTTGCCGAATTCTCGATGGCCGGGGCGCTGTCGAGCGTCGAACCGATCGGAACCTGGTGGGCCAGTGTCCCGCAGGAAAGATGGCCTCAGGGCGAAGGGGTCGAGTCCTATCTTGCCGATCACTGGCGCGACCCTTTCGGGGATCGCAGACAGGAGCTGGTATTTATCGGAGCCGGCATTGATTGGGATGCCCTGAAAGCACAGCTTGACGCAGCCTTGTTACCGGCAACGGTCGCCTATTCCCCGGACAATATTCCCGACATTCCCGACCCATTTCCACTCTGGCAATTTGCAAAGTCTGCCGCGTGAGACCAGATCCAAATCTACCTGCAGGCAAACCGTCGCAGCAATTGCCATCACTCTCACCGATCCAGATCGTCCGGCATCGACAAAATCTCGAGGCCATAAGATCTGATACCGTCGAGGGGGTCATCTGGGACCGGGCAATTCCGCCCGCCATTGCCAGGGCTTTAAACGACTGGGCCATTGGTGAGGTTGAGAATGTCCGCAGCTGCATGCACCCGGCCGAAGCAGAAAACCATGTCGCCGCAATTCTGGACAAGTGGGGCGGACTTGATGCGGCAGCAAGCCAATGG
This sequence comes from Henriciella sp., assembly GCA_965657655.1. Taxonomy (GTDB): domain Bacteria; phylum Pseudomonadota; class Alphaproteobacteria; order Caulobacterales; family Hyphomonadaceae; genus Henriciella. The sequence goes on from CBFHPC010000011.1 coordinate 14,172, forward strand.
CTGGCGGTAGATATCGGACAGCTTGCAGCGCGTCTTGCAGATATTCTCGATACGTCCCTGATCCAGCTCCGCATCGAGTGCATTGCTGATAATGCCTGCCGCAAGTTTCATAAGGATATGGTGACGGCACGGATGATCTGCACCTATTCGGGACCCGGCACGCAATTTGGTTATGCTGGCCGGGACGGCGCACAACCCGAACGGTCAGAAACCGTCGCTACGGGGGCACCAATTCTCTTAAAGGGAAAGCGCTGGCCCGCCGCGCCGACTGGCCATGTTTTGCACCGCTCCCCCCCAATTGAGCATCTGAAGCTGACCCGACTTGTCGTTGTTATTGACGAGGCATAACGTTTCGGTTTCATCTAGCCCTGAAATCTAGCCCTGAAATCTAGCCCCGAAATCTAGCCCTGAAATCTAGCCCTGAAATACAGCTCTGAAATCTGGCCGTAAACCCTGGCCCGTCAGACTAGCGGGTCAGAGCAGAATTAGGCATCACCGCGAAGGGGCCAGGCGAACAAAATCGCCGCGGCCAGCGCCAGGCAATGTTTAGCTTTATCGTGTCTTGAGTGATTTGGAGCGGGCGAAGAGATTCGAACTCTCGACCCCAACCTTGGCAAGGTTGTGCTCTACCCCTGAGCTACGCCCGCTTCCTGATTTTAAAACGCCAGCGGGTGACTGGCTGAAAGCCGCATAAAGCCTATCCGAGCCCGCCGCGCAAGTGAAAAATGCGGCAATTCTGCAAGACATTTAAATCGTCAGCTAGAGACCGATGACACAGCCGGCGTCAGAACCGAACGCCGGATAAGCTCCTCAGCAATCTGAACCGCATTAAGGGCTGCCCCTTTGCGTAAATTGTCGGAGACATTCCAGAATAGAAGACCATTCTTCGTGGTTGGATCGAGCCGGACACGGCTGACATAGCTCGCCCATTCACCCGCGCATTCGACCGGTGTCACAAACTGATCCTCTTCCGGATTATCAATCAGAACAACACCATCGGCATTACGGAATAAGTCCTGCGCATCCTCAACACTCAACGGATCCTCCAGCTCGACCGAAACCGCCTCGGAATGACCGACAAACACCGGAACCCGGACACAGGTCGCGACCAGTTCGATCGCAGGATCGACGATTTTCTGGGTTTCGACCCGCATCTTCCATTCTTCTTTGGTGAAGCCATCTTCCATGAAGACATCTATCTGGGGAATGACATTGAACGCAATCTGCCGCGAGAATTCCTGCGCCGTTGGCGTATCATTGACATACAGACCCTTGGTCTGGGTCCATAATTCATCCATGGCCGCCTTGCCTGCGCCCGACACCGATTGATAGGTCGAGACAACGACCCGCTTGATACCGGCAGCCGCGTGCAGCGGCTTAAGTGCCACGACCAGCTGGGCGGTCGAGCAATTCGGATTGGCTATGATATTTTTCTTGCCATAGTCCAGAACAGCTTCGCCATTCACCTCCGGCACCACCAGCGGCACGTCGGGATCCATGCGCCAGGCCGATGAATTATCAATAACAATCGCGCCGGCCGCGGCGATACGCGGCGACCATTCCTTAGAAACTGACCCGCCAGCCGACATCAGAACAACATCAAGTTTGGAGAAGTCGAACTGTTCGATATCATGACAGGACAGCGTTTTATCGCCATAGCTGCACTTGCGCCCGATTGAACGACGCGATGCGATCGCGAAAACCTCATCTGCAGGGAAATCGCGTTCATCCATAATGTTGAACAGCTCCCGTCCAACATTACCTGTAGCTCCTACGACACCAACTCGAAGCGCCATATTGATCTCCCTGGCTAGAATGCGAGCGGGTCACTACCATTGTGTTTGACGGAGAGCAATGGGGACAAAGCAAACGCCGCCGGGATCAGCAAAACTCAAAAAAATCTAGAAAAACACCGCCAGCGCGCTAAGCTCCGCCAATAAAAGAAAATAAGGGAGACTAAAAATGCGATCTTTAGCTTTCGCCGGGTCATCCGCGCTTGTGCTTTTATTTACAGCCTGTAGCCAGCCTGTACCCGACCAGACTGGCACCGACCCCTCTGGTTCGAACAATACTGCCGAAACGCCGCTTGCATCGATCGACTATAATCCCGACCGCAATGCCTATTTTGGCGACATTCACATTCATACCCGCAACAGCTTCGATGCTTATATCTTCAACGTCAGACGAACCGCCGATGATGCCTACCGCTTTGCCAAGGGGGATAAAGTGCCCCATCCACTCGGCTTTGATATGCAGATTGCCGGCGGGCCACTTGATTTCTATGCCGTAACCGACCACGCCGAATATCTTGGCATCCTGCCTGCCATGAATACTGCCGGGCATCGATTAAATGCACTGCCGCAAGCCGCGCGCATGTTTTCCAGCGACCTCGACACCGTCCGGGAAGCCTTCCTCGACGTCGCCGGCACCTTGAGATCAGGTCAGCGGGATCAGGAAATTTACGATCAGGCTGTTAGCAATTCAGCCTGGGCAGACAATGTGGCCGCCGCCGAAGCTCATTATGAACCCGGTAGGTTTACCACATTCTCAGGATATGAATTCACCTCGACAAAACCGCGACCGGATCCAGACAGTTTCGGAGCGGGCAATTTGCACCGTAATGTCTTCTTTGCCGATCAGGCGCCGGTCCAAATTTTTTCGGCGCTGGACTCCCAGAATCCGGAAGACTTATGGGACTGGATGGACGGTCTGAGAGAGGACGGGCTGGACGCGATTTCGATACCGCACAATTCGAATGTCTCGGATGGTCAGATGTTCAAAACCGAAACCTTCAATGGCATGCCTTTAACCGCAGCCTATGCCGATCAACGCATGCGTAACGAGCCACTGGTCGAGGTCACGCAAGTGAAGGGCACCTCCGAAACCCACCCCGATCTGTCACCAAATGATGAATGGGCGAATTTCGAAATTTACGACCGCCTGATTGCAACCAGTGAAAAAACCCTGCTCAGCGGCGGCTTTGTCCGCGAAGCCTATGGCACCGGTCTCGCACTGGCTGAAAGCGACGGCTTTAACCCGTACCAGTTCGGACTGGTCGGCGCCTCCGATACACATGTCGTGGCGGGCTCCTATAATGAAGCCGATTTCTGGTCGAAAGTCGGCGTTGTCGACGGCACGCCGGAATTAAGGGGATCGGTGCCGCCAGATGGCGCCCGGACATGGGACGGCTTCCAACCGCTTGATGAAAGCGCCCCGAGCACCGCTTTTTATGCGCGCTGGAGCGCCTCCGGGCTGACCGGCGTCTGGGCCGAGGAAAATACCCGCGAAGCGATCTTTGCCGCATTCCGGCGAAAGGAAACCTACGCAACGACCGGACCACGGATGCGCGTTCGCTTCTTCGCCGGCTTCGATTTTGACAGCGCGATGCTTTTAGATCCCGGCCTCGTGCACGCCGCCTACAGCAGCGGTGTTCCTATGGGTGGACAGCTGGCCGGCGACGGCCGCGTGCCAGCCTTCCTCGTCTGGGCCCAGCGCGATCCCAATGCCGCCGCACTGCAGCGGGCACAAATCATCAAGGTCACCGCGAATAGCGAACAGGTTTTTGACGTTGCCTGCGCAACAGGCCAGCCGTCTGCAGACACTTATCGTTGTCCGGAAAATGACGCCGGGGTCGATATGGCCAGCTGCGCACCAACCGGTTCTGGCGCAGGCGAACTGAAAACCGTTTGGCGCGATCCGACCTTTGTAAGCGATCAGGATGCAGCTTATTATGTCAGAGTCCTGGAAAACCCGACCTGCCGGTGGTCGACCTGGGAGGCTCTCTCCAATGGAACCCCGCCACGGCCGGATACCCCGCCCCTGATACAGGAACGCGCCTATACGTCTCCGATCTGGTACGGCATTCCCAAATAGATGTTGAAACTGTTACGGGACCCCATGCTGCACTTCTTCATTGCAGCGATTATAATTCTGACAGGCCACCATTTTCTGGTTGGGCTGACGCCATCAGAACGGGAGAAAATACATATCAGCGCTGAACAGGTCGACCGGCTCATCGCCCTCTACACCATTGAAGCGGGCACACAGCCAACGCCCGACGGGCTGGCTGCAATGATATCCGATCATGTCCGCGAACAAGCATTGGCCAGAGAAGCCCGGCGTCTCGGGCTGGATCAGAATGATATTGTCATCGAGCGACGCCTGGCCCAGAAAATGACCTTCATTCTGGAAGATTCAGCGCCACTGGCCGAGCCCGATGATGCCGAGCTTGCGGCCTGGTTTGAGGCCCATCCGGAAAAGTTCAAAACCGCGGATACGATTTCCTTCGACCATATTTTCTTCACGGCAGCGGATCCCGACACTATTCGTGATATCGGGCAAACCCTCGGGCACGGTGAAAGCGGCGCCTGGCTCCAAACTGGCGATCCCTTTATGCTCCAGCGATCCTATATCAACATCCCGGTCCGGGAAGTCGCCAGGCTGTTTGGCACAGGCTTTGCCCGTGATATTGCCCCGCTCTCAGCAAGCCCGGCCTGGACCGGTCCGGTAAGCTCCGCATTCGGCCAGCACCTGATACGCGTCACTGGTCGCGAGGCCGCAAGCCTGCCACCATTCGAACATGTCAGAACGGCTGTCCGTAACGATTTTATCGATGTCAGGCGGCGCGAAGCCAATGTAGCCGCGATCAATGAGGTTGTTGCCAGCTACCCGGTCGACATAGAAGGCCTGCCTGAGTGACAGGGATGATTAGACTCATCCTGATGCTGATACTGATATCAGCCGCGCCGCTATTGGCGGCAGCGCATGAGGTCAAACCGGCCTATCTCGACATTGAACAGTCGCATGATGCGGCGTTCAAAATTGTCTGGAAACAGCCGGTCACCGATGGCAATCGGCTACGACTGGAACCTGTCTTCCCGGAAACATGTCTCGTTTCGACACGCGCAATACACCAGACCAGTCAGACCTATATCGAGCGCTACCAAATCGATTGCGACCTGCGGTCCGGCAGGCTTGAAATAGCTGGACTGGAACGAACCCTGACAGATGTCTTTGTGCGCCTGAAGCGGATGGACGAGCCGGCCATTCATGCCGTGCTGCGCCCGTCAGACCGGACGTTTGAGCTCGGTTCAGGCGACGATTCCGGCCATCATGACTTTCTAAGGTTTGGCGTCGAGCACATTTTACAAGGCTATGATCATTTGCTGTTTGTCATCGGCCTGGTTCTGATTACACGCATCCGGTACTTGCTCGTGACCGTCACCGCGTTCACGCTTGCACACTCACTCACGCTGGCCTGGTCTGTGCTGACAAATGCAGACATTCCCCAAACAGCCGTCGAGATCATTATTGCAATGAGTTTGATCTTTCTAGCACGTGAAGCATTCGAGCATTTGAAAAATAAAAGAAGACCGCAATCGCTTAAGCCATGGCTTGTCGCTTTTCTGTTCGGGCTCATCCACGGGTTGGGGTTTGCCGGCGCGCTGCGTGAAACAGGCCTGCCACAAGATGAACGCGCGCTCGCCCTGCTATACTTCAATCTTGGTGTCGAATTCGGACAATTGGCCTTTGTTCTGGTCCTGCTTCTGGTCGGAGCCGTCCTGTTGCGTCTGCTGCCGCGGCTGTTTCGTTATATCCAGCTTGGCGCGGCCTATCTGATCGGTGTCGCAGGCGCGGTCTGGATGATCCAGCGGCTTTTCAATTTAAGCTGATCGCGGCTGCCTAAACGCCCCCTCAATGGCCCGCCCTCCGTTGCGCAATATTGTACGACCTCAATAAACGCTACGACAATTGCTCCAAAGCGATGCTTTAAGTACGTGTTGTCCCAAGGATATCTATTGAACCCCGCAGGCATTAGCCTATCCCTTATGCTAGACCATACAGGGAGAACAATAATGACGACAGGCCAGACCCCCGTTCTTGTCGGCGTTGGACAGGTCACTAATCGCTGGACCGCCGCCGATGGTATCGCGACGGCGCCGTCCCCGACGGGCTTGTGTGTTCAGGCCAGTCAACGTGCCCTCGCCGACGCCGGTATTATGCCAGATCAGATCGACATGCTGGCCGTTGCCCGCACGATTGCGGATTCGACCCCCCGCCCCCGCCACCCGTTCGGACTGACACCCAATCCACCCGGGACGATTGCGCGCGCTCTTTCGGCTACCCCGAAGCATGCGATATATGAAGTCGCCGGTGGTCATAGCAGCCAGAAAATGGCGAATGAAATGGCCAGCCGCATTCATGCCGGCGAGTTCGACTGTGCCCTGATCACCGGCGCCGAAGCCATCAAAGCGGCGAAGTCTGCCACCGCTCAGGGCATGGTGCTGAACTGGGCCGACGAGTCCGACATGCCATTTGAGGATCGCGGACCGGGCGCCATGCTTCTTAACCGGACCGAGATCAAACACGGCCTGATAGTTCCCGCGTACCTGTACGCCATTTTCGAAAATATTCTCGCCCATAAATGGGGCGAAACGCGCAGTCAGCACCGCCGGAGCATGTCCGAACTGTTCGTGAAATTCGCTGCGGTCGCCGCCAAAAATCCGGAATCGCAATTCGACACCCAATTCGATGTCGACTTTCTAGCCACGCCCAGCCGCCAGAATTACCCGTTCGCAGATCCGTTCCTTAAATGGCATATGGCTCAGGACGCCGTCAGCCAGAGCGCAGCAATTATCATGATGAGTGAACGCAAGGCAGACGAATTAGGGATTGCAAAAAACAAACGGGTTTATCTTCATGGCATGGGCGACGCTACGGATGACTATATTTCCGAACGCCCTGACCTTGACCGTTCCTGGGCGATGCAGACCGCGCTCGACCGGGCCTTGAGCCAGGCCGATTGCAGCCAGCAAGACATTGATGTTTTCGATTTATACTCCTGCTTCCCATGCGCTGTCTTCTCCTCCATGGCGGCGCTGGGACTTCAACACGAGACCGAAACCCGTGCCTTGACGGTTACCGGCGGTCTGCCGTTTTTTGGCGGACCGGGCAATAATTACAGCTTGCACGCAATCGTCTCGATGGCCGGACACCTGCGCGCCAACCCCGGTGACACAGGTCTGGTTCTGGCGAATGGTGGCTGGATGACAAAGGAATCCGTCGGCATCTGGTCGACCAAAAAGCCTGAAGCCTTCCAGCCTGTCGAGGCGGTCGCAACGCCAACCAAACAGCTAGAGATCGATCCCGCCCCACAGCTTGGCACTGTTGAGAGCTTTACGGTGACGCATGGCCGCGAGGGTCCGGAGAAAGGCATTATATTCGCTCGCAGAGATGACGGACGAAGATTCATCGGAAATATCGGCAACGATGCGCTCGCGCCATTAATCCAGGACACCTCGCCAATCGGCCGAAGGGTGTCCGCACAACAGGCAGATGAGGTCAATACAATCAGCTTCGTCGATTAGACCAGACAGGCGGCATAAACTTGCAAGGCGATTTGAGACAGGAGGCCAGCACATGGCAAATGACCAGCAGACCCCGACAGGGCCCTTAGCGGGCATCAAAATTATCGATATGTCGAGCGTGGTTCTCGGCCCGTTCGCAACGTTGATTTTCGGCGATCTCGGTGCCGATGTCATCAAAATTGAATCAGGGCAGCCCGGCAAATCCGGGGATCTGATGCGATATGCCGGTGCGTCGCCTACCGGCGATTTGGGACCGATTTTTACGAGCCTTAATCGCAACAAGAAATCGGTTCAGCTCGACGCTAAAAACCAGGATGGCAAAGCCGCTATCATGGCGTTACTGAAAGATGCCGATATCTTTTTTCACAATGTCCGGCTTGGCGGAATGCAGCGCCTCGGTCTTGATTATGACAGCGTCAAAGCCGTTAATCCTAACATTATCTATGTTCATTGCGCCGGGTTTGGCGAAGCAGGCCCATATGCCAAGCGTCAGGCCTATGACGACCTGATACAGGCGGCATCGGGCTTCGCCCATTTGAATACGCTGCGGGACGGTTCCGAACCGGCCTATGCGCCGAGCCTGGTGGCAGACAAAACGGTTGGCCTGTTTGCAACATATGCGACGCTGGCCGCCCTTTTTCACCGCGAACGCACAGGTGAAGGCCAGTTCGTCTCGGTTCCGATGCTTGAAAGCTTTACCTTTTTCAACATGGTCGAAAACCTTTACGGTGAGACCTTTCTGCCGGGCAATGGCAAGGTCGCCTATACCCGCTCGGTAAACGCGAACCGTAAACCCTATAAGACCAAGGACGGCTTCATTGCTCTCGTGCCGTATTCTGATGAGCAGTGGGAAACATTTTTCCGGCTTGGCGGACGCGACGGCGTTTTCGACGATCCAAGATTCTCGACGTATGCCGCGCGGACTGAAAACATTACCGATCTCTATGCGATCATCGGCGAGGTAGCGGTCACAAAAACAACGACTGAATGGCTCGCACTACTGGATGATGCCAACATACCGGCAATGCGCTTCAACGAGATGCACGAGGTCCTCGACGACCCGCATCTCAAGGCTGTCGATTTCTTTTCAGACCGCGAGCATCCTGATGCTGGCCCCTATCGCAGCATGCGGCACCCGGTGACATTTTCCGCGAGTCCGGCAAGCATCCGCTCCGACCCGCCAGTGCTTGGCCGGGATACTGACACGATTCTCGCGGCCCTTGGCCTGTAAAGGCCGCTGTCACCGGCCTTTTACGGGCTCCGGACACACGCTGCCGGGATGCGAGCCTTTTCGGCGACCGACATATCTGGCATAGGGACGGCATGTCAGACATTTGTGTAATCGCTTTTTATAAATTCGTCCGCTTCGAGCGGCCCGACCTGATACAGAATGACCTGATGGCGGCCCTGCAGCGCCGCCACGTCAAAGGAACTGTTTTATTATCGGAAGAAGGGCTTAACGGCACCATTGCGGTATCGGCCGTTCACGCAGATCAAACACTGGCGACGCTGCGAGGCTTGCCAGGGTGCGGCGATTTAGGGGTTAAAACCTCAACCTGTCGCGACATGCCATTTCTGCGTCTTAAAGTAAAAATCAAGCCCGAAATCGTGACAATGGGCGTGCCCGGCACCGACCCGACCCAGCTTGTCGGATCCTATATAAAGCCGGAAGACTGGAATACGCTGATCGCGGACCCTGACACAATCGTAATCGATACCCGCAATGATTATGAGGTCGAACTCGGCACCTTTAACGGTGCGATTAATCCTAATACGGAAACGTTCCGGCAGTTCCCCGACTGGTTCGATAAATATAAGCGCGACCTCGCCGCGACCGGTCGGACCCCGAAAATCGCCATGTTCTGCACTGGCGGCATTCGCTGTGAAAAAGCCACATCCTATGTCAAAGCCACCGGCATCGAGGAGGTCTATCATCTCGATGGCGGCATTCTAAAATATCTCGAAACCGTCGATGCGGATAATAGCCTATGGCATGGTGAATGCTTTGTATTCGATGATCGCGTTTCGGTCGGGCACGGCCTGATGCAGGGCGATTATCAACTCTGTCACGCCTGTCGCATGCCGGTCAGCCGCGAAGACAGAGCCCATGCCGATTTCGAAGCCGGGGTCTCATGCCCGAAATGTATCGGTACAATCAGCGCGGACAAACTTGCCGCCCTGCGCGAGCGACAGAAACAGGTGCGGCTCGCGGCCGCGCGCGGCGAGAATCATATTGGCGACGATGTTATCATGACCCCACGCAACAAATCGGGCGTGGCATGACCAGCCTGCCGGTCCTGTACTCCTTCCGGCGCTGTCCTTATGCCATGCGTGCCAGGATGGCGCTCAGCATATCGGGGCAGTCTTGTCGGTTAAGAGAGATCGTCCTGCGCAACAAACCAAGCGAGATGCTGGCGGCATCGCCAAAAGGCACGGTTCCGGTGCTGGTTTTACCGGATGGTCAATGCCTGGACGAAAGTCTCGACATCATCCGATGGGCGCTAGATCAAAACGATCCGGAACACTGGCAGGGCGAAACGGAGGCGCGTATCAGCGAGATCACGGCGCTGATAAAAACCTTTGATACCGGTTTCAAACATCATCTTGATCGTTACAAATATGCCAGCCGGTACGACGGTGCCGATGCAAGCTACCACCGCGGCGAAGCCATACCATATCTCGAAAATTTGCAGGACAGATTACAGACGAACCGGTTTTTGTTCGGGCCGCAGCGATGTCTGGCGGATATCGCAATTTTTCCCTTTGTCCGGCAATTCTCGATCGCGGATCCGGCCTGGTTTTCAGACCAGGCCTGGCCGGAACTGCATGGCTGGCTGCATTGCCTGGTCAATAGTGACCTGTTTCGGTCGGTTATGGTCAAATATCCAGTCTGGTCAGATGGCGATGTCGAACCGATATTTGCACCCTCAAACGCCTAAATCGCCTTTCGGATCGCCGCTAAAGCCGCCTCTGCTTTCGCGACATCTGGACCACCGGCCTGCGCCATATCAGCCCGTCCGCCACCGCCTTTACCACCCATTTCGACCGCCGCGAGCTTTACCAGTTCCACCGCAGAGTAGCGGTCAGTGAGATCCGGCGTTACCCCGACCGCAATCGCGCCCTTACCGTCATTCACGCCAATAAAGGCGGCGATACCCGTGCCCAATTGCCCTTTGGCTTCGTCAATCAGCGCGCGCAAGTCTTTACCGCCAACACCTTCAGCAATGCGGGCGATCACTTTAATATCGTTGATGACGTCCGGACCGGCATTTACGGTCCCGTCACCTGCCATTGCAAGCGCCCGTTTGGCATCATTTAGCTGTCGCTCGAACTGCCGGCGTTCCTCGCTCAGACTGCTTATTTTCTTGGGCAAATCCTTCAATGGCACCTTCAACTGCTCCGACAGATCGACGGCGATTTGCGCCCGGCCTCGCAAGAAGTTGATCGCCTCTGCGCCGGTCGCGGCCTCGATACGCCTGACACCCGCCGACACGCCCGATTCCGAGGTAATAACGAATGCCGCAATGTCCCCGGTCCGGTCGACATGCGTGCCACCGCACAATTCGACAGAATAGGCCGACGCATCACCGGTCGTCTCGTCAGCATCGATCGCCTGGCCCATCGTCAGAACCCGGACCTCATCACCATATTTTTCCCCGAACAATGCCAGAGCACCCGCTTCGATGGCCTTATCAGGTGTTGTAACCGCGACACCGACTGGCTGGTTCTGCCGAATAACCGCGCTGACCTGATCCTCAATTGCCTCGATCTCGGCTGCCCCCAAGGGCGCTGTATGCGAAAAGTCGAAACGCAGACGGTCTTCTTCAACCAGCGAACCCTTCTGGGCGACATGCGGGCCCAGAATATTACGCAAGGCGGCATGCAGCAGATGGGTTGCAGAATGATTAACCATAATCCGTGCGCGCCGCGCCGGATCAACGGCTAATGCCCCAGTTGCACCAGGCGCTACGGTACCGCCCACCATCTCGCCAATATGGCTATGGAGATCACCCGCACGTTTGACGACATCCTGAACAATAAACCGAACGCCATCAGCAAAGTCGATCACACCCCGGTCCCCGGCCTGTCCGCCACTTTCGGCATAGAATGGCGTCGCCTTGAAGATGATCTCGGCAGAGGTTCCGGCGGATAACGTACTCAATTTTTGCCCGTCAGCGATGATTGCCGCAATTTCGGAGCTGGCGTTGAGCTGATCATAGCCAAGAAACGCGGTAGCACCGACATCATCCCTGATCCGGAACCAGATACTCTCGGTTGCGGCGTCACCTGAAGAAAAACTAGCGGCGCGCGACCCGGCTTTCTGGCGGGCCATAGCCGTCTCGAACCCGTCAGTATCGACCGACATGCCACGACCACGCAAAATATCCTGGGTAAGATCAAGCGGGAAACCAAACGTATCATAAAGCTTGAAGGCGGTATCGCCCGACAGCGCATCACCGTGGCGCAGTCCTTCGCTGGCCGTATCCAATAGGGCCAGACCACGCCCAAGGGTGGCCTGAAACCGGCCTTCCTCAGCCTCTAATGTACTTTCAATAGTTGCTTTAGCCCGGACCAGTTCCGGGAATGCGCCACCCATTTCGTCGATCAACGCATCGACAAGTTTGTGCATTCCGGGCTTGCGCGCCCCCAGCAAGTGCGCATGCCGCATGGCGCGGCGCATAATCCGCCGGAGCACATAACCCCGTCCCTCATTTGACGGGGTCACGCCATCCGCGACCAGGAAAGATGACGTTCTTAAATGGTCAGCAATGACCCGGAACGATGCCAGAAGATCGCCTTCAGCCCGCTGGCCATAGAGATCCTGCTCAGCCGAAATCAGGTGCTGGAATAAATCAATCTCGTAATTATTGTGAACGCCCTGAAGGACAGCGGCCATGCGTTCTAGCCCCATGCCAGTATCGATTGACGGCTTCGGCAGTGGCCGGCGAGACCCGTCCGCTGTCTGCTCATATTGCATGAAAACCAGGTTCCAGATCTCGATGAACCGGTCGCCATCTTCATCGGCCGTTCCGGGCGGGCCACCCCAGACCTTATCACCATGATCGTAGAAAATCTCGGAACAGGGGCCACATGGACCGACATCGCCCATCGACCAGAAATTGTCGGATGTCGGAATGCGGATAATGCGGTCCTCGCCTAGACCGGCAATCTTTTTCCAGAGCCCGGCGGCGTCCTCATCCTCGGAATAAACCGTCACCAGTAATTTGTCGCGCGACAAACCAAGTTCACCGGTTACCAGATCCCAGGCGAACTTGATCGCTTCATCCTTAAAATAATCACCGAACGAAAAATTGCCCAGCATCTCGAAAAAGGTGTGATGTCGGGCCGTATAGCCGACATTATCGAGATCATTATGCTTTCCGCCGGCCCGAACACATTTTTGCGACGTCACCGCGCGGTTTGATGTCGGTGTCTCCGCCCCGGTAAAAATATTCTTGAACGGCACCATACCTGCATTCACGAACAGCAAGGTGGGATCATGCTCCGGCACCAGCGGCGCCGATGGCAATTTCAAATGGTCAAGCCCTTGAAAATAGGACATAAAACTGTCCCGCAGCTCGTTCACACCGGTCATAAATTTCATCCTTAGCCAGCGGCTAAATAGCCGCCCTGATCACAATCTAAGGGTATATGGCGAGTTTACCACCTCGCCAAGATGTTGCCTGCCAGCTTTCTGTTAGAAACCGTTCAACCAGCCTCGGCCTGACCATCTTCAACGCCGCCACCCTCGACCAGCAGTACATCCGACAACAGGCCGGAGCGTTTGCGAATTTCGGTTTCAATTTCGTCTGCGATCTCCGGATTATCTTTCATGAACTGACGGGTTTTCTCACGCCCCTGTCCAATTCTATCGGCACCGTAAGAATACCAGGATCCGGCTTTGTCAATCACTTCGCATTTCACGCCAAGATCGATAAGTTCGCCGGTTTTCGAAATCCCTTCACCATAGATAATATCAAATTCAACCTGCCGGAATGGCGGTGCCACCTTGTTTTTAACAACTTTAACCCGGGTCTGGTTGCCGACCACCTCGTCACGATCCTTGATTGAGCCAATCCGACGAATATCGAGGCGAACAGAGGAGTAAAATTTCAGGGCATTACCGCCACTGGTTGTCTCCGGACTTCCGAACATTACGCCGATTTTCATCCGGATCTGGTTAATGAAAATCACCATGCATTTCGATTTGGAAATTGAACCAGTCAGCTTGCGCAATGCCTGACTCATCAAGCGGGCCTGCAGACCGGGCAAGCTGTCCCCCATATCGCCCTCAATTTCGGCACGCGGCGTCAGCGCAGCACCCGAATCGACGACCAGGACGTCAACGGCACCAGATCGCACCAGCGTATCGGCAATTTCAAGCGCTTGCTCACCCGTATCGGGCTGCGAGACCAGCAAATCATCAAGATCGACCCCGAGCTTTCCAGCATAGACCGGATCCAGCGCATGCTCGGCATCAACAAAGGCACAGACACCGCCATTTTTCTGGGCTTCTGCAATCACATGCAAAGATAAAGTCGTTTTACCCGAACTCTCCGGCCCATAAATTTCAATCACCCGTCCTTTTGGCAGCCCACCAATACCAAGGGCAATGTCCAGCCCTAAAGATCCTGTAGAAACGGCCTCAATATCCATTGACGTCTTTTCTCCAAGACGCATGACCGAACCTTTACCAAATGACCGCTCAATATTTGTAAGAGCGGTCTCGAGTGCTTTTTGTTTGTCCACACCGGACTCCTTGTCGACAAGATGAAGATTCGATTTGGCCATGAGTCGTTACCTTTCGTCCAGATCAGTAAAATTAAACTTGGCCAGGAATGGCCGAACACAGTTTGTACCACATTTGTTCACGGGAACAAAGCGGAACTTTCAGAGAAATTCACTTTCCACTGGCATTTGTCTGGGATATGACAGGGCATGCTTACGAAAACCGACCGCCAACAAGGTGAAGCCGTCATCCGCTATCTTGATGCGGACCTGGAACTCATTGCACCGGGCGACTTTGTCGTTTGCGCCGTGACGGCCGCGAGAATCCCGCTTGCCGCCCTGCGCTACTGGAGCGTTGACTTACAGGAGCCTTATATCGATGCCGAGGCTGCGGCGACGAGAATGGTGACGTCGAAATAATGCGCGGATTTGTTTATTATCTCGCACTATTGCTAGCGCCGCTCAGTATGATGCCGGCATCGGCCGACACCGCAAGCCGGTGTCGGGGCCTCGCCGTTCAGGGCGGTCTGCTGCTTTGTGAAGCGGCGCCGAATTCGGTCGTAAGTGTCATTGCAGGCAACCAGATTCTACAAACCGGCATTCCGGTGAATGAGGACGGGATTGCCACCATCGGCATACAGCGCAATTCGCCACTAGAATTAACGATAACCAGCAATGATATCGACAGCATCCCGGCGGTTATAACAATTGAAGAACGCGACGATCCGGTGCGCTATTTGACGGGGCTAGATTGCGATAAAATCGATGCACGCACGGACGCGCAAAAAGCACATGCCGGACGCAGCTGGGTTAAAAAGACGACAGCCTTTTCCCGATTCGAATCTGGCAATGGCGCTCGCCATGGCTTTCAACGTCCCGCCAATGGGCCGGAATCTTCGCCCTTCGGACCCGTACGCCAGTATACCGGCGTCGGGGCAAACGGTGAAGTATGCGAGAGCCAGTCGGTGCATAGAGGCTACGATATCGCCATCGGTGTCGGAACGCCGGTTATGGCCCCGGCAGCCGGCACCATTACACTCGGGGATCCGGATCTCTATTATGAAGGCGGAACGGTTTTCCTCGATCACGGCGATGGCCTCTTATCGGTGTTTATGCATTTGAATGAAGTCATTGCATCACCCGGCGACTATGTTGAAGCCGGTGACTTGATCGCGAAATCTGGCAATACTGGCAGAACCACCGGACCGCATTTACACTGGGCGGTAAAATGGAGAAATGCCGGCAGTAGCGATCGGGGGGGAGATTTTTATATCGATCCGGCCTTATTGCTATCGCTTGAACCGGCCCGCTGACCGGTCAATTAACCGATATCGCGACACACCGAACGATTTTGCGATCAGGCAAACTAATGTAATATGCCTATCGTCAGATCGTGATAATTCGGTGAATTTTTGCTTTCGCCGACAATATCGCCCTGAATCAATTTAAATTTCAAGAATGGGGACAGATAAATGAAAACCAGATTACGTCATACAATCGCACTGCTTGTATTGGGTGGAGCATTCGCGCTCACGGCGCATTCGGAAGACATGACCCACGAAATCGGTATTGGCTTGGCAATGTCCGATGTCGGCGGCCAGGATAGCGGCTTTGATCTAGATGGCTCAATCGACGCGCCGACCTTCTATTACGGGCTATCATTCGCAAGCGGGCTGGCGTTTGACGCACGCCTTGGGCTTGGCGATGGCGAATTCACGCTGACGACCGGCGAGAAGACCGATTATGAAAGTACGACGCTTGATCTGCGACTTGGTAAATCCTTCTGCATGTCCGAAGCCTGCGACTGGAAAATCGAACCTTATATCGGCTTCAACAGCTTCTCGTCGGAAAATAAGCTAACGGCATTTGGGACCGCAGTTGAAGTCGATCAGGACAGGTCAAAAATTCCGCTCGGCGCAGAAATTTCGCTGACAACCGGCGCAAATGAGATCGGCATTGATGTCCAGCTCGGTTATAAATTTGACGAAAGCCAGAAAATTGCCGCGCTTGCCGTTGATCAAGACGCAAAGAATGACTGGACACCGGCGATCGAAATCTTCGCACGCCATACCTTCTCGAATGATGTCTTCCTGCAAGCCGAAGCACGCTATGTCGAAGATGATTTCGAAGAATCAGGCGGCAGTCGCTCGGC
>CBFHPC010000012.1:0-27930 GCA_965657655.1 Henriciella sp.
ATTGGCACCCGCGACATGCTCTCAACACCGCCGCCAATGGCCATATCGGCTTCGCCGGTCATCACCTTTGCGGCCGCCATATTACAGGCTTCCAGTCCAGAGGCGCAGAACCGGTCGATCTGCACGCCGGCCGTGGTCTCGGCATAATCGGCGTTCAAGACAGCAATCCGGGCAATATCACCCCCCTGCTCGCCAACCGGCGACACACAGCCGAGAACAACATCATCGACATCGCTCGTGTCCAGCTCATTGCGGTCACGCACCGCCTGCAGTGACTGCGTTGCCAAATCGAGGGCGGTAATTTCATGCAGGCTTCCGGATTTCTTTCCTTTGCCCCGCGGGGTTCTTACAGCGTCATAAATATAAGCCTCAGTCATCAGGCATCTCCTCTATAAATTCTTATCTGGCCGGAGCCTTCATTGGATTGATTGCGAGCGACGCCAGTGAACGCGCCGCCTCCTTCCCTCTTTTGTCGAACAAGACGGCGTCGGCGAAAATGATCTGCCGGCCGACATTCCGAATACGCGCTGCGACTTCAATCTCGCCAACTCTGACAGGCCGGACAAAAGTCGTATGCAGATCGATTGTCGACGGCATCGCCCTGCCTTTCATTTTGACCGCCGCAAGCATCCCCATTGTATCGTCGAGCATTGCCGACAGAAAACCGCCCTGCACATATCCGGCCGGATTAGCGAATTCCTGGCGCCCATCAAACCGGACACGCGCGGTCATTGCCGTCATATCGAGGCTAATCAGGTCGAAACCGAGCGACTTCGAACTATCAGACGGCTCCGGAAATACGGTTTTTAAAATCTCTCGATCGGGCAATTGTCTACAGCGTCCTTGCGATTAGCATTTTCATAACCTCATTGGCGCCGCCATAAATGCGCTGGACCCGCGCATCCTGATACATCTGGCCAATCGGATATTCATCCATATAACCCCAGCCGCCATGCAATTGCAGACATTCATCAATAATTTTGCACTGCAGATCACTGATCCAGTATTTCGACATAGACGCCGTGGCAGCATCCAGCTCGCCGCGCAATAATTGCTCGGTGCAGTGATCAACGAATACTTTTGCAACCGTGGCCTCGGTCTTGCATTCGGCCAGTTTGAACTGTGTGTTCTGGAAGTCCATAATGGTCCCGCCAAATGCCTTGCGCTGTTTCACATAGGCGATGGTCTCCTTCAGCGCGCGTTCGATCATCCCGATACCCTGAATGCCGATAATGTGGCGCTCCTGGGGAAGCTGCTGCATTAATTGTATGAAGCCCTGCCCCTCCTCTTCGCCGAGCAATGCCGTTGCCGGCACTTTGACATCATTAAAGAAAAGCTCGGACGTATCTGCGGCTGGCTGACCGATTTTTTTCAGATTACGACCACGCTCGAAGCCTTCAACCTCGTCGGTTTCAACCATCATGATTGAAATCCCTTTGGCGCCCTTGCTGGTGTCGGTTTTGGCACAGACAAGGATCAGATTGGCGGTCTGGCCATTGGTGATGAACGTTTTCGAGCCGTTAATGACATAGCCATTACCATCCTTCGTCGCGACGGTCTTGATATTCTGAAGGTCAGATCCGGTACCCGGCTCGGTCATTGCGATGGCGCAGACCAGCTCACCGGTGGCAAGCTTGGGCAGCAGACGCTGCTTCTGCTCTTCCGTGCCATAATGGATAATATAAGGCGCGACGATCGCATTATGTAAACCAAGGCCAAAGCCGGCAATACCTTGCCATTCAAGCTGCTCGATAATTACCGCATCATGTCGGAAATCACCGCCGGCGCCACCATACTGCTCCGGCGCTGACGGGAGCAACAGACCTTGCTCACCCGCCCTAAACCAGACATCCCGCGGCACTTTGCCGGCCGACCGCCATTCTTCGACATGCGGCTTGAGCTCGTTCTCGAAAAACTGACCGACGGCCTCGCTGAAAATGGAGATCTCTTCATCCTGACGCCAGTTTGATTTTGGCACATTAAGGACATCTTGCATGATCATACTCCGCGCGGGCCCAATAATTACGTTTACGTTCACGTCAATGTAGGACGCCCAACTGGTAAAAGCCATAGATGTCGCAACGGAAGCTACCGGATTTTGTGCACTATCATCCGCGCCTTTACATCGGCCGGTCCGCCAGATGCCGGCAGGAAAGTGTCCGAGGCGGGCAAGACAATTGCACCTCGGGCGCCGGCCGCAGCCCAAGCCGTTTGGCAGGTCTCAATAAGTATATATTGTGACGATCTATCCCGCGAGGCAGCGATCTCAACTTTAACACGTCGAATGCACAGGACTGCGCAGCGCGGATAGGCTCAAGGGCATAGCCAGCCCCGTCGAAACCGTCCCAGAGGATCCATTCTAACTCGATAACGGGCAAGATTATTGCGGCATTCAGGGCGACCAGACCTTTAACAGTTTCATCTTCAATCCCTTCGACCGCCCCGGGCCCATGCCCGATCAGAGAGCATCGCCCGGCCCGGCCGCACATAGGCCCCAAGCCACCGCGCATTTAATCGGGCCATTGGTGAAGCGCGACCGAGCGGACGCCTAATAGGCTGCAACCGCCGCAAAACCAGCAAGCCTGTAGGCCGGCAATCGCAACCACGCCGTTTTCAATATCGGCGCGGCCGACAAAGCATACGCTAGAACCGATCGTCGGCCAGCGCCATCACAGGCGCCGCACCGGTCTTAAGCTTGACCAGATGCGAGGCAGCTTCGGGGAGAATACGGGCGACAAAATACCGGCCGGTTATCAGCTTGTCATCATAGAATGGATCGCTGCCACGCTTGCGCAGGGCGAGCTCGGCCATCTGCGCCCACATGAAACCGAGTGCGGTCAGTCCGAACAGCTGCAAATAATCTGTCGATGCGGCAGCCGCATTATTAAAATCGCTCATGCCATTTTTCATTAGCCATTGCGTGCCGTCTACGAGCTGCTCCTTGACCTCCCGCAAACCATCGAGAAACTCCTTGAGATCAGGATTGCCATCATGAGTACCGATAAAATCGTCGATTTCGGCAAAAAAGCTAAAGATCGCCCGACCGCCATTTGTCGCTAGTTTACGGCCGACAAGGTCCAGCGCCTGAATACCATTGGTCCCTTCATAGATCAGGGTAATCCGGCAATCGCGGACAATCTGTTCCATGCCCCATTCACGGGTAAACCCGGACCCGCCATGCACTTGCAGCCCTTCATTGACCATTTTATAGCCGCGATCCGTCAGAAATGCCTTAATCACCGGGGTTAACAGCGCCATATAATCGCCCGCCTTCTGGCGAATTGCCGGATCTGCCGATTTATGCTCGAGATCACCGTGCAATGCCGTCCAGTAAGCAAAAGCCCGGCCACCCTCTATGAAAGCGCGCTGATCCATCAACATACGTCTGACATCGGGATGGACAATAATCGGATCTGCCGGCAAGTCCGGCGCCGACGGCCCCTGCAGAGACCGGCTTTGCAACCGGTTCACAGCGAAATCAGCCGCATTCTGGTAAGCAAGTTCCGCTTGCGCCAGCGCCTGCAGGCCGACGCCGAGGCGGGCCTCGTTCATCATCACAAACATGGTCCGCATGCCACGATGCGGTTCACCAACCAGCCATCCGGTTGCACCATCATAATTCATGACGCAGGTGGCATTACCATGAATGCCCATCTTCTCCTCGAGACCGCCACATGACAGGGCGTTGCGATCACCAAGAGAACCATCGTCGTTGACCATGAATTTCGGCACGACAAACAGCGAAATCCCTTTAATTCCTTCCGGTGCACCTTCGATCCGGGCCAGAACCAGATGAATAATGTTTTCGGTCAGATCCTGTTCGCCGCCCGATATCCAGATTTTCTGGCCGGTTATCTTGTAACTGCCATCGGCCTGCTCGACCGCCTTGGTCTTGATCAGACCGAGATCGGTGCCGCACTGGGGCTCGGTCAGATTCATGGTTCCGGCCCAGGCGCCTGAGGCCATATTCGGCCCATACTTCGCCTTTTGGGCGTCACTGCCACCCGCCATCAATGCCTCGTATGCACCAGATGTCAGGCCTGGATACATACCGAAAGCCATATTTGCAGACGAGACAATTTCGCTCGTGGCCATGCTCATGACATAGGGAAGATTCTGCCCCCCCATATTCGCTGGCTTATTCAGGAGCGGCCAACCATTTTCGACAAATTGCGCATAAGCCTGTTTGAATCCGTCTGGCGTTTTCACGCTGCCATCGGCATTGCGGACGCAACCTTGCTGGTCACCGATACTGTTTAATGGCGCCAGTACGTCGCGGCCGAATTTTGCAGACTCGTCAATAACCGCACTGACTAGCTCTTCATTGATCTCGTCAAACCCTGACAGATCTGAATAGTCCTGAATTGAAAGCAGTTCGTTTAAAATAAATTCAATATCGCGCATTGGCGCTTGATACTGCGGCATGACAGTGTCCCTCAAATATGTAAAAAATAATTAATCCCGACCAGGGTAAACGGATATCCGGTGACTATTCGGTATCATTCAGACGGCTACGCGCAACCGCTTCATAGGCCATAACATTTTCGACCTGTTTCTCCCCCGGACCGACCGTAGACAATTGGGTCTCAAGCCAATCGATACCCTTCCGAAGCTCCAATAGCGCCATATCGATATCTTCGCGCTGACTCTCGAGCTCCTTGATTTGGTTCTGAAACTTGATCAATGACATCCGCATCTGCGCCCGCTGACCGTCCTCAAGGGCATAAAGGTCAAGGATTTCCCGGATATCTGCCAGTGGCAGACCAAGCCGCTTCAGGCGTACAATAATCGTAACCCTCGCCCGGTCCCGATGGGAATACACCCGGGTCATTCCATCCCGCGCCGGATGCAACATGTCCTTGTCTTCATAAAAACGAAGCGCACGAGGCGTAATTGCAAATTCCCGTGCGAGTTCCGAAATCGAATAGGTACGGGAATCTGCGATAGAAAGTGATGCTGCTGTATCTGCCATTTGATTTATATGCCTTAACCTTACGCGGACGTCAACGTCAGGTCTTCGCAGTTTTCCATATCCTGCAAACAGCCCCAAGATATTGAGGGCGAGCCCCGTCTTGCTACGCCGGCCCTAATCGCGGAAACTGCGCTTGTGACGGATCAGCGCCGGTCGCCAGCCGGAGCGATTCGGAGACTGACCCGACATGCCCGCACTGAAGCCCTAATGTTGAAAATTCATTCTTCGTCCGCTGCCAGGTGCCCGCCGCCCGATACGTAGAGCCAGCAAAAGCGACGTCGCCGACGCCGTCGCAAGCGCCAGACCATGTAGTTCCATAACCGCCCAATTGGTTATGATAATGCCAACCAGTCCCCATAATAGCGCAACATAGAACCAGAGGCTGCGACTGATAAAGGCTGGAAATGCCAATGCCATAGACGCCGTTGGCACCAGCGCGATCCAAAGCGCCAGCCAGACCTCGTCAGTCGGCCCCCAGCCGGCATATAACCGCGCGACGGCTGGCAAACTGATACCGGTAGCGACAGTCAGCCATCCCGCCAGCAACCCCGTCGCGGCACAGGCCAGAAGCCGCGTCAGCGTTCCGTTGAACCCACCCATTCGGTCAAGCCGGTAGGCGGCCAGCCACGATGCCAGAACGGTTGGCCAGAGAATAACCGCGCTGGCCACAACCGAACCGTAAAATTGTGCATTTAGCATCCAGACAATGTTACCAAGCGCACAGATCGCTAGCGGCAACGTCAATCTTACACTTTCATGACCCGGCGCCACGGCAAACCGCAGACTGGTGAGGAAGAACACTGTAAAAATTACCCCCCAGATCGCGAAAAATATCCCCGGCGGCACTTCGGGAAGCACGCCATTCTCAAGAACATTCGATCCGACGGACTGGCCAAAACCAAGCGCCGGCAGAGCCGGCGTTGCAAACTGCAAAATCGCGAGAAACAGCAATAGGCGCGACTGGAACTTTATCATGATGGCTCCTCCTGAGACTGTAACAGAACAAACTTAAGGCCATTAAGCCATTGCCGGCAATATGCCGGCTGAAAGCGCTAGGGCAGCATCTGCTGGAGAACCTCAAGCCGGTCCGCCTCGCCAGCCGGCTTGTCCCATCTGATCCGGTTGATACGCGGGAACCGCATTGCGACCCCCGATTTATGCCGCGTAGACTTCTGCAGCCCCTCAAAGGCAACTTCGAAAACAAGCCCGGTTGACTTGTCCGCCCGGACAGCCCGCACCGGACCAAACCGGTCAATTGTATGTGACCGGACAAATTTATCGATCCGCTTTAACTCTACATCACTAAAGCCAAAATAGGCTTTGCCAACCGGCGTTAACTGGTCAACCCCATCGACATCCCGCCAGACCGCAAAGGTAAAGTCGGAATAAAAGCTCGACCGCTTGCCATGCCCGCGCTGCGCATAGATTAGCACCGCATCAATTAGATAGGGATCACGCTTCCATTTATACCATGCCCCGCGCGGACGTCCGGCAATATAGGGACTGTCCCAACGCTTCAGCATGATACCTTCAATCTCGGCTGCCGGCGGCGTGCAACGGGCGAGATCAAGGGCCTCAAATTCAACCCTCGGCAGCAATGGCGACAATGCGAGCAGGCCTTTACAATTTTGCTCAACTACGCCTTCAAGCCGGGCACGACGGGACCGGAAATCATCGGCCCGGAGATCTTCATCGCCGTCAACCAGAAGATCATAGGCCATAATAAAAGCCGGATAATCTTCGAGCAGCTTCTTGCTGACCCGCTTCCTGTTGAGGCGTTTCTGCAAATGGTTAAAAGGCGCCACGGCGCCATTCGGCTGACGCACCAGAAGCTCGCCATCAATAACGCCATCATGGGTCAAGCCGGCCAGCACATCGGGAAAGGCATGTGAAATGTCATCCCCGGTTCGCGTATAAAGCCGTTTCACACCCGATTCTGCGACCGCCTGAATCCTGATCCCGTCATACTTCCATTCAGCCGCAAAAGTCTGTCCGGTCACTCTGGCCTGATCAAAGGACTCAACATCATCACGCTGAGATTTGGCAAGTAAGGGATGTGCCAGCATGACCGGTCGAAATGGTGCCGGTCGGGTCGAAACCGGCCTCGCCGACCTACCATCGAGCCAGGCAAAAAGATCTTCATAAGGCGCATCAAGACCGTGCCAGGTGGCTTCAATATCGTTGATTTCAACCGATCCAAACGTCGCAAGGGCCTGCTTGACCAGCCGCGTCGACACGCCAACCCGCATCCCGCCGCTGATCAACTTGATCCGCGCCCAGCGTTGTCTCGGACTAATCCCGTCAAGCCACCGCTCCAATTGCGGCTCGACCTGCTCGCGGTCAAGCCGCTGTAAATCATCGATAATCTCCGAAATTTCCGGCATCCGCCGCAAACGGTCACCCGCCGGCCAGAGCAGACTTACCGTCTCGGCGAGATCGCCGACATAATCATAAGACAACCGAAATAAGACCGGATCGACCCGCTGCTCGACCATTTTTCGAATGAGACCAGCCTTAACGGTTTTAAAGTCGAGACTATCGGTGAGAGCTGCCACGGCCCAGCCTCGCTCCGGATCCGCCTGATCTGCAAAAAAGGCAGCCAGCAAGGCCAGTTTCTGGTTCCGCGAAGGCGTCAGCAGCAAATTCTCTAAAAGCTCGGAAAACGCATCCATCGTGCCGATATGGGCGCGGCGTACGGGATCGTCAAATCAACTCGACCTGTAAACGGAGCGGCTTGGAAAATTATTCTTCCTACTCGCCTTTGTTAAGATAGCTAAAACGTGTCAGAGGCACCGGCGAATTGTTTGACAAAGACGGGATCTGCTGGCGCGCCTGTTGAACCAGGTCTAAATCGAGATCGGCAAAAATCACCCCGGGTGCAGAACCGGGCGCTTCGGCCAGCACCTCCCCCCAGGGTGAAACGATGAGCGAATGTCCAAACGTCTGCCGACCGTCGGCATGGTCTCCACCTTGCGCGGCTGCAAGTATAAAGACGCCGTTTTCAATCGCCCGGGCCCGCAGCAAAACATGCCAGTGCGCTTCGCCAGTCACCCGGGTAAAGGCGGCCGGGCAGGTCACAATGGCCGCCCCGGATTGCGATAATTGTCGGTATAGGGCCGGAAACCGGAGGTCATAGCAAATCGTCAGTCCGATCGTTGAGAAAGGCGTGTCGACAAGCACCGCAGCCTGCCCTGAGCGATAGGCGCGCGACTCATGATAGTGCTGACCGTCACCAATCTTGACATCAAACATATGGATTTTGTCATAGCGGGCTATAAGTCGCCCGTCCGGCCCGATCAGAAATGAACGGTTTGCGGCGCGTCGATCGTGCTCATGGCGAACGCCAATCGAGCCGATTGAAAGCCAGATATTCAATTCGGCAGCCAAATTCCGGAATGCCATTAGCTCCCGATTATCCGCTTCATGGCAATGCTGCTGGGCTGCTCTCCCCGGACGGATATCCAGCAAGGTCGTCATCTCCGGCGTCGCAATCAGAGTTGCGCCAGCCTCGGCCGCTGAACGGATAAAATCTGTTGCCACCGCCAGATTCTCGGAGGCTTCAGTCCCCGAACACATTTGCACACATGCCGCCTTGATAACCGTCATTGACCCGCCATCTCCTTCAGCATCTTTTGTATCGCCGGGACCGTCGGGACCGATACAATGTCAGGCGACACGCTGCCGCCGCCTTTTGTATTTGGTTGCACAGCCTCGGCGAATATGTCCACACTAACACACCCCGAACCTGATAAAGAAAACTGTCCCAGCCAATGCCAGACCAGACTTCCTCACACCATCTCCGAATACTCGTTGATGCCGATGCCTGCCCGGTCAAAGACGAAATCTACCAGGTCGCATTAAGGCGGGAAATTGCCGTTACTTTAGTCTCTAATAGCTTTCTTCGGGTTCCGCCGCATCGATTAATTGAGCTTGTTATTGTCAATGACGGGTTTGATGCGGCCGATGACTGGATCGCCGAACATGCAGCGGCGAATACCGTAATTATTACCGCCGATATTCTGCTCGCCGAACGCGGTCTAAAGTCCGGCGCCGCCGCGCTTGGCCCAAATGGCAAAGCATTTACCGCCAATTCCATCGGCGCCGCCGTCGCGACGCGGGCTATCATGTCGGACCTAAGGGCCGGCGCGCTCGGACAGAATATTGGTGGCGCAGCACCCTTTTCGAAAGCTGACCGGTCACGTTTTTTATCGGCTTTGGACGATAAATTGGTTAAACTATCGAAAGGTTAGCGCATAATACCGTTAGGTGAGGGGTCGTCGCTTGCTAAAGACGCCTCTATAACGGTCAGGAATTTAAAATAAACTGGGAGGCTTTTGCCATGAAAGAGTATCTACAATTTTACATTAATGGCGAGTGGGTCGATCCCGTCGAACCTCGGACACTTGCTGTTGAAAATCCCGCGACAGAAGAGAATTTTGCTGTCATTTCACTCGGCTCTGCATCCGACGTTGATAAGGCTGTGGCTGCTGCAAAAGCGGCGTTCCCAGCCTTTTCTCAGACTAGCGTCGAATATCGCGCAGAATTGCTCGACAAAATATCTGCCGGCATTCAGGCCCGGATGGGCGAGATGGCGGAAGCCATTTCGTCGGAAATGGGTGCGCCAATGTGGCTGTCCAACGCCGCACAGGTTCCAGCTGGCATGGGCCATTTCGCCATTACCGCGGACATTCTCAGAAACTATCAGTTCGAACAGACCCGCGGCAGCACGATCCTGCGCAAGGAACCGATTGGTGTCTGTGGCTTTATCACGCCGTGGAACTGGCCGCTCAACCAGATCGCCTGTAAGGTCGCGCCGGCAATTGCTGCAGGCTGCACAATGGTTCTGAAGCCCTCTGAAATTTCGCCACTCAATGCAATCATCATGGCCGAAATCATTCATGAAGCCGGCGTACCTGCCGGGGTCTTCAACCTCGTCAATGGTGATGGACCTGGCGTGGGGGCCGTGCTGTCCGCCCACCCGGATGTTGAAATGATGAGCTTTACCGGCTCGACCCGTGCCGGAATTCTCGTCGCTCAGGCCGCCGCACCAACCGTAAAACGCGTCGCCCAGGAACTTGGCGGTAAATCACCGAATATTGTTCTGCCGACCGCTGACCTGCAAAAAGCCGTTGCCGGCGGCGTCATGCAGATGATGACCAATTCAGGTCAGTCCTGTAACGCGCCGACACGGATGTTTGTTCCGAAGGAGCAGAATGAGGAAGCCATGGCAATCGCCAAGGCCACTGCCGAAGCGGTGAAAGTCCAGATGCCGGCTGATGCCGAAAAAGGAGCAATTGGCCCCATTTCCAACAGAAATCAGTATCAGAAAGTTCAGGATCTGATTCAGGCTGGCATCGACGAAGGGGCAACCTTGCTGGCCGGCGGCCCGGGTCGACCGGAAGGTCTCAATCGGGGTTACTTCGCGCGGCCAACTGTTTTTGGTAATGTGACCAATGAAATGACGGTCGCCCGGGAAGAGATTTTCGGCCCCGTCATGGTTATGATTCCTTATGAAAGCGTCGACCATGCGGTCGAAATGGCCAATGACACAGAGTATGGGCTGGCAGGCTATGTACAGGGGCCGGCTGAGGAAGCCGCCGCCGTCGCCAATCGTATCCGTGCGGGTCAGATCCAGATCAATGGCAAAAGCGCCGACTTCACGGCCCCGTTCGGTGGCTTCAAACAGTCCGGTAATGGTCGCGAATGGGGCGATTACGGGCTCGAGGAGTTTCTGGAAGTCAAAGCCGTCATGGGTGCCAGCGCAGCATAGACGCAGACCATATGGCAATAGGACTGATGGCGGCCCGTATAAACGGGTCGCCATTTTTCTTGGGCCTACTGGATCCTCTGATGGTCCGGGACGGTCAGCACGACAGCCGACAATTTGCCCGCCAGATATAGATGACATGCCGGCAACATATAAACCGGTGAATACAGGTCGAAGCGGACAAGGCTCAAAAGCGGCCTGACCGGTCATCTCGAACACCCCGATCCCCGCGACAGGATAGAAACAGCTAGTCTCGCCGGCTTGCGGATTACCCCTTGTCTTCGTCAACGCGATGCCCGAGATTGAGCGTTTACGGTCAGCAACGGCGCCCGTCTGTCCAGCCTTGATTGAGGATCATACCATGACATTAAAATTGCATCATCTGAATGCGTCACGTTCACAGCGAATAGTTTGGTTGCTCGAGGAATTAGGCGTTGATCACGAGCTGGTTCATCACACGCGCGACCCGGAAACCAATCTGGCACCGCCGGCCTTGCTCGACATTCATCCAATGGGGAAATCACCACTGCTTGAGCATGCTGACATTGTGATCGCTGAAACCGGCGCCATATCTGAATATCTTCTGGCAAAATTCGACCCCGATCACAAATTGCACCCGAAGCCAGACTCGCCGGATTTCCCGCGCTTTCTGGAATGGCTGCATGCCGCAGAAGGGGCGATCTTCCTGCCTGGATTGATCGGTTTCTATCTGCTCCGCAGCCAGCTGCAGGACCACCCATTGTCGGCCGCTATGGCTGCCGAACGGGATAAGGCGATGCAGGCTATCGAGACACATCTCACCAGATACCCCTATTTTGCCGGAGAAACTTTCTCCGCCGCAGATTGCCTGATGGGCTTCCAGCTTGTCTCGGCCGAACTGCAAGGCCAATTGGCGAGCCTGCCAGCTTGCGCGGCCTGGCTCGCAAAAGTCCGTGCCCGACCGGCCTATCAACGTATGCTGAGAGCCGGCATATAATGCCGGCACGATCGCGCTGCGGGACATTACAACTCGTTCAATATCCAAACACCGAAAAATAGTATAGCATCCTAGGGGCAACCGCGACTGCCGCATAATGAGGCCAATATGATCGTAAAAAACCGTATCCTTTTATCGCTCCTGAGTGTCGTAATGATTGCTGCTTGCGCGGCATCGACGGCCTACCGTCCGGCACTCGACACTCGCTACGGCTATTCCGAGCAACAGATCGAGACCGACCGCTGGAAAGTACAATTCGCGGGCAATAGTCTGACCAAACGGCAAACCGTCGAACTTTATCTCCTCTACCGCCTGGCCGAACTTACAGATCAAAACGGATTCGATTTTTTCAAAGTCGTGACACGGGAAACCGACGAGCAGAAACGTACGGTCCCGGTTGGGACGCCGTTTAGCTATAATTACCGCCTCTATGCCCGAACCGGCCTGATCTATGCGGCACCATACCGGTTCTGCCGCGCCTGTTATGATCCATTCTGGCATCACGAGCCGGAAACCAGAGATATTATCCGCTATGAAGCCGATGCCGAAATTATTATGGGATATGGCCCGGCTCCTGAAGGGGAAGAATATTTCGACGCCGAAGACGTGCTGATGAATCTGGCAGGTCAGATCACGCTGCCTGAACCGGCCCTCTAGCGACGCCCATTCTCCTCCATCAATCTGGCCTGTCGGGGCGTATGCCGCATCACATGAGTTGGCATGCCTGCCCGAAAACACAGACTATGCTATAATGCCCCATGGCAGTGCTCTATGATACGATTGGCGCGAGTTATCACAATTATCGGACATCCGATCCGCGGATTGCGTGTGTAATCCATGCGGCACTCGGGACCGCGAAGACTGTTCTGAATGTCGGCGCCGGGACCGGTTCATACGAACCCCGCGATCGACATGTCACAGCGCTCGAACCGTCCAGAAAAATGATCGCGCAACGCCATCCCCAAGCCGCGCAAGCCTGTCAGGGTACCGCCGAGAATTTGCCCTTTCCCGATCACGCTTTCGATGCCGCCATGGCGATCCTAACGGTCCACCATTGGTCCGACCTCCGCGCCGGTCTGCTTGAAATGCGCCGGGTGACCCGCGGCCCTCTGGTTTTTCTGACATTTGACCCGGACGGCGCCTATTTCTGGCTGACCGACTACATTCCCGACCTGATTATGCTCGATCAGGCGACCATGCCCAAACTGAAAATATTTGAAGACATTCTCGGACCGATAAAGAGCACGACCATTATGGTCCCACATGATTGCAGCGACGGCTTTCTTGGCGCCTATTGGCGGCGGCCGGCGGCCTATCTCGACCCTGAGATCAGGTCGGCGATTTCGAGCTTCGCGAAAGTTCCCAACCCTTCGGGGCCATTGGCAAAGCTGGCGGCAGATCTAAACTCAGGTGACTGGCACAGACGCTACCGGCATCTTCTCGACAAGCCTTGCCTCGACATTGGCTACCGATTGATTGTTGCAAACAACCACTAGACCGCGCCGAGACTGGTTCGAACACGTCGCACATGACCAGCAGACCGATGCATCTGCGCCGGCAATATGCCGTGAACTTTGCCGCAGCGCGTCACACCATATTAAATGGGGACGCCCCCATAATCCGTAGTTTTTCGAGACACCAAGAGCGCATCAAACTAAGGCCCGCACGCAGCGGGCCCTAATCATCGTTTTAACTCCAATTAGCGTGGCGCCATCCGTATCGCGCCGTCGAGCCGGACGTCTTCGCCATTGAAATAGCCATTGCGGCACATTTCAACCGCAAGCGAGGCATATTCATCCGGGTTGCCAAGACGCGCCGGATTCGGCACCTGCGCGCCCAAGGCCATGCGAACATTCTCCGGCGCTCCCGCCAGCAAGGGTGTATCAAATATTCCCGGCAAGATTGTATTCACGCGGATCAATTCGCGAGATAAATCCCTCGCAATCGGCAACGTCATGCCGACAACACCGCCCTTTGAGGCGGAATAGGATGCCTGTCCGATCTGACCATCTTCGGCTGCCACCGACGCTGTGTTTACAATCGCACCGCGCTCGCCGTCGATCGGGTCGAGCGTCATCATCCCAGCCGCTGACTTTGCGATACAGCGAAATGTCCCGACCAGATTAATCTGAATAATCATGTCAAACCGGTCGAGCGGGAAATGGCTGATCTCGCCTGTATTTTTATCCCGGCTTGCCGTTTTGATTGCGTTACCCGTACCGGCACAATTAATCAGAATCCGTTCCTGGCCAATCGCGGCACGCGACTTTTCAAAACCAGCATCGACCGACTCATCCGACGTCACATTGACATTGCAAAAGACGCCGCCGAGTTCTTTGGCCAGCGCTTCACCCTTTTCTTCGTTCAAATCGAACAAGGCGACTTTTACACCCTGGCTCGCCAAATGCCGTGCGGTTGCGGCCCCCAAGCCGGATGCGCCACCGGTAATAACTGCAGATATGTTGGCGTTCAATTCCATGGTAAATGCTCCTATAAGTCTTATTGTGATTAATATCTAAGAGGAAGTTGAGAGCTGGCCAATGAGTAACCCAAGGGAAGTCATTATCGAAAACGGTGAAAACCATATTACGCGCCTACCCGTTGCGACCGAACGACAGACCAGAAAAACGCGCAAGGGATTATTGAAAAAACTGCTCAGAGTCGCCGGCCGTATTCCGTTTGCGGAAGATATTGCCGCCGCCTATTATTGTGCCACAGACAAACAGACGCCGCAGCAGGTCCGGCTCGTCCTGTTCAGTGCGCTGTTCTACTTTCTCTCGCCGGTCGACGCTATTCCCGACATCATCGCCGGCATTGGCTTTACCGATGATGCAACGGTTCTTGCCGCGACCTTAGCCGTTGTCGGGTCACACATTACCCCGGACCACCGCGCATCAGCCCGCAAATTGCTCGGGCTATCCCCGGCAAGATGACCTCACCCTGACACCGGCCAGACCGGCCGTGCGTTCAAGGCGCGGTGTCTTCGAAACGGGATGGTACCGGCCGCACCATCCGGATTCCGCCACTGTCAGGGTCTGGATATATTTCCATGATCGCCAGCCGGCGCTCGGCTGTCCCATCCGGCAAAAACCGGAACAGCCCGTTAATTCCTGCAAAACCATCTCGCGACAATAATTCTTTTTCATCCACCGCGCCGTCAGCGGCCAAAGCGATTGACAACATTGTGGCATCATAAGCGATCGCTGCCAGACCGCTTGGCGGTTGCCCGTATTGCACCTCGTAACGACGGTTAAAAGCGTCCACCTTTTCCGGTGATGGCCCAGGAAACCAGGCGCCCTGAAGGCTCGGTTCACGCCAGATTTCAGAATCATTCCAGTTGCTCAGGCCGATCATTTTAACCAGCCTTGTATCTACCCCGTAAAATGCCAGGAGCGGCGCAATCTGACGGAGACGATTGCCACGCTCAGGCACGAGAATGGCTATACGGCGTCCTCGCTCCACCATCGGCGCTATTATTCCGGCAAGCCGTTCGGCTTCGGCAACCGGGCCGGTCGCGCCAGCCGGGTAAAAGCCGGATTCGATCATAACCCCGCCATTCGCCGTCACGCGCTGACTCATTGCCATTTCAATCCGTTTGCCACGCTCGGAGTCGGGACCGAAAAAGGCAAAACCATTATATCCGTTTTCATAGGTGAAATCGATGATTTGATGAACTTCGGCCTCCGGCGTCATCGACGCCAGCCAGACACCATTTCCAGCCACCCTGACATCATTCGAAAAGGCGAGAACCGGCAAACCTTGCAGTTCAAGTTCGGGCTGTATCGCAAGGACATTACTCGAGAATAGCGGACCAATCATCATATCAACGCCAAGCTCGGACAGCTCCTGGGCAGATTCCTGGGCCACCTCGGCGCGCCCGAGCGTATCCCTCGGCATTAGAATAAAATCTTGTCCGAAGCCTTCAAACAAAGCCAGCTCAATCGCTGCCAGAATGCCTTCGGCCTCAGAACGGACCGTCGACCGGCGATCTGAAAAAGGGAGCAAGACGCCGGCCCGGAAGATATCACGGCCAGCCATGTGCGGTGGCGTGTAGCCTGTGGGTGCTGATTCATCCTCTGGCATGACCGAATCCGGCTTGATATCGGTCGCGGTGTCATCCTGTCCACCTGCCGCAGACGTATCAGGCAATTCTATCCCATCATCCGGCTCAACATCCACAACCGGGCCTGCAATTGGTGGCACCGGTCCAATCGGCTGGGTCGCACAGCCGGATAAGATCAGCAGTGTGAAGAAAAACAGGCTTGGCGCCAGCCCGTTTAAGCGCGAATGTAGCTGATATGACATCAGACCCTAACTCCATCTTAGCATCGGCCGCTGCAGACAAGATTCGCGACAGTGATGACAGTAATTCCGGTTCCGGAACGGCGCAACCACTAGAACCCGCGCTTTTTATCGTCTCAACACCCATAGGGAACCTGCGGGACATTACTTTGCGGGCTCTCGACGTACTACGCCAGGCTGACGAAATTCTGGCCGAAGATACACGCGTTGCCCGAAAATTGCTGGACGCCTACGATATCCGGACAAAAATAACGCCCTATCATGACCATAATGGCAGCCAGAGGCGTCCTCAAATCCTTGCGCAATTAGATGCTGGCCTGTCGATTGCGCTGATAAGCGATGCCGGCACGCCCCTGATTTCCGACCCCGGCTGGAAACTGGCACGCGACGTCATACAAGCGGGACACCGAATCATACCATTGCCCGGCGCCTCGGCAATGCTTGCAGGCCTCGTCACCAGCGGCCTGCCGACCGATAAATTTATGTTTTGCGGGTTTCTGCCCTCGCGCTCGGCAGCGCGGATAAAAGCCGCGACATCCCTGGCAATGGTGCCGGCCTCGCTGATTTTCTATGAAAGCGGCGCCCGGCTGGCAACTTGCCTGCAGGATCTTGCATCGTCTCTTGGCGGCAACCGCGAGGCCGCGATCGGGCGTGAACTTACAAAATTATTCGAGGAAACCAGACGCGGTACACTCGCCGAGCTGACGGCCGCCTATCAGACATTGCCGACACCAAAAGGTGAAATTGTTTTGATGGTCGGCCCACCCCCTGAGACGGAGCCCAGTGACGAAGATATTGACAACGCGCTGCGTGAAGCGATGGCGGACAAATCCGTCAAGGCCGCCGTGACCGAAATTGCTGAAGCACTTAATTTGCCGAGACGGCGGGTTTATCAACAGGCGCTTGCGCTCAAGAATGTCTCCGAATAGCCCCAAGAAAAGACAGATTGCAGAAGCGCGCGGACGCAGGGCAGAAACTGTCGCCGCACTCTATCTGCGCCTTAAGGGCTACCATATTCTTGCCCGCCGGGCGAAACTGTTTTGTGGTGAGATCGACCTGATTGCCAGACATTCGAACACACTCGTCTTCATAGAGGTTAAATACCGTCATCATCAACAAACCGCGTTGACAGCCGTTAGCGAAAAAAGCTGGCGTCGGATATCCGCCGCAGCTGACGTCTGGGCCGCCGGTCGCAAGAGTTTGAATAATCTGAATTGGCGATATGACCTGATCAGTGTTGCGCCAGGCAAACTCCCGCATCATGAACGTGATTTTTGGCGACCATAATCTTGCCAAACAGGCAGCTACAATCCAGTTTGGTCAATGATTCGCAATCCTAGGAGCGCGCCATGTCGTCAAGAACGCTATTTTTGTCACTCATTATTACCACGGCCCCAATGCTGA
Organism: Henriciella sp.; assembly: GCA_965657655.1. Classification (GTDB taxonomy): domain Bacteria; phylum Pseudomonadota; class Alphaproteobacteria; order Caulobacterales; family Hyphomonadaceae; genus Henriciella. The sequence goes on from CBFHPC010000012.1 coordinate 17,422, forward strand.
CCGGCTGTGTTGTAAAGGCCGTTGGCGCAGCGGCGATGTCGGCCTCCCAGGAACGAACAACTGGCGAGGCCATCGATGATGCTACGCTTTCAAGCAATATTAAATCCAAGCTGAACATCCATGGCAGCCTGAATGAAGTTGATGTCGAAGTCGCTGGCGGGCTGGTGCTTCTGTCGGGACGGGTGTCCTCTCCGGAACTGCGCATTATGGCGGAGGATCTCGCCTGGTCGTCGCGGCGCACGCAGGATCTCGCCAACGAAATTATTGTCGAAGCGCCCGGTGGCACACTAGCCAATGCGTCCGATGAACTTATTTCGGCCCGCGTGCGTGCCCGCTTGCTTGGCTCAAGTTCGGTCAAATCGTCGAATATAAATGTCGAAACCTATAATGGCACAGTCTATCTGCTGGGCATCGCCCGCAGCGAAGATGAATTGCGACGCGCTGCCGAAGAGGCCAGTTATGCCGGCGGCGTCCAGAAGGTGATCTCCTATATCCGTCTGCGCAGCGCAAACGGCGACGTCGTCACCTATAATCCGGGTGGAACCGATTGATAGCGTGCCGGACGGGCGCAATGCCCGGACACGCCGGTCATTTATGACATTATCGCCCTGCCGCCTGCATCAGACCATTATGAAGAAGAGACTGACCATATGACCCTGCGCGTGGCAATACAGACCGGCACCCTGGAGACAGCCGATGTCGAGAGCAATACAAGCTTTGCGCTACTGGAAGCCGCGCAAGCGCAGGACATGCTTATTTTCGAGTACCCTCCGGAAAATCTGAGCTACGATCAGGGGCGGATTACCGCGCTCGCACGGCCCGTCAGAGTCCAGAGGGTCGCCGGGCGGCCCACCCTCTATGGCGACGCCGTCCATCTTGACCTGCGCGAAATGGTCGATGTCGTATTAATGCGTCAGGATCCCCCCTTCGACATGGCCTATATTACCGCCTGTCATATTCTAGAATTACTGGCGCCCGATACGCTTGTCGTAAACGATCCAGCACATGTTCGCTCGGCCCCGGAAAAGCTTTTCCCGCTATTACTCCCAGACTTTATCCCGCCATCCCTGATTTCTCGTGACCGCGGCCTGATCGCAGATTTTCGTAACACCTATGAAGACGTGATCCTGAAGCCATTATATGGATTTGGCGGCGGCGACGTCTTTCGGGTAAAACCGGATGATAGTAATTTTTCAGCGCTGGTTGAACTGTTTCTGGCCCGCACAACGGAGCCGCTCATTGTCCAGGCATTTCTGCCCGCAGTGGCCGAGGGGGACAAAAGGATAATACTGATCGACGGGAACCCTATTGGCGGTTTCAACCGGGTTCCCTTGAAAGGACACGCGCGGTCAAACCTCGCCGTCGGGGGCACAGCCGAACCATCGGACCTGTCCCCTGCCGACATCGCAATCTGCGACGCCCTCGGACCATTACTAAAATCACGTGGGCAGATACTGGTTGGAATTGATGTGATTGGCGGACATCTTACAGAGGTCAACAATACCTCCCCGACCGGCGTCCAGCAGGTTCGCGAATTCACCGGCCGGGATCCGGCTATTTTGTTCTGGGACGCGATCAAACAACGGCTATGACCCGCGGCAGACAGGCTGGCGAGGACATGTCGGCAATAGGCTCGACAGCCTGTCCCGGCCGGCATTGGTATCCGGGTCTGCTGGCGGCACCTTTACGCCGGATCAGCAACAGCCTTTCGACATTGGACTCGCCCCGCCAGCGCGGATATCCAGCAAATCACAGTCTGGCCCCGACCGTTAAAGAGCTGAAGAAAAACCAGTAATAAATCCCGATCGTCGGGACACATTCCTATGATGGCTTGGCCGCGCAAAACCCTGCCAGTTATCAAGGATCGAGACATGGTTTCCAGCCTCACGACATTCGCCTTTCAAGGCATTGAAGCAAGACCCGTTGATGTTCAGGTCCATATTGCCGGCGGCGGACAACCCAGCTTTATCATTGTCGGTTTGGCCAATAAGGCGGTTACCGAAAGCAGGGAAAGAGTGCGCGCAGCCTTCAGCTCCATCGGGCTTGCTTTGCCGGCAAAACGGATCACCGTAAATATGGCGCCTGCGGATCTGCCCAAGGAAGGCAGTCATTATGATCTTGCAATTGCACTGGCGACCATGTCAGCCATGGGGCTTATTCCGGGCGATAGTCTGCCCGGGCATGCGGCGCTCGGCGAGCTTTCTCTTGATGGTCGTATTTTGCATAGTCAGGGGGTCTTGCCGGCAGCTATCAAAGCCCAGGAACTGGATCTGCGTCTTGTTTGCCCTCTGGTCTGCGGACAGGAGGCGGCATGGGCCGGCGCAGGCCACCTCGCCGCTGACAATTTGATTGCCCTTATCAGCCATTTTAATGGGCGCGAAGCGTTACCCTCGCTGACACCGGGCCCGCTGAAACAACATCAAGTGATTGACGATCTGGCCGATGTAAAGGGCCAGAACGGGGCCAAGCGCGCGCTCGAGATCGCTGCCGCCGGCGGCCATAATTTACTGTTCCGGGGGCCGCCCGGCTCGGGAAAATCAATGCTGGCAAAGCGATTGCCCGGGCTTTTGCCGCCTTTATCGGCAGGCGAATTACTCGAAGTATCTCAAATCCAGTCGATTGCCGGCCTGCTCGAGCAGGGCCAGCTATGTCGCAATCGTCCTTTCCGGGCACCACATCATTCTGCCTCGATGCCGGCGCTGGTCGGAGGCGGCACCCGCGCCAAGCCCGGCGAAATATCACTGGCGCATCATGGCGTGCTTTTTCTTGACGAGCTTCCGGAATTCTCAGGCCATGTTCTAGACGGTCTCCGCCAGCCATTGGAGGAAGGGTCGATCATTATATCGCGGGCCGAGCATCACGTGAAATATCCGGCGCAATTCCAGCTGATCGCGGCCATGAATCCATGCCGGTGTGGCGGAGGATCAGGCCAGGCAACATGCCGGCGAGGTCCGGTATGCGCCGAGCGCTATCATGCTCGCCTCTCAGGGCCCTTTCTAGATCGCATCGACCTGTTTTTCGACACCCCGATGGTGACGCCCCGGGATCTGACACGGACCGAACCGCAGGAAAGCAGCAATATCGTCCGGGATCGTGTCTGCGCGGCGCGCGCCCGACAGCGAGACCGTTACCGCGATATGCCGGCCGAAATTAGTCTGAATGCACATGCGTCCGGCGACATCATCGCTGCGGCCACGCAGCTCGATGATGAAGGCCAGGCTCTATTATTAACCGCTTCATCGAAGCTACAATTATCGGCGCGCGCCTATTATCGGGTTCTCAAAGTTGCACGCACGATCGCCGATCTCCAGCACAGTCAGACGGTCCGCCGCGTCCATCTCGCAGAAGCACTCTCCTTCCGGTTCCGAGCGCCAGGCACGGCTGCCGTCTGATAGGCCACGACCAGCCGTCACATTCAGTTCACCTTTGCAATGTCATGCTATGTTCCGGGGCGAATCGGCCCAACCATATCATATGGAAAAATCTTAGCTTTTTATACGTACTTAGCGTGTATGTATCATAGCAATCATAATCGCTGCTTCGCGGCGCGTCATTGGGATAAAAAAATGAACCGATCTGCAATCGCCACGCCGTCTGATCCGTCATCAAAGACGCCACACTCCCCCTTAATGGCGATTTTCTCCGATCGCCGCATGGCGGCCATGATTCTGTTATCCTTTGCTGCCGGTCTGCCCATGGGCGCGACGCTAGGCCTGCTAAACGCCTGGCTCACGGAAGTTGGAGTAACACCCTCGACCATTGGTGCGCTTTCACTGGTCACGCTGGGTTATTCTTTTAAATATCTATGGGCCCCGGCCTTTCAAACCGCCCGCCCGCTAAAGGGCCTGTCGCAACTGGGCGGCCGACGCTCATGGCTAATTGGCCTACAATCCCTGATGGCAGTTATGATTGCCGTTTTTGCGTTTACCAATCCCAGCCATCATATCTCAACCGTTGCGCTTCTGGCACTCGCAATTTCATTCATCTCACCGACCCATGACCTGATTCTAGACGCCTGGCGTATTGAAGTCGCCCGTAATGATACCGACAAGGATCTGATGTCGGCTTTATACCAGTTCGGATACAAGTCGGCCGGGTTCATAACCGGTTTTATCGCGCTGCTTATGGCGGCCAGGTTCGGCTGGAGCGTCGTGTTTCTGATGGTCGCCTGTTTCATGCTATTATCGATTATCGGCACGCTGATCGCGCCGGAACCGGAAACCGAATCCCTACATGGCTCGCGGGCAAGCTTTTTTCCAAGCCTGCCCTATCAGGTCAGTCGTAGCGCTGTCGTGATTGTGTCGGCCGGATGGCTAGTCGCATTTGCCATGATTTTCTGGTATATTTTAAATGCCCTAATACTTGAAAATGGCATGTCTGGCCGTCTGTTCGTGCAGCAGCAAGGTCCCCTGATTGTCAGCCTGACCGTCTTACTGCCCGCAATAGCCTGCGCGATACTGGTGTTCAAACATCAGGCCAGAGCAGACGAAACCAATCCGGACGAAACACCCGCAACCGGGCAGACGGCTCTGGTCGCAACTATTTTCCGCGCAATTTTTGATCCCTTGATGGAATTGATTGCGCGGCTGCGGTGGGGCGCTGTCCTGGTATTGTCGCTCGCACTGACCTATCGCTTTACTGATGCAGTCTGGGGGTCATTTGCCTATCCCTTCTATCTTGGCGAAAATTTCGGTGCGCTGGGCCATTCCCTCGATGATGTCGCGATCGCGTCCAAATTTTTCGGTGTCTTAGCAACCATATTGGGCTCCGTTGTCGGCGCCGTTTCGATCGCAATCCTGGGACGCATGCCGGTTTTCTTCATTGGCGGGATAATTGCCGCGGCGACCAATCTCCTCTACGCCGACCTCGCAGCCGGTGCTGTTGTGCTGGATCAGTTTCTCGCAATCACGCATCTGGATGTGCCGCTGGTGGCATTTGCAGAATGGTCAGCAAAACTGCAAGTTGATCCCGTAACCGTTGATCAAGGACAGCGCATGGCCCGTTTAATGGTCACGATATTCGCCGAGAACATTGCTGGCGGCTTTGCACTTGTGGCAATGACGGCCTATCTCACCTCGGTGGTCAACCCGCGCTTTGCCGCCGTCCAGTATGCCTTACTCGCATCACTCACAATGCTAATCGGCACACTCGGGCGGCCCTGGCTTGGTGATATGATTGAATCTTCTGGCTTCTATACCGTATTCATTGTCACTTTCTGGCTTGGCGGTGTCGCCGTGCTTCTATCGGGCATAGAATGGATCAGACAAAAACGGCTATTATCATAATACCAGCCGTCCGGTTGCCCTTGTCTTCAAGTCTTATCAAGCGGCGCGAGCGCGCCTAGACTTCTAGCTCGACCTGTTCGTGTCCGTCCAAGTCAAGTGCCGCGACCGTCGCCAGATTGACAATATCGTTCACGGTCGCACCAAGCGATGCAATTTGAACCGGCTTTGAAAGACCGAGCAATATCGGTCCGACAACGGTCGCCCGGCTCATACTCTCCAGCAGTTTGGTTGAAATGGATGCCGAATGAATGGCCGGCATCACCAGCACATTTGCCGGGCCGGAGAGACGCGAGAAGGGATATAGCAGCTTATGTTCGAGATTGATCGCCTTATCGACCGAAATGTCGCCTTCATACTCAAAATCAATATCAGCAGCGGCATCGAGAATGGAGACAGCCTCACGGACTTTCTCGACCCGTTCGCCCATAGGATTGCCAAATGTCGAATAGGACACGAAAGCAATACGCGGTGTAAAACCGAGACGGGACACACCTTTCGCAGCCTCCCGGGCGATTTGCGCAAGATCCGCACCGGTCGGCAATTCATTCACGCTGGTATCGGCAATGAATACGGTTCGTCCACGGTTTAGCACCATCGACATACCAATCATGCTCGTATCCGGCAGCGTATCGAGACTGAGTCGAACATCGGTCAGACAGACATCATAGTTCCGGGTCACACCGGTCACCATGCCATCCGCATCGCCAAGCGCCAGCATACAGCCGCCAAATACATTCCGGTCCTGATTAACCAGCCGCTGCACATCCCGCTTTAGATAACCCTGACGCTGAAGCCGTTTATACAAATAGTCGGTATAGTCGACATTTCGGTCTGTCAGCGCTGCATTGACGATGTCGAGACTGCCCTCCGGCACACCCATTTGTTCCATTGACCGTTTCACTTCTTCCAGGCGGCCAATCAGTATCGGCGTTCCAAGTCCCTGGTTTTTGAACGACCACGCCGCTCTGACAACTTGCGGTTCTTCGCCTTCAGCAAACACAATCCGCTTACCGGTCTTGCGCGCGGTCGACTGAATGCCCTGCAGAAAGCTAGCGCTTGGATCGAGCCGGCGGGCCAGAGAATCGCGATATTCATCCATGTCCGAAATCGGCTTGCGCGCAACACCCGTATCCATCGCTGCCTGCGCCACAAAAGGTGGAATAAAGCTGATCAGGCGTGGATCGAATGGCGTCGGAATAATATAGTCGGGGCCAAATTTCGGGCGAGAGCCATGATAGGCAGCTGCCACTTCGTCAGGTACATCCTCTCGTGCCAGTTCTGCAATTGCGCGCGCGGCGGCAACTTTCATTTCCTCATTAATGCTGCGCGCCCGGACATCCAGCGCACCGCGGAAAATATAAGGGAATCCGAGCACATTATTGACCTGGTTCGGATAGTCTGAACGGCCGGTCGCAATGATTGCATCTCCCCGGACTGACATAATATCTTCCGGCGTAATCTCCGGGTCCGGATTCGCCATTGCAAATATAATCGGATTAGGCGCCATGCTGCGCACCATATCCTTGTCAACAGCACCCTTTCTCGACAGACCAAGCAAGCAATCCGCACCCTCGACAGCTTCGGCGAGCGTCCGCTTATCGGTTTTCACCATAAATGCCGATTTGAACTGATCGATGCGATGGGTGCGCCCCTCATACAGAACACCGGAACTATCGCACATCAGGATATTCTCTGCTCTGACACCGAGATTTCGAATAAGCCCCGCAACCGAAAGGGCGGCTGCACCGGCGCCGGACACTGCAACTTTAACATCGGCAAGATCACGCCCGGTAATGTGGCACGCATTGATCAACCCCGCAGCCGCAATAATCGCCGTCCCGTGCTGATCATCATGGAAAACCGGAATATCAAGTTCGTCCCGCAACCGTTGCTCGATCAGGAAACACTCTGGCGACGAGATATCTTCAAGATTGATTCCGCCCCAAGTTGCCCCAATATTTCGAACGACCGTGCAAAATTCATCAATTTCCTTGGTCTGGACCTCAACATCGAAACTATCAATATCGGCAAACCGTTTAAACAGAACGGATTTTCCTTCCATCACTGGTTTTGACGCCATGGGCCCGAGGTCGCCAAGACCCAGAATAGCAGTGCCGTTCGAAATGACAGCGACCATATTGCCCTTTGAGGTGTACTCATAGGCTGCGTCTTCATCTTCGGCGATGGCCTTGACCGGAACGGCCACACCGGGACTGTAAGCCAAAGACAAATCCCGCTGGGTTACCATTGGCTTTGTCGGCAGCATGGAAATCTTGCCCGGCGTTGGCGCTGAATGGAAATCTAACGCTTCCTGGTCAGTAAAATTTGGTCTTTTAGATGACATTTTAATATCCTTTGCAGCGCCGATCAGTTCAAATGGGTTTGATAATCTTATAGACAGAGGAATCGCGGTAACAAGCCGCTATTGCTATATAAGCTATCACTACGTCATTAGATATGAATGTAATGATAGAACCGTTTGAGTTAGCTTAAGGAAGACCGTGACCAAAGCGACCAAGTCCGAAGACATGACGCCGTTCATGCGTCAATATATGACGATAAAAGCGCGTCATCCCGAAGCTCTATTATTCTTTCGCATGGGCGACTTCTACGAACTGTTCTTTTCAGATGCTGAACGAGCGGCAGCCATTCTGGATATAACTTTGACGGCGCGCGGGTCGCATGACGGCGAACCCATTCCAATGGCCGGGGTGCCTTTCCATGCGGCTGAAAACTATCTGGCCAGATTAATCAAAGCCGGTGAGCGCGTCGCCGTTTGCGAGCAAACCGAAACCCCGGCCGAGGCGCGAAAGCGCGGCTCCAAGGCGATTGTTAACCGGGATATTGTGAGGGTCGTGACGCCTGGCACACTGACCGAAGATACACTTCTGTCGCCGCGAATTTCGCAAGCCCTCGTTGCCGTTGTGCTCAGTCCGGACGGTCGCGAAGCGGCCTTCGCGACCTGTGACGTTTCCACCGGGCAGTTCGATATCGGCCAATGGCCGGCGGAGCAGTTAAACGAGAAGCTAGCCGGCTTGCCGGTTTCCGAATTACTGCTCACCGATGCCGATTCCGAGCGGCCATTTTGTAAATCCGCGCTGGAAGGGCATAAATTTCCAATCACGAAGCGATCGACGACCCACGCAACAGCGAAGCGGGGCGAGGCTCTGCTAAAACAGACCTTCGATATCGGCGCCCTGGACGGACTTGGTGATTTTTCGAACGTCGAACTCAGTGCGGCCGGACTATTGCTGGACTATCTTAATTTAACCCAGGCAGGCAGTGCCATCCGGCTCGATCGTCCACGGCAGGGGCCGTCGCAACAAGGGCTTGCGATCGATGCCGCTACGCGCGCCAGTCTGGAAATCGAACAATCCATACAGGGGGGGCGACAGGGCACCCTGCTTCATACCATCGACCGGACCCTTACAGCACCCGGTGCGCGTTTGCTCGCATCAAGACTGGCACAGCCGGAAACAGATCTCGCCATCATCGGAGACAGGCATGATTGCGTCAGCTTTTTCCTTGATCAGGAGACGCTGCGCGAGACCCTGCGAGTTCATCTCAGATCGGCGCCCGATATTGAAAGGTCTCGCGGCCGCCTTCGCCTTGGCCGCGGGGGGGCCCGCGATCTGTTTACAATCGCCAGCGCCCTGCGGTGCGGGGAATATTGCGTTGCTGAAATTGCCAAGCTTGCACCGCATTGTCCGCCGATCATCGACGCTGCCTGTGCCGCCCTAAGACTGAGTGACATGCCCGAGCTGTCACATCTGGTTCAGGATCTCGAAACCGCACTTGCGCCGGACCTGCCGCTGCTAGTGCGTGATGGCGGCTTTATTGATGCTGGATGGGATCAGGCCCTCGATGAGGCCCGAAACCTCAAAGCCGATAATCGGCGCGTCATTCTCGACCTACAGGCCGAATATTGCGAGCTGTCCGGTGCGTCTGCTTTGAAAATAAAATTCAACAATATGCTCGGTTATTTTGTCGAGGTTCCCAGCCGTCATGGCGAGGCAATGCTGCAGCCACCGCTCGCTGAAACCTTTATTCATCGCCAGACGCTCGCCTCGAATATCCGCTTTTCAACAGCGGTTCTCAGCGATCTGGCGGGCCGGATCTCGCGTGCCGAAGAGAGTGCGAAGGCGCGTGAGATCGCTATTTTCGAACAGTTCAGCCAGCGGATCGAAGCAAATTCAGAACATCTGGTTAAGGCCGCCCATGCGCTTGCCGAAATTGATGTCGCCAGCGCCAATGCAGATTGGGCAAACGACAATAACTGCGTTCGCCCTGACATGCTGGCAACGCCCGTCTTCGATGCTGATGGATTAAGACACCCTGTGGTCGAAGCCGCGCTAAAAAAGCAGGGGGACGGGTTTACCGCAAATCCCGTCAACCTCGACGCCCAGAATGGCGGCAGCCCCCGTCTGAGCATTGTCACCGGCCCGAATATGGCCGGCAAATCGACATATTTGCGTCAGGCCTGCCTCGCAGTCATACTCGCCCAGGCCGGCTGCTACGTCCCGGCGAAGTCGCTCAGGATCGGTATCGTCGACCGGGTGTTCTCGCGGGTCGGCGCAAGTGACGATCTGGCCCGCGGGCGCTCGACCTTTATGGTCGAAATGGTCGAAACCGCGGTTATTTTGAATCAGGCGACCAGAAACAGTTTTGTTATTCTCGACGAGGTCGGGCGTGGCACGTCAACCTATGACGGTCTGGCCATTGCATGGGCGGCGGTCGAGCATCTGCACGATGTCAACCAGTGCCGGGCGCTATTTGCAACCCATTACCACGAGCTAACCGGACTGGCCGACGATATGGACCAGGCAGCTAATATTTCCCTTCGCGCAAAGGAATGGAAAGACAATTTGATCTTCCTGCACGATATTCAGCCGGGCCCTGCCGACCGGTCCTATGGCGTGCAAGTCGCCCGTCTGGCGGGCTTGCCCCGAAAAGCGGTCAGACGCGCAGAGCAAGTCCTCAGACAACTCGAAGCAAAGCCCGATGCAACCAGCACATTGCCTCTTTTTGCAACGATCAGCGAGCCCGAACCGGTAACAGCCGACATCGACCCGGCACGCGAGCTGCTCGATAGGGTAGACCCGGACGCACTCACACCACGTGAGGCTCTGGATCTAATTTATCAGTTGAAAGCAACAGACCCGGACTAGGGGCAGGCGATGCCGAGCGAAAGCTTCTAAGCGGTCAGAGCCGGGCGATCGAATTG
>CBFHPC010000013.1:0-27824 GCA_965657655.1 Henriciella sp.
CCTACCGCTGTCAGGTGGCGTGAGTGCGGACAAAAAACCCACGATCATCGAGCTGGCCCTCATCAAAGCTCTGTCTGCCTATGCCGGCAATTACGATCTTTCCGCCGCCGCTATGGCAACCGCAGTCAAGGACGAAACCGGCGCCAATCTCGGCGTGTTTGCCTATGAAAAGCCGATTGATGCAATCAAGGCCGGCGACACCGCTGCCTTTCTTGTTGCAATCAAAACAGAGTTCGCGCGGACCGGCGAAATAAGACCAATCTCTCGCTTTGCACTATCGGTCGATCACGCCGCAGCCGGCAATTATGACGACGCCATTACTCAAATTGAGCCATTATTAGAAGACGCCGAAAGCAAGGATTTCGGTGGCTTCGTCAGCGCCTGGTTCCTGTCGTTGAGTGGCCAGCCAGACCGTGCAATCCGGCAACATCGCGAGATTGCGCAAAACTTACCCGGATTGACCGGCGATCTATCGCTCGCAGGTCTACTTGAGTCAGTCGGCCGGACAGATGAAGCTCTCGCCGTTTATGCCGCAATTACACCCTCGGAAATCGTTGCGCCGAAACATCGCTTCGACCCTCAAGCCCTGATTTTTTCGCATATCAGAATGGTCATTTCGCGGCAGACCCTTTTGCTCCAGCGGAAAGGTCAACTGGAACAAGCACAGTCGCTTTATCGCAAGCTGGCCGCCGCAGAGCCAGAACGCGCTGTCGCCTATCAGGCCGCTATCGAATCGCTTGCGACCGGCCGCGGCCTCGAAAATGGCAATGTAACCCCGGCAGCAGCATTTTCGCGGGCGCTGACCGATTACGCCTTATCGCTATCTTTTCAGAGACGGCTGAGCGGAGCATTGACGTTTGACAGTGCCAATTCGCTGGATGAAACGACTTCGGTCTTTTATCAACTCGCCTTGCTGATCGATCCCGCAAATGACGTCCTTCGCCTCAATGCATATGAAGATTTGTTTGACGCAACACTGTATGACGGCGCGCTCCACATTCTTAGAACCGCTCCGGAACCTTCGGCCCGCCTGAAAATGGCCGAAGCCTTAACGCTTCTGAGAATTGCCAATACTGATGAGGCCATTCTTGCAATTGAAAGCAGTCTGGATCTGGCGTCGGAGGATCAACGTCTGGAAATATATTCCGGCGCTATGCGTGTTTATGCGCTGTTCAAAGCACAAGACCGGGCGCTTGAACTGGCAACTATGCTTCCGGACCTGGCGCAGTCTGAGGCCGACATGGCAATGGCATACGGTCTTAGCTCGGCCGTCTATAGTCAGTTCGGCCAGTTTGACGAAGCATTGGAGAATGCCCGGGCCGCGCAGCGCATTGATGATACGCACGAACGCCGTCTGGTGGTTGCCGACGCCCTCGCAAATGCCGGGGAAACCGATGCCGGCCTACTCATTCTCAGGACCGAAGCGCTTAACCGGCCAAATGATCCTTATATGCTGAATACTCTGGGCTATTATCTCATTCTCCATACTGATCGCTTGGAAGAAGCCTTTCAGGTTCTTGCCCGGGCCTCGCTACTGGCACCAAACGACCCCTATATTTCCGACAGCTTTGGCTGGGTCAGATACAAAATGGGGGATCTTGAAGGAGCTCTGCGCTACATTGAACATAGTCGGAGCATTCTCGCGCCCCAGAGGAACTGGGAAGTCGAAGATCATATCGGCGATATTTATTGGCATCTGGGGCGCCGCGACGAAGCCAGACTGGCGTGGACGAATGCGCTTGAAGAGTATCCACCAAAGGAACAACAGGCGTTAATTGCCGAAAAGCTGTCCGAAGGCCTGTCGGGCCCGCCGCCAGCTGTTATTCCTTTGCCAAATCTATCACTAAGTCGCGATGGACAAGTTGACCGGCAAGACATCTAACCGCCAACGCTCACGCCGACGGTGGCCGCAGGTTTCGGCGGGACTGGCCACTCTCGCGGCTTTGTCAGGCTGCGCGTCGACTTCCGGCCAGCCGGCTATCGTCACTCAGAGTGCGATTGAACGCGCGGAATCCGAGACCCGGCGAAATGCGAATTTATATTCCGATTTTGCAATTGCCAGATATGCCAGCCTGACACTGGACGCTGAGACAGCACTGGACAATTATAGTGATATATTCGAACGGGCACCCGACACGCAAATCGCCGCCGACCGAGCGATAAATATTGCCCTGAGCACAGCAGAGACCGAACGCGCTGTCGAAATTGCCAAGCAAATCAACACTGAGTCATCTGAATTAAGCGATACTGTCCGCCTGACCCTCGCCGTTGATGCCCTTGTCAATCACGCCGACGACGCCATCCCGGCCCTTCTGGCAGAGCCGTGGGAAAATGCACTGCAGGGCAGCATCGCTCGCACTATAGCAGCGTGGCTGATTCTGCCAGACGATCCCGAAGCGGCAATCGCGCAACAATCAAATGCCGGCGAATCAGGCCCTGTCTTATCGCGTCTATCAGCAACCTTTGCGGCTATTATGAAAGCGCAGACCGGCCGAGAAGACGAAGCTCTGGCAGATTTGGCCGAGCTCTGGGAAAATTACACCCGAACCGCGATCGGCGCCGAATTGGAAGCACGCATGCAAGCCAATAATGGCGATAGCGCCGCTGCTATCGAGCGAATTAAGGCTTTTTATGCGACAATCGGCCTACACACAGAACTTGCCACACTGGTCGATGAAATCGCGGCCGGGGTGGTCGCGCCGGTACAACCTTTGAATGCACGAGAGGCAAGCGCCCTGTTTGCATATTCGGTCGCAGCCATCCTTGCGGAACAGACCAGTATGATTGATGTCGCCAGCCTCTATTTTGCCCTCTCCCTGCATCTCGATCCGGGGCTTGATCGCGCCAGAATAATGTGGGCGGACGGATTATTGGCAAACGAACGATATCAGGACGCCGAACAGCTTTTGGCCGATATAAATGCTGAATCCCGATATTATATTCGGGCCCAGAGCTACATCGCCGATGCCGCTGAATCGAGTGGCGATGCCGATCGCGCACTCGACTTGCTTGAGGCGACGATTCTGGAACAGCGGTCGAGATCTTTAAGCCTGCAATATGCAGCCATTCTCGGGCGCACCGCGCAGTATGGCGATGCCGAGCGTATTTATACCGCCATGATTGAATATGATGGCAAGCGGCAGCACAAAGACTGGCGAGCCTTTTTTGGACGCGGCGGTATCAGAATGGAAATCAATGACTGGCGCGGCGCAGAATCAGACCTGCGAGTGGCTGCACAGCTTCGTCCGAACAATGCCCGCATTAAAAATGAGCTCGGCTATGGCTGGCTCGAACGTGGACTGAATTTTGATGAAGGGCTGAGTTTGATCGCGGAGGCGTCGAGCCTCGACCCGCAGAATAGCCTGATTATGGACCGGCTGGGTCAGGCATTTTATCAGATGGGCGATTATGAACAGGCCATTATCCACCTCGAAGATGCTGTCGCTATATCGCCGTCAAACCCCGATATACTTGACCATCTCGGCGATGCATACTGGCAAATTGGACGCCGGCTGGAAGCCGGATATCAATGGCAGCGAGCCGCGGATTTCGCAGCTGATGAATCAGCGCAGAAGCCGTTTCTGGAAAAGCTCGAGAACGGCCTTGAGGACGTCATGTCCGACCGGCCCGAAACTGAACAGGTGGGTTAATGCTGGACGATCTGGTGGAGCTGGCGGCAGCAAAAATAAATCTGTCACTGCATGTCGGGCCACCCAAGCAAAATGGCCGACACGATCTGATTTCCCTCGTGACATTTACCGACGCGCAGGCCGCCGACCGGCTGCAGGCCCGCCCTGATGACGCTTTCAGCCTGCAGGTCACCGGACCCTTTTCTGATGCGGCCGGGCGCCCGGAAGATAACCTGGTTACGAAGGCAGCGGTGGCATTGTCGCAGGCCTTGCGCGCGCCATTACCCAAATTGCAGCTGACACTGACTAAGAACCTGCCCTGTGCAGCGGGGATAGGCGGTGGCTCTGCGGATGCGGCGGCAACTCTGCGTCTGCTATCGCGATGGTCTGACAAAACACTCAACCGGACAGATTCATGGTATATTGCCGAGACGCTGGCACCGGCCTTGGGAGGTGATGTTCTCGCCTGCTTTTACAGCCGGACCGGACTGATGAGCGGCGAAGGCGAACGCTTCAGGGCCATCGATACCGCACCCTATTTTCCGGCTGTACTGGTAAATCCCGGAGTGACCTGCCCGACCGGCACAATTTTCCAGCATTTTGACGCGGACCAGCCAGCAGCTCTCGATCATCCGCCGGCGCCGTCGGACAGCGCTTGGGCGCTTTGGCTCGAATATCTCAGCATGCACACGCACAATGCGCTATATCCGCCCGCAATCGCCTATCAGCCAGTGATTGCGACGGTGTTAGAGCAGCTCGAAACAACTCCGGGAGCAAGACTCGCTCGAATGAGTGGATCCGGCGCAACCTGTTTCGCAATTTTCGAAACGGTCGAAGCCGCAAATATGGCAGCCACTGACATTGATGCCCGGTATCCTGAATTCTGGGTTAAACAAACCAGTTTTGGCGACCGGCGAAGTGTGACACGACGCTAAGCATCGACCGCATCGGGAAAAACACTGCTCTGGCCAATTTTCGAGAGAATTTCCGACGGGCTGACAGCGTTTTTCGGACGCCACGGCTGATATTTCATCGCGACGATCGCAGAAACAATTAGAAGTAAAATGCCACTCAAGCCCGGCACGCTCTGGATAAGCGATCCGAAATTAAACCCGATTAACGCAGCCCCCAGGCCAAGCCCGAGACAGCTTAGCCCGAAAAGCGCCCGCTCGATAACGCCGTTACCATCTGTCGAGATCAATAATTCCGGCGCATCTGTATCAAGGGCGCGCATAACCGCCATCACCAGACGCAGGAAGGAAATGCGGTCAGACCCCTGCCCCTGATCAGTACACGCAATTTTCATCGTGTTACGGCCATCGGATAATTCCAGCCAGGCCGAACGCGTGCCACGATAACTAATATCGATCCAATTGGCCCGTTTCACTTCTGACAGACGCATTGCCGAACCGCCACGCCGCATCACATGCCCGTCCCGGACCGTCCAGATATAACTGCGGACGGCCGGCTCAGGCCGAAATTCAAACTCTATAAAACCGTTCATGTCTCGACTTAAGTATTCGGATAAGATGGGCCACCGCCGCCTTCTGGCGTGACCCAATTAATATTCTGGTTTGGATCCTTGATGTCGCAAGTCTTACAATGAATGCAATTCTGGGAATTAATCTGGAACCGCGGC
Source organism: Henriciella sp. (assembly GCA_965657655.1). Lineage (GTDB taxonomy): Bacteria > Pseudomonadota > Alphaproteobacteria > Caulobacterales > Hyphomonadaceae > Henriciella. The sequence continues at coordinate 5,269 of CBFHPC010000013.1, forward strand.
GCCTGTCCGTCTTCCTCAACCCATTCATAGACACCGGCCGGGCAATACCGGGCAGATGGACCGGCGAAAACGTCATATTCCGACGTTTTCTGAAGCTCGAGATCAGAAACCTGCAAATGCACCGGCTGATCCTCGGCATGATAAGTGTTTGTAAACGATACATTTGTCAGCTTATCGAAACTCAAAACACCATCGGGTTTTGGATATTCAATCGGCGTACACTGCGCCGCCGGCTTCAAATACGCATGGTCAGGCTTCTTGTGCCGCTGGGTTGTCATATAGCCAAAACCAACGAGGTAACGCATCCACATGTCCGGCATGGCGAGCGCTGCACCGACAAGTGTGCCAAACCGGGTCATTAACGGCTTCGCATTGCGAACCCGCGATAGATCTGTTTTGACCCAGCTGGATTCATAAGCGGCTTCATACGCTTCCAGCGTGTCGCCCGAACGGCCTGACTGCAGCGCGTCAAAAGCCGCTTCCGCCGCCAACATGCCGGTCTTCATGGCGTTATGGGTTCCTTTAATACGCGGCAGATTCACAAATCCGGCCGAGCAACCGATCAGGGCGCCCCCGGAAAATGCCAGTTTCGGAACTGATTGAATCCCGCCGGACGTGATGGCGCGCGCGCCATAGGCTACCCGCTTTCCGCCAACCAGATATTTCGAAATATCCGCGTGATGCTTGTAACGCTGGAATTCCTCATATGGTGCCAGATAAGGGTTCTTATAGTTGAGGTGTACAACATAACCGACCGAGACATAGCATTCGTCACCATCCATGAAGTGATAGAGGAATCCGCCGCCGCTGCCGTCCTTTTCTTTAACCGGCCAACCAAAAGTATGCTGCACATAGCCAGCATCAAATTCCGGGTGATCGGCAGGCACCGACCAAACTTCTTTCAATCCGATGCCATATTTCTGCGGATCCGAATCGGCCTCGAGATCATAAGTCGCCTTAACCGATTTGGTCAGCGACCCCCGCGCGCCTTCTGCGAACAAGACATATTTTCCAAGCAGTTCCATACCGGGCTCGTAATCCGGCTTCTGCGATCCATCGGCCGCAATACCCATGACCCCGGCAACCACGCCGCGAACTTCGCCATTCTCGCCGTAAACGACTTCCGATGCGGCAAATCCTGGAAACACTTCGACACCAAGATTTTCGGCTTCCTGGCCAAGCCAGCGGCAGGTATTTGCCAGCGAGCCGGTAAAGCATCCATTATTATGCATGAAGGGTGGAAAGGCGAAAGTTGGCATACCTATCGAGCCGCTCGGACCAAGCAGTTTATATTTATCGCCGGTAACCTCTGTTTTTAGAGGTCGATCGTCACGTGACCGCCAGTCCGGTATCAGCTCGTCAAGGGCTTTCGGGTCAAGCACCACCCCCGAAAGGACATGCCCGCCAATTTCGCCCGATTTTTCAAGCACTACCACGTCAAGCTCCTGACCGGCAGCTTGCGCCAGCTTTTTTGCTTTAATGGCAGCAGACAGCCCGGCCGGGCCACCGCCAACGATTACCAGATCGTATTCCATAGATTCACGCGCACTCATTGACTATACTCCCTAGGCTGGCGCCACAGAACGCCCTAGCATATGCTTAATTCCTGTTGCTTTATCGTTTAACGTCTATTTTCAAGGTCACAATGCCACAAAATGCCTCTGATACAGCAATTTCTGCTCTGACTGACTGGTGGCAAGCCATGGGCGTCGACGTCGAGACGCTGCCAGCCTCCAAAACCGAACCGCCGCCTCCGCCGCGCGCGGTCGCGAAGCAAGCCGGACCATCAGGAGCTCCACAAAGCCCGCAGCCGACTTCGAAATCAACCCCTACCGCGCGGAAGAATGCACCAGAACGTTTTGTTGAAAGCTGGACTGAGGATGCCAGACAAGCTGCCGCCGAGGCCCCGGATCTCGCAGCATTAAAAGCGGCAATCATAGCGTTTGACGGCAGCCCGTTAAAACCTTTCTCCAAGCATGCCGTCGTATATGACGGTGTCGAACAGCCCGATATTATCGTGATCGGAGAAAGTCCCGGACATCGGGAAGATGAAGCTGGTCTGCCATTTATCGGTCAAGCCGGTCAGCTGCTAGACCGGATGCTGGCGACTATCGGGCTCAGCCGCGAAAAAAATACGCTGATCACCAATGTAAATTACTGGCGAACGCCAGCCAATCGCAACCCGGAACCGAACGAACTGGCCGTTTGCCGCCCGTTTGTCGACCGGCTATTCGACATCTGCGTACCAAAGCTGATTATCGCCGCCGGCGGTGTATCAGCACAAACCCTATTACAGACTAAAACCGGGATTATGCGGTTGCGCGGTCAGCTAGCGTCATACCAGACCGAGAGCAAAAACACTTATGACATTCTGCCGATTTTCCATCCCGCCTATCTTTTGCGACGTCCGCAGGACAAAAGCCGCGCATGGCGCGATTTGCTGCAAGCCCGCGCCATTCTGCAAAAACATGGCCTAGACCTCTAGAAAGACATTTAAATCGTGCCGGCACCGATTTCCATTATCATTCCGACGCTAGATGCCGCCACCGAGCTGCCGAGCTGTATGTCCAGCCTGCTTCCCGGCCTGTCAGAGGGTCTGGTCAGAGAGGTCTTGATTGTTGATGGCGGTAGCGAAGACGACACCTGTCGACTAGCCAAGGCCAGCGGCGCCCGGATATTTACTCAGCAGACCCGCGGGCGTGGGCCGCAAATGAATATCGGCGCAAATGCGGCACGCGGCGACTGGTTACTTTTTCTACACGCTGACACCGCGCTGAGCGCCGACTGGGCCGAACGGGCGGCCGCGCACATATATGAACATGCCGACAAAGCTGCGGCTTTCACCCTCGCTTTCAAGTCGGATGCCAGAATGGCGAGAATAGTCGCCAATCGAGCGAATTGGCGAGCTCGCGTCCTCGGACTACCCTATGGTGATCAGGGATTGTTGATTTCGAAACCCCTGTTTACAGCGCTTGGCGGCTTTCCCGACACGCCTTTTATGGAGGATGTCGCGTTCATCCGGCGCCTAAGGTCCAATCAACTTAGAATACTTGCCTCAGAAGCGCGCACATCGGCGGCAAAATACGAGCAAACTGGCTGGCGCAAGCGCAGCTGGCATAATTTGTTTCTGCTATTGCGTTTTCTACTTGGTGCAAAACCCGAAAACTTGGCACGACGATACCGGTAAATAAAAAGCGGCTTTCAGGCCCGTTATTGCGAGCGAATCGGCGGCGATGCCGGTCGCCCGCCCTGAGTCGCGTTAAATATTGAATTGGTTTGGAAGAGATTATGACAAAGCGCGCCACCCTGTTAATATATGCAAAGTCACCCCGCATAGGTTTTTCGAAAACGCGGCTGGCAAAAACTCTAGGTTCATCGACGATGGCTCGCCGGATTGCATCCATGACCCTTGCCAGAACCCTCAAAGCCGCAGCCAGTACCGCTTGGGAAAGCCGTTTATACCTGACGCCAGCTCGCACAAAACTCGGCCGGCTCAACGGTCTGGCAAGCCATGTCAGAATAATCGACCAAGGTCGTGGAACCCTGAGCGACCGGCTTAATAAGGGATTGGCAGAAGCCCCTCCGGGACCAGTCATTTTTATCGGCTCGGACGCCCCGGACATTAGCAGCGGACGTGTGCGCGAGGCTGTTCGAAAGCTGTCGACCCATGATGCGGTTTACGGACCGGCCCATGATGGCGGTTTCTGGCTGTTCGGGCTGAACAAATCGCGCCGCACAAAATCGCCATTCAAGAATATTCGCTGGTCGGGCCCTGATGCGCTGGCCGATGTTCTATCGCAGCTACCGCCGACCGCGAAACTGGCCGAACTCGAGACTTTAATCGATATTGACGAAGCACAGGACTTGGCGCGCTGGGTTACGGCAAACCGCAGCGTCGCGCCGGCTGCCAGGCCGGTCGCAGCTGCAATTAAGCCAAAGAAAACCAAACGCGGTTTCTTTGGCTGGCTGTTTGGGAAAAAGGCGGCTTAAGGAAACAGAGGCTGCAATTGGTCGAGGCCAAGTGCCTCGTCCCAGCCCATCATCCAGTTCAAATTCTGTATTGCCTGACCGCTCGAGCCTTTGACCAGATTATCAATCACGGCGATGACGATTGCGCGGCCTTTAACCCGGTCAGGATAGACCGCGATCCGACAATGATTTGTTCCACGCACATGGCGCGTATCAGGTGGCGGTGCGCCGAAAGGCAAGACGTGAACAAAAGGCGCAGTCGCATAGTTCGCCGCTAAAGCGGCATGCATCTGGTCAGCGTCGCCCCGCACATGGCAGGTTACCAATTCGCCCCGTGTTGTCGGGATTAAATGTGGCGTGAACGTCACCTCAATTGCGCCGCCACTGGCGACACGGCTCAGTTCCTGCTCAATTTCAGGAGCATGGCGGTGCGTTCCGACGCCATAGGCATGGAAGCCCTCGGCAGCTTCGCTAAATAAATTGCCTTCCTTCAAACCGCGTCCGGCCCCGGACACGCCGGATTTTGCATCCACAATCAAATGTCCGGTATCGATAATATTATTGGCGACGAGCGGTAATAAGGCCAGCAGAGTTGCAGTGGGATAACAGCCCGGGCAAGCAACTAGCGACTCGCCTTTCAGATCATTACCATACCATTCCGGCAGCCCATAAGGCACCGATACCAGTCGCTGCGGCGCGCTATGGGGCCGTCCATAAGTGTTGGCGTAAAGCCCAGCGTCGCGCAAACGATAGTCCGCTGACAGGTCAATTACTTTAACATGGTCAGGCAGAGTCTCGATGACGTCTTGACTGGTACCATGCGGCAGACAGCTGAAAACAATGTCGATCGCAGCCCAGTTAATGTCATCAACTTTTTCGACGGGCATATCTGCCGCCCCGGCAAGATGCGGAAAAATTTCGGACAATTGCCGACCGGCAAGTGCACTCCCACTGGCCGCCACCGCAGTGACGAGCCGATGAGCCTGCAGCAGACGCACGGTTTCCGCCCCTGTATAGCCAGAGGCGCCCAGAACTGCCGCTTTTAGCTGCGTGTCAGAAGTCATCAGAATAATCCCGCTTTGTCGATATCGTTATGCCTGTCCCATACAGGCAGGGGCTGGATCAAGTCCAATTTTTTGTGATCGCACGATTGGATCGAATATTGCACCACCTGAGGGCAGGTTTTAGTCCGCCGCCAACCCAATCGCTTTCCGGAAAATCGACAGACTTGCACGGTCTGACGGTTCGGCACTCGCCACGATCCATAACACCGTAAACACTAAGCCGCCAGTTACGCTAATGTTACGACTGACAATAGGTCTCATAATTACGGGCAAAATTCACGGCCAGATCCGATAGATACCGCGCTGACTCAAAAGCGTCCTCAGCCGCCACTGGATCATCCGCCTGAGTCAGCGCGACACCTTTTTCCAGTTCCTGACCGGCCTCATACAGGAAATAGCCCGACGCACCGCTGACTTTTTCGCAATCTTCGGCCGCCCAGACGGCTGGTTGCTCCGCTGCCACACAGGCGGCCAATGACAACAAGCCGACGAGACACAGGAGCCTAACCATTTTACTACCTTCCAGACCGGCTACTTAATAATCAGAAAAAGATATAAGCTATGTAGATATCTTCTTCAAATAATACGTGCGTCTACAATTAACGCAAACAAAAAGAATGGCGCCATGCGGAGCCGCCAAATGGCCATTCTGAGCCAAATCTCTGCGCCCGACAGCTTATATTGTACGTGCCGCAAAGCCCCGGCAGCGCCTGATACAAATCAAAGCGACCGCCCGACCTGCCGCTTCGGCCTACCAAACGTCGACTATCGGTCAGTGCTGGCATTATGAATACTGAGTTAAAATTAAAGCGCGACTACCTGCGCGGCTATAGGCGCCGTCCTTTAGCCTGGGGCAGGAACCACGCAGCAATTCCGGGCGCTCATTTCCGCGATACGCGGTCTATGATTTGCGCGTCAGTGAACTGACACTATTTAAAAACCGATGATCTTATTAACTAGGTTGCAGTAGAGCCGGCGCGATACCACCGCAAATACACCTGTCGAGGTTAGTATGCTGTGGACGTGCCTGAGCATACAGGTCTGCGGTCAGCCTCGAGCGCGTGCCCGACATGCGCCAAGCACAAAAAAAGGGCCGCAAAGGATGCAGCCCTTCTTATATCGTGATTGTAGTGCTGTCCGCTTAGCGCTTTGCTATCCAACGTCTCTTGCAAGTAGTTGTTATAATTAAAGGAATATCCTCTCCAAAAATTATGTTACGCTAGTTTTACGGGTTACTAGATATATAAGTCAATCTTGACGCACATACCAAGCATCAAACTGAGTAAATTCCCTGAAGTATCGCCGATAGTTATTCTTGGCGGATAGTTCATCTAAGGTTTTTTGTGACTGAGTGAAATTATGTTCTACAGTAACAACTTTAGGCGCATATTTTGAGAAATCAAAATTTTGTAAAATAAGCAGCTCGCTACCCTCAGTATCCACAGACATATAATCAATTTTTACTCCTGCAAAGTATTTCAATATCACGTCATTGAGAGAAATCGTATCTACTGTACACGTGTAGCCGGATGCATTACGAGCATTTGTATTTGCAGGTATTGACTGAATGTCCGAGTCTTTAAACTGTTCTAATGTTGACAAAACGCCCGCATCAGAAACAAAAAAGTCCATCTTCTTACCTGTTTCAGAATAGATGCATTCAGTTATTATTTTTGTATTTGGACGATTTTTGAAAAGCTCAGAGTGCCATTGAGGGCTGGGTTCCGCTAGCACACCAGTCCACCCAAAATGTTTTTCTAAAGAAAAGCTATTAGATAGATCGACGCCATTTGTTGCGCCAAACTCTAAGTAGGTTCCGTTTTTCGCTTCATTGTGAATAAAGAGAACAAATAAATCTTGAAACAATTGTGATTTCAAAATCTGAGAATTTTTCAGAGCATAACTGTAAAAATCTAAAAGATTTTCTGAATATTTTTTTAAGCTTGATGATAAGTCCCAAAAAAAAAGTAATGTTGATTCCGCTGACTTAATCTCTCTTCGAAATTCAAGAATTAATTTGTGGACGTCTTCATCAATTTTAGAAACTCTACCGTCTGCAAAGGTTAAATTGATATGTCGAGATTTTGGGGACCCAACTTCCTCTTATTCCTCGTTAGAGCTATCCTGTGCTACGACACATACAGCACTGCAAACGCTTAAAAGTGACAAATTTATGGTGGACTAGAAGTCGAAGCTTGAAATGCAGAAAGTTTTGAACCTAGCAATGGAGCATTAGCAAAAGGATTCTTTAATCTTAACACGGTTACTTTTCTTGAACCTGCAAGTAGGCAAATAGAAAAAAACACTCTGATTGAGAAGGATGGATGGATTCACGCATTCGAACACAAAGATACCGCAAATGTTACGAGACTGTTACGGCGCTGCTAGAGCTTGAATTTATTTATTAATAAAATCAAATGGTTCAACACAGCATTCAAAATACTTAAGAAAGAAATACAGGGACTCACAATCATGTGCCCCCTGTAATTATTACAAATATTGTAAATATCTTTATCGCTTCGAGAACTGGAAGCTACGACGTGCTTTCGCCCGACCATACTTCTTACGTTCAACCGTCCGCGGATCCCGCGTCAGATAACCGAATGGCTTGAGGACACGACGCAGGCTTGGCTCATAATTTACCAGAGCGCGCGCAATACCGTGACGGACCGCACCGGCCTGACCGGACAGACCGGAGCCCTTAACCGTGGCGATGACATCGAACTGAGTCCGACGATCCGACTCGATCAGCGGTTGCTCAATCACCATGCGTAGCACAGGGCGCGCAAAATACTGCTCCTGATCCTTACCATTGATAATGATCTTACCAGATCCCGGCTTGATCCAGACCCGGGCTGTTGCCTCTTTACGACGGCCGGTCGCATATGACCGACCAAGGTCATCGATCTTCGGCTCTGCAACGATAGCGGCAGCGACTTCGGCGCCCTCTCCGCTGGTGACCGCCTTCAGATCTTCAAGACTGTTCGCAGTTTCAACCATACTAGACTACCTTTGTATTCTTGGAATTCATGGCCGCGAAGTCGACCATCTCAGGCGACTGCGCCTGGTGAGGATGCTCGGATCCGGCATAGACCCGCAGCTTCGAGAATTGCTGGCGTGCCAGGGAGCTTTCCTTTGGCATCATCCGCTTCACGGCCATCTCGACAGCGCGTTCCGGGAACCGGCCGGCCAGAATTTTTCCGGCAGTGGTTTCCTTGATACCGCCCGGGTGACCGGTATGGCGATAGTAAACCTTATCATTCAGCTTGTTGCCGGTGAATTGCGCTTTGTCGGCGTTAATCACGATGATATGGTCGCCCGTATCGATATGTGGTGTAAAGTCAGCCCGGTGCTTGCCACGCAGGCGCTTCGCGACATAAGAGGCTAAGCGTCCAACGATCGCATTTGTGGCATCAATTACGATCCACTTAGTTTCAACATCGGCAGGTGCGTTATATGTTTTCATTGCCCCACTGGAGCCTCATAAAAGGAGTTAACGGATGAAGTTCAAGAGCGGGCGTTTAAGCAACAGAAACCGGCTTGTCAACGCGAGTCAGGCCCTGATCGTGTTATTCCTTCTATCGGCATGCGAAAGAGTCGTCGAGCAGCCTGAGGATTTGGCCCCTGCGGTCGCCTCCGACCCTGCCTCGTCCGGTCTCTCTTTGCCCGCCGTATGGAATACAGCAGAATTGTCTTCACGCCCCGTAAGTGTCGCGATCGCTGGAGGATTCGGGTCCCAGATTGCGGTTGCCAGCGAATCCGGCACGCTGGAATTATTCGATTTCGAAGGCGACCGCATTACCGATCCGGTGGACATGGCGGTCCAGAATATTTCCAGCGGACGGCAAGTCCGTTTGTCCGATGTCCCGGTCACGATGTTTCCAGGTATCAATAAGGCCGGCGACATCCAGCTCTTCCTCCATTCCGGCACGATGAACGAGCCGATTTCCTATGCACTGGAAATCTCGCAAAACGGCAACGTGGCCGGCCTGTGCAGCGGCTACCCGCAAGACGGCTCGACACAGCTTTTGGCGCTCAGCTACTGGACGATGGAGGCGCCAACCACCCTGCAAACCGGCGCCATTGTTGAACAAGGCGATGATCTTGTTTTCGAAGCTGCCGCCCCGATCGAATCAGCGCAGGCCATCACAGCCTGTGCGACCGGACAGTTCGGGCCCACGACGTATTCTGCCCCGGTCAAAGCGGCCCAGCTGATCGAGCGCAATGGCCGTGACCATACGATACTGATCGATACAGCCGGGCAATTCAGTCGCGTGACGATGGATGGCAACCTCGAGCCGATCACGATTAAGCCCGGCCTGTCCATTAAGGTGCCGGCGCAGAGCCTTGATATTTCAGGTACGGGCGATGCCCGATCCGGTGGTTATCCTGGGGGGCTCATGGTGCTGATCGGAGAGATAGAAGCTGATACTTATCGCGCTGTGCTGGTCGACCCGAGCCCGATAACACTCAGCCCCTTTTAATTAAGTAGTGAAATATATATCTTTAATAGAATTTATTAGTCATTATTTACTATAGTATTTATTCTAATTAGCAAAAAAGATCGATGTATTTATACAGGAGTCTTTTTTATGTTTTCAACCTCTATTGTTTCAGCTTTAGCTACGATTATTATATCAGCGGGTGCGAATATGCCGCTTCAAGCTGCACCAGCCCCGCTATCGCAGGTGACCTCAAACACCACGGAAAAACCGCTTCTGTTTGTTATGACGGCGGGCGGCATGACAATGGAGACAGAAAGCAAAACGCTCGTCCTGACGGATGTATCAAATGATATTGTCTGGTTCACCGACCGGCCCGGGCGTGATGCGGGGCATATGGACTTAAAACAATTTATGTCCCTGTGGGCGGGGCGCCCGGATGATTTTGGCAATGTTCCCCCGAACGCCGTGATAATTGCAGCGGGACATGAACAGACCCCCGCCGTTATCGAAATATTGCAGCCGGCACGCGACGGCTCGACACTCACCTTTGATATCGAAATTATAGACGGGACGCTGCCGCCGCAAGCAGGCGAGGTTACACTCGTGGTCGATCCGTTCATGGGAACGGTGTGTTTCCCGGGGGTCAGCCCGAACTGCTAAAACCAAACACCCGCACAAATGATAGCCCCGTTCAACATTACCCGGCCAGAACCGACGCCCCTTAGGGGCCTGTTGAGCGGGGGCTATGGTGTCAGCCGCCAGGCCAGTCGCGTCGCAATGAGCAAAACGACAACCCCTAATCCTTGATGCACCAGCGCCATGCCGATCGGCGCAACATTTATCAGTGTCAGAATGCCCCAGACGGCCTGCAAACTCACGAGACCGGCCAGGCCCGCCGCCAAATGACCAAACACGCTGCGCCGCTGCCAGATCGCAAACCCGATCGCGGCCGCCCACAAAATATAAGCGAGCATGCGATGGTTAAACTGGGTTGCCGCGCGCCCTTCGAACAAGCTCCGTATACCCATATCATGCTGCCAGTATGATTGCGGCAGCAACTCCCCGGCCATTAACGGCCAGTCTGTATAGGTTCGGCCGGCATCGAGTCCCGCCACCAGGGCCCCTGTCAGCATTTGCAGAAATATCAGTCCCAGCAGCGCATAAGCGCCGATCCGGACCGGCCGCGCCACGACATGTCGCGCCTGGTCGCGCAAATCCGACCAGAACCAGGCAATCAAAGCGATAATGAACAGGGCAAGACCGAAATGTGTCATTAAACGATAAGGTGCGACATCGACCCGCTCAGTATCGCCGATTCCACTGGCGACCATCCACCATCCAATCGCCCCTTGCAGTCCACCCAGACCGATCAGAGCCAGGCAGCGCAGGATCCATGACCGGGTAAGCCAGCGCCGCGCAAGAAAGGTGACAAAGCCGGCTATGGCGACCAGACCTATCAGGCGACCAAACAGGCGATGCCCCCACTCCCACCAGTAAATATACTGGAACTCGGCCATGCTCATCTGATAGTTTTGCTGCTGATATTCGGCGGTCTGCGCGTATTTTTCAAACGCCACCAACCAGGCCGCCTCACCGATCGGCGGCAATGTCCCACGAATTGGCGCCCATTCGGTAATTGACAGTCCACTATCGGTCAGGCGTGTCGCCCCGCCGATCAGTATCATGGCGTAAACCATAATGGCGAGTGTGATCAGCCAGAACCGGATCCAGCCAGCTGCAATTGGGGTCATTGTCGTTGTCGTCATACCGCCTATTTGATCGTAAAGATCAGCGCGGCAAGCCGTCAAGGCGTCGCAGCGTCGTATTATCCGGCTGAATTGAGCCCGCAGAGAGCAAGCAAACGAAAATGACCCATGCAAAACGTCGACTAGTCGCAAGTTTTATCATCGCCGGCGTCCTGATATTCTGGATCTGGGCCGCCGCCAGTCTCGGCTCATACCTCGTGACCTGGCCAAAATGGATTCAGCCTGTCTTTTTCATTGCCGCAGGTCTTGGCTGGGCGCTGCCCTTACGCCCGGTATTCCGCTGGATGAACAGGCCCGACGACATCGATAGCTGATCGCAGCGGACCTTGATCCAGGCCACCCCTAACGCTGCAGACACCAGCGCAATATCGCCTTCTGGGCATGCAACCGGTTCTCCGCCTCGTCGAATACCAGTGATTGCGGGCCATCAATGACGGCCGTGGCAACTTCCTCCTCACGGTGCGCTGGCAGGCAGTGCAAGAATTTAGCGCCGGCAGCCGCCTGCGTCATTAATTTTTCGGTGACCGAAAACGGCATCAGCGTCGCAAGGCGCGCTTCGACATCGGCATCTCCCATCGAAACGAACGTATCGGCAATCACGACATCGGCAGATGCAACAGCTGCTTCAGCCGTATCATAGAGCTCGACAGAGCCACCCTGACGCTTGACGATATCGAGATCATGTTGCGAGGGCGCATATTGCGACGGTGTCCCAATCGCCAGACTGTATCCAAAATGGGCTGCCGCATGCATCAGGCTGGCACAAACATTATTGCCGTCCCCAACCCAGGCGAGTCGCGCCTGGTCGAGCGCGACACCATGCTCCTCCAGAGTCATCAAATCAGCCAGAATCTGGCACGGGTGCGAACGATCTGTCAGCCCGTTAATTACAGGCACATCAGAAACCTCCGAAAATGCAACAAGATCGGCATGCGAATTCGCGCGGATCATAACCGCATCAACGAACCGGCTCAGCACACGTGCGGTATCCTCGACGGTCTCGCCCCGTCCGAGCTGCATTTCCCCGGAACTTGCAACAATCGTTTCACCGCCAAGCTGTCGCATTGCCATGTCAAAACTAAACCGGGTCCGAGTTGAACTTTTTTCAAACAGCATCGCCAGAACATGCCCGTCTAGTGGGGCATCGGCATCGCGCTTGGCTTTCGGCCATCCAGCGCGTGCTCGTTTCATAGCATGCGCCTGATCGAGGATCTTTCTCATATCCCCGGCATCTACTTGCCACAAATCGATGAAATGCTTAGCCATTTGTCTGTCCGTCTTTTAGTGAACCGCGGCTCTTATACGAAAACCCCCACAAAATCTACTGGCAACAAAGCGTATGCTGACCTACATCATCAGCGTAATCGCTAATACCGGGAGGAGTTACTTGGAACGCGTTCTTATTATCGGCGCCGGCGCTGCCGGATCTGTTGTTGCCCAGAAGTGCGCAATGGACCGCAATCTGTTTAAACACATCACGCTGGCCTCTCGGCGGCTTGAATCATGCGAAAAAATTGCCGCGCTATGTAGCACGGATATCGATATCGCACAGGTCGACGCCGACGATGTCGATGCAACGGTTGCTTTAATGCGACGGGTCAAACCCGATCTGGTGATCAATATGGCACTTCCCTATCAGGACCTGCCAATCATGGATGCCTGCCTCGAGGCGGGCTGCAATTATATGGACACCGCCAATTATGAGCCGCGCGAGGAGGCCAAATTCTCCTATAAGTGGCAATGGCCCTATCATGAGAAATTCGCTGAACGCGGGCTTACCGCCATATTGGGCTGCGGGTTTGATCCTGGCGTAACAAATATATTCTGTGCTTATGCCCAGCAGAATATATTCGATCATGTTGAATATATCGATATTGTCGATTGCAATGATGGCGATCATGGCAAGGCCTTCGCGACGAATTTCAATCCTGAAATCAATTTGCGTGAAGTCACACAGGATGGAAAATACTGGAAGGATGGCGACTGGATCGAGATCCCGGCACTTTCAATCCAGACCATGATTGACTATCCCGAAGTCGGTCCGCGCGCCTCTTACCTGATCTATCATGAAGAAGAGGAAAGCCTTGTCCGGCATATTCCCGGATTGAAGCAAATTCGCTTCTGGATGACCTTTGGCGACGAGTATATCAAGCATCTCGACGTTTTCAAAAATGTCGGCCTGATCCGTCTCGACCCGGTCATGTATAAGGGAACACCGGTCATCCCGATGGAATTTCTCAAAGAATTGCTGCCCGTTCCCTCGACATTGGCTGAAGATTATACCGGCAAAACCAGCATTGGTGTCATCATTCGCGGTACGATAAACGGCGAGGCGGCAACCAGAATGATTTACAATGTCTGCGACCATGCCGAAACGTTCAAAGAGGTCAGCGCGCAGGCTGTCAGCTACACGACCGGTGTGCCCCCGGTTTCAGGTGCGGCGATGTTTTTCACCGGCGCATGGGCTGGCAAAGGTGTTTTCAATGTCGAACAGTTTCCGGCCCAGCCCTTCCTCGAGGACGTCGCCAAGCGGGGTCTGCCCTGGAGCGTGATCGACGTCCAGCCGGAAGACCAGAAGGCCCTGTTCACGGTCGCCACCTGATGCAGACGGTGCCGATCCCGACCCCCTGCTTCGTGCTGGACCTGGCACGACTGAAACAAAATCTGGAAACGGCCAGGCACATTCGCGAACAGGCCGGCTGCAAGATCCTGCTGGCCACCAAAGCCTTTGCCATGCCGGATGTATTTCCAGTCATGCAAGCCTATCTCGATGGCACAACAGCCAGTGGCGAGTATGAAGCGCGCCTCGGCGCCGAAAGATTCGGCAAGGATGTTCACGTCTATTCGCCGGCCTATACCGAAGCGGAAATCTCAAATCTCTGCGAGATCTCAAAACATATCTATTTCAATAGCGCCGAACAGCTTGAACGATTTGGCCCCACCGTCCGCCGGGCCGGCGCTAAAACCGGCTTACGGATCAATCCGGGATTTTCCAATGCAACCCTCGGTGGTGATTTATATGATCCATGTGCCCCGGGCTCGCGATTCGGCGAGGTCGCCAGCAAGCTCGACATGATTGACTGGCGCATGGTCGATATTCTGCATGCCCACACATTGTGCGAAAGTCTTCATACTGGATCGGTCGGGCTGATCAGGCATATCGCCAAGCATTTCCGGCCATATGTCGAACAGGTCGACGCGGTAAATTTCGGTGGCGGCCATTTTATCAACAAACCAGGATATGACGTTGGCGCGCTGATTTCCGCCATCAAGACCTTCCGGCAGGAATTCGATGTCGACGTCATTCTAGAACCGGGCGCCGGGCTTGTCGTCGACGCTGGCGAGTTACATACCAGCGTTCTGGCCCTGCACTGGAACGAAACCGACCTAGCGATCATCGACGCCAGCGCATCCACCCATATGCCAGATGTTCTGGAAGTGCCCTATCGACCGGACATCATGAATGCCGGCGAGGACCACGAAAAGCCGTTTACCTATACACTTGGTGGCAAAACCTGCATGACCGGCGATGTCATCGGCACTTACAGCTTCGACGCGCCGCTAGCACCGGGTGACAGGCTTATTTTTACCGACCAGATGCATTACAGCTTCGTCAAGACCAATACGTTCAACGGCACGCCGCTGGCGAATCTGGCGATTCGACATGAGGACGGCCGGGTAGAGATGATTTCGAATTTTGGCTATGACGACTTCAAGCAGAGACTTGGCCTCTAACCACACGGCCAGCCCCATCGCGAGCCAGGATTAAGCCGCCGGTTGCCAGGCAGACAGAACCTCGTCAATAATCGCAACCGCATCTCGAACATGCGTCTGATCAATAATAAGCGGCGGCGCCATCCGGAGCACATTATCGCCAGCTACACCGACCAGTAAACCTGCCTCGCGACATGCATTCTGGACCGGCTTCGGCGCACTTTTCAACCGCAAGCCGGTCAGCAAACCCTTTCCGGTCACACCGAGAACCTTATCCGGGTGCCGGTCTTCCAGAGACTTCAAGCCTTGAGCCATAACCGATGATATCTCGCGCACCTGCACCAGGAAATCCGGCGCTGACACGATGTCCCAGACAGCATTACCAACCGCCATCGCCAATGGATTGCCACCATAAGTCGAGCCATGCGAGCCCGGCTGCATCGCACGTCCGGTCGCCTCGGTCGTCAGACAGGCCCCAAAGGGAAACCCACCCCCGACACCCTTTGCAACGCACATAATATCCGGTGCTGCATCCTTGGCCCACTCATAAGCAAATAATTGCCCAGTCCGGCCCATCCCGCATTGCACTTCATCATAAATCAACAAGGCGCCACGCTCATCACACAATGCGCGCAGCGCGGTAAGACAGGTTTCCGGTATGGCGCGCACGCCGCCCTCCCCCTGAACCGGTTCGACAAAAACGGCGGCCGTTTTCTCGTCAATGGCGCCATCCAGCGCCTCATGATCACCGAATTCGATATGTTTGAACCCCGGCAGTGCCGGTCCGAACCCCTCAAGATAGTTCGGATTGCCGCCGGCATTGATTGCCCCTAATGAGCGTCCGTGAAAAGCACCACTAAACGTGACAATGTCGATACGCTCGGGCGCGCCATTTGCCCAATGATATTTCCGGGCCGTCTTCAGTGCGCACTCAACGGCCTCGGTCCCGGAATTGGTAAAGAATACGCGGTCGGCAAATGTTCGCGCGCATATTTTCTCGGCCAGCTGTTCCGCCCCTGGCGTTCTGAACATGTTTGACAAATGCCATAATTTATCGGTCTGCGCCTTTAAGGCGGCGATAAGGTCAGGATGACTATGGCCAAGCGCATTAACGGCAATGCCGGCAATAAAATCGAGGTATTGCTTGCCATCTTCGGTAAACAGATGGGCCCCTTCGCCACGCTCGAAAACCTCGGCTGGCGGATTATAAACCGGCATCATATGTTGACGTGCGTTTGACATTTAGAGCCCCTCGAAACCAATGTGTTACGTTCTAACCGTTTGCCGCGGCGGCAAAGATTGTCAACGGCGACAGGTAAAATCTGGCTTGCAAATTCTCGATTTCGGCGCGCTGCTACTGATTTTGAAGCCACATTCTGACGCCCAAAAAAGGAAAAGGCGCGCTGATTAAAGCGCGCCCTAAAGTTAGTGCTGCATTTCCTCCCAGAAATAAGCCTCCCCACTCTGCCCAGACAGCCTGCGCTGTCAAGCCGATTTATGACAAATTTGCAATGAAGCTGTCGAACATGGCATTTTCGCCATGAAAAACATGCTCGACATTGCTAATCGCGACCGGGCCAAATCCCTTTAATGACAGTCGTCTTGCGACATTTGCAGCCTTTTTTACGGGACAAAGAATCGCACCGCTCTGCAAAACAGTCAGCCCCAATTCCTCGGTCAAAGCAGACGGCACCTCGCAGCCAACTTCCAGTTTCTGCGTCTGCATCGCCTCATTGCGGGCCTCGACACGGTCGAGAAGCACGCGCAATGGCGCAAGACCTTCAGCATCCCAGACAGCAGTCCGCGACCCCATCAGAGCCGCCTCGCTTTTCAGAATGATGCCATCAGACAGGATCTTTAATCCATTTGCCTTGAGCGTCGCACCGGTCGACGTGATATCAACGATAACTTCAGCACTGCCTGCGGCGGGCGCGGCCTCGGTCGCACCGGCACTTTCAACAAGGCGGTACTCACCGACCGAGCGGGTCGCGAAAAACCGCCGGGTCAGCCTTAAATATTTTGTGGCAACACGCATGCGTCGACCATGTCGAGTTCTGAACTGGGCGCCCGCAGCCTCTAAATCAGCCATCGTGTCGACGTCCAGCCAGGATGTCGGCACAGCCACGATCACATTGGCGCCACCAAATCCGAGGCGTCGAAATGTACACACATCGCGCTCGGCATCCGAACTCAAATCGTGAATAAGGTCCTCACCGGTGACCCCGAGATGCAAATCACCGGCAATTAGTCCGGCCGCAATTTCGCTGGCAGACAACAACATGATGTCGACATCCGGTAGCCCGTTCAGGGTTGCCGTATACCCGCGACCGCCACCGAGTTGACGAACCTTGAAGCCGCAAGCGGCGAGCCAGTTTTCCGTATTATCTTTAAGACGGCCCTTGGATGGAATAGCAAAGCTCAGTCGGGTCATGATCCGGCCTCCTGCCCGGTTGTGAAACGATATGGCATAATCACACCGCCCAAAGCCGTCGTATCGATGGCCCCATTCGACAAGTCCGCCAGCAATCCGTCATAGCGCCCGCCGGTCGCGAATGGAGACAGTTTCTGATCTGGCCGGTCGCCGGCCGAAATTTCAAACACGAAACCATCATAATACGTAAAGCGGCGCCCGAACCGGGTCTGAAATCTGGCGCCATCAATAAAGCTGCGACACGCGTCACCCGAAAGCCCGTCAAGGCGCACAGCAAGGTTTTCAATCGCCGTATCTGCGGTCTGAATGCCGAACGTCTTTGCAAGCGTCGAAAGATGTTCGGCTGCCTGTTGAGCTGGCACATCGACACCCAGAACCTGCTCGACCAGCTTTTGCACGTCCGGGCCGAGCTCGGGGCCAATATTCGATTGGGCGCGATCAGCAAGCCGCTCGACGATTTCCATGCTCGAGCGCTCGCCGATCGGACGGATCCCGGTCAGGGCAAAAATATCCTCGACAAAAGCCTCAATTTCGGCGCGGCTCATTCCACTCATGCGCAGTGCCAGATTCGCCGCTGCACCGGTCCTGTCGGCCCGTATAAAGGCCCGAACACCACCCTCTTGCCGAAAGGCCCGCTTCAACCCATCGGCAATATCGCGCGACAAACCGAGCCCGTCGACGAAAGCCGGAAAAACCGCTAGATCGCCAAGCTGGGTATAGCCCCGGTCAACGCCTTCCGCCGTACACGCCTCGCAAATCGCAGTATACAGGTCGACATCTGTCGACACTTTCGAACTCGCGCCGAAAATTTCAAAGCCCATCTGGCGAAACTCGGCCGGCTCGTCCTTTGATGCCGGCAAGCGGAAGACCGGTCCGTCATAAAATCGGGTTGCCGGACCTCTCAGCCCGTCAGCTCTGGCAGCCACCTCCATGATTGCGACCGGCAATGTCAAATCAGGGCGTAGCGCCCATTCCCGTCCTTCTTCATCGGTGAAGGCGCAAATCCGGCTGCGGACCACTTCACCAGACAGCTCAAGCGGGATCGTTGCTGGTATCAGAATATCCGGTTGAACCAGATCGCCACCAAGCTTTGCGAATACAGACATCGCACTCATTGGTCCGCCTCGACAATTTGGCGGACCCTTGCAATCATGTCCGAACGGTCAACCTCGATTTGTCCCGGGCGTACTTCGCGATACTCCTTATTGGACGCGATCGCCGCCGCCGCCGCCGCACCCGCTTTAAGATCCTTGATCGTCACAGTTCCCTTGGCCAACTCATCCTCGCCAACCATGACCACGGCCGGTGCGCCGCGCCTGTCAGCATATTTCATTTGCGGCCGCATGCCAGAGCCTCCGATATAAGCCTCGGCCCGAATACCGGCCTGTCGCAATTCAGTTGCGACCTGCAGGGCCGTCGACGGGTCCTCACGGTCGAGATCAAGCACGATCACCGGACCATTCAGCCCGTTAAGGTCACCGCTAATCGCGAACGCTGCAACCAGCCGGCTAATACCCACCGAAAACCCGGTGGCCGGCACACGTTCACCGGTAAATCTTGCCACCAGATCATCATAACGACCGCCGCCGCCAACTGATCCGATCTGGACTTTGTCGCCCTTCTCATCTGTGGTTTCCCGCAGCAATTCAGCTTCAAATACCGGGCCGGTATAATATTCCAGACCACGCACGACCGACGGGTCAAACACAACATCATTTTCAGGTGTGCTTAGCGCCGAAAGAGATCTTGAGATATCGATCAGTTCTGCCATGCCCTCGCGCGCATCCTCGCCCGTTCCGACAGCCTGACCAATCGCCTCGATGGTTTCATCACGGCTTGCGCGTCGCGCCTCGGCAAAAGCCAGAACCCGCTTGACCGCATCCGGCGCAAGCCCCGCACCTTTGGTGAAATCGCCACTGTCGTCGAGCCGGCCGGCGCCAAGCAAATCGGAAACACCGGCAATACCGAACCGGTCCAGCTTGTCGAGCGCCCGCAGAATCGTCAATTTCTGGGCATCTGAGTTCGCACCGACCATAGATAGCACCGCGTTTAATAATCGCCGTGTATTGACCCGAACGACAAATTCACCGTCGGCGGCGCCGGCCGCGCGCATTGCCTCTGCCGCCATCGCGATCATTTCGGCGTCGGCTTTCGCCCCCGGCGCACCGACAGTGTCGGCATCACATTGCATGAATTCCCGGAACCGGCCGGGGCCCGGCTTTTCATTTCGCCAGACCGGTCCATAGGCATAGCGGCGAAACGGTTTTGGCAGGCCCTGCCAGTTCTGGGCAGCAAAGCGGGCCAGCGGCGCCGTCAGATCGTAGCGCAGGCTCATCCATTGCTCATCATCATCCGGCAAGGCAAAAACCCCGGAATTAGGCCGGTCATCATCGGGCAAGAACTTGCCGAGTGCATCGGCAAACTCGAACGCGCCGGTTTCGAGCCCCTCAAACCCCCAGCGCCGATAAACCGATGTGACCCGGTCAATCATTTCGCGCTCGGCATTTAACAGGGTCTCGCGTTTATCCGGAAAGCCACGTGGCTTACGGGCAAGATCTTTCGGTTTCTGGGATTTCTGACTCATGCCAATTACAGCCTTCTATAGGTCTGAGGTAGCGCATAGCCGAACCACCTCAAAGAGTGAAGAGATGCCAAGTATCGAGACTGAAAAGAAAAGGCTGGAAGTGTAAAAAGAGCAAATGAGGCCAAACCAATCCAATTCACGCCTCGACCGGCGTGTTACGCGTGATGGATATGATGGTGAAGATTGCTCATGCCGCCGCGATAGGCGTTCGACCCGGACCTGTCAACTACCAGACCAGCGCCTGCTTGAGTTCGGACCGCAACGCCATCGGTATGGCACCGCTTGTTTGCGTACCATCAAGATCAACCGGCGCATCGGCCGGTTTGAGATATCGCCAGCCCTGAAATGCCCGCTTCGGTGTCGGTTCAACCATAATTAGTTTTGGGTCAAAAATCAGTTCGCAAGCCCGGCGCCCGGTCCGATCGGTCAATTCCTTGACGTCACAAATGCTCTGACGCACCTGAACGAGCCCGCGAATAACCCAATAGATCGAGCCGCCATCCAAAAGTTCACCCGCACGTTTGGGGACCATGCGTGTCCGGTGATAAGGACGCTCTGAATGGGCCAGCAAACTATTCTGCCACACTTTGAGATCATTGATCTCATTGGCGCCGACGCAGAGTTTAACCATATGCAAAGTCATGATTGCAAACTAATCCGATCTGCCCGGAGCGCAAAGAAATTTCATTCACCAGTCCGCGCATGATTGCGATATGTGACCCCCATTGGCGCGCTAATCTCAGCTTAACACCCGGAAACACCTGCTTTTCGTTGCGCCGCTATGATCGCGTGAGCGCAGCATCGCTCTTCCACCACTTGCTCAATGACAACCACCGCAGCGGTGCATAACCTGCCAATATCAACAAGCCGCCAATGATGGCGACATTCTTGATAAAGTTCTGCCCCTCGCTTGCAATAATCCAGACCGGATGGATCAGGACATTGACCAGCGCCGTATAAACTACCAACCCGTACGCGGCCAGTTTCACATAGCGTCCGGAGATCAGCGCAAGCGCCCCAAGAACCGAGGATATGCCGGCAAATAGCAGCAATGGATCGGCGAAAACTATTCCCCGGGCTTCCATCAAAACAAGCTGGGACTCAGGTGCGACGAGCTTGGCAATGCCGGGAAGAAGAAAATACAGCCCCAGCAATAAACGTCCCACAATGATACTAAAGGAATCCATCAGTTTGCCTCCTGATTTTTAACTGCTGACATAATATTTATCGACTCCGGCCTATCCCTGCGGCGAGGGCAGCACAGATACTGCAGATTTGTTGGCAAGACCGCAATGCTTCCGAGGCGATAAAACTATCACGCTTTAGCCGTTTCAAATGGCCATATCCCGGCCATTATCCCGACAGGCCCGGATGCGCTATTTTATGTGAGAGACGACCGGTGTCGAAATCTGTTGGTGATCGGATAGCGACGATCACGACCAAAATTGCGGCTCCCCACCTTCACACCTGGCGGCGCTTGCCGGCGCTTATACTCCGCAATGTAGAGCAAATGCTCGATTCGCTGAACCGTCTCGGCATCATGCCCGCGCGCGCAAACCTGCTCGAGATCCTGCTCGTCATCGATCAAGCCCCGCAAAATATCATCCAGCACGTCATAAGGCGGCAGGCTGTCATCGTCACGCTGGTCATCCCGCAATTCCGCGCTTGGTGGCTTCGTTATGACCCGTTCGGGCATAACGTTTCCATCCGGCCCGAGGCCCAGCCGCGGCAAATGCGCATTACGCCATTTCGAGAGCGCGAAGACTTCAGTTTTGTAGAAATCCTTAAGCGCATTATAACCGCCGCACATATCACCATACAAAGTGGCATAGCCGACGGCCATTTCCGATTTGTTACCGGTCGTGACAACCATGTGCCCAAACTTGTTCGACAACGCCATAAGCAACAGGCCACGCAAACGGGACTGGATATTTTCTTCTGTCGTATCGGCTTCGGTATCAGAGAAAGCGGCCGCCAGCATGCCGTCGACGGCCATCGTCGCCGGCGAAATGCTGATTGTATCATACCGGACACCCAGAGCCTCGGCGCAGGCGCGGGCATCTTCAAGGCTTTCATCGGAAGTATAAACTGACGGCATCATTACGCACCAGACCCGGTCAGCGCCAAGCGCATCAACCGCAATAGCGGCGGTCAAAGCACTATCAATACCGCCAGACAATCCGATCACCACGCCGGGAAACCTGTTTTTGTTAACATAGTCACGCAGCGCTATTGTGGTCGCCTGATATTCTGCCTCGAGACCGACCGCGTCTGGCGACACGGCTTTCGCGGCCGGTAGAAAACCGCCATCTTCAAACACAATCAGGGCAGTCCCGGTTTCAAACTGCCCGACGAGCGGTTGCCGCCTGGCATAGCTTGCAGCGCTCGCAAACGACGCGCCGTCGAATACCAGCTCGTCCTGACCGCCAACCTGATTGACAAAGAGATAGGGGAGCCCAAGATCACTCCACCGATCAAAAGCAGCTTCACGTTCGGTCTGTATAGAACGCCGCCATGGCGATGCATTCGGCGCGATCATCAGATCGGCGCCGGCCGCAGCCAGTCCGCGCGGAACCGTTTCGA
>CBFHPC010000014.1:0-27696 GCA_965657655.1 Henriciella sp.
CGTATTACGGCCAAATATCAGGACGTTCTATCTTGTGATAATGCTGGTCAGCGCCTTCGTCGTCCCGTGGAGCCTGCTCTGGGTCGCGCGTCTGCCAGCACGGGGTGATGCCGATCTCGATTAAGCCAGATGCCGGGAGCGGCCACTGCGCCATCATTTCGCCATTGCCGCGCTTATGGTGTCAGCAATGGGACGGTTCTGGTGCGGCGCTGGAATACGGTTTCGAAACTGGTTCGAAGTGCCGTGTCGGCATCGGCCATATCAACCGGATATCCTAGATCGACCAGGCTGGTGACCCCAAATCTCGGATCTTCAATGCCGCATGGTGTGATGCCGGTAAAATGCTCGAGATCCGGCTCGACATTCAAGCTGATGCCATGCAGAGACACCCAGCGTTTGATGCGGACGCCGATTGCTGCGATCTTTGCTTCCCGTAGCGGTCCGCCCGGATGGGTCCGGTCAACCCAGACGCCGATCCGGCCATCTCTGGGGCCGGCCTGAATATTGAATGTTTCAAGTGTCGAAATGATCCAGCGCTCGAGATCTCCGACGAATTTCCGAACGTCGCGGTCTCTGCGTTTCAAGTCGAGCATGCAATAGACAACGCGCTGCCCGGGACCGTGATAGGTAAACCGGCCGCCGCGTCCGGTCTGATAGACCGGGAACCGGCCTGCCTGTTTAAGATCTTGCGGGAGCGCGCTGGTGCCAGCGGTGTACAAGGGTGGATGCTCCAATAGCCAGATGAGTTCGGCCGCGTCGCCGGCCTGAATTGCCGCGACGCGGGCTTCCATCAGGCTAAGGGCAGTCTCATAGTCGACCGGTGTCGAGCTGATGGCCCAATCGATTTGCGGCATATCATCCATCTAGTTGCATATAGCAGAGACTTTGCTCTTCACAATTAGGATTACCGTGACTATACGGACTTTCCCTCGGCGTGCGGCCGTGGCGGAACTGGTAGACGCGCAGCGTTGAGGTCGCTGTGGGGCAACCCGTGGAGGTTCGAGTCCTCTCGGCCGCACCATCTCTTTCTTACAATTCATGATAATTTCAGAGCTTAATTCATTTTAGGCTGGTCGCCCGAAAGGTCGCCCACGCATTTTGGGATAGCAGGAGTTTAATAACAGGCAGATGATGACCGGTGAGTGGCACGCCGGGCGCTAACGACGTATGGACTTTTGCAATATTTAACATTGAAATTCATACTGCACGCGGGCGGCGTCATACGCTCGTCGCGATTGTTTAAACATTTTACTGGACCGATGGTTGTTGAAAGCCTTTCGACTGGCGTGCTATGCCCAACTTCATCAGTGCAAATATCGTTTGATGTCTGGCGAGCTATTTTTTTTAACCGTACTAGCTCTCAGGGCGGCGACGGAGCCGGGCAGCTTTGCGGGGGAGCAAACGGTCGGCCCAAGCCCTGTAAAGGATATGAACTAAGCTAGCGACCGTCTTTCTTCACATAACCGAACGCTTCATAATCCTTGGCATAAAGCGCATATAATTTTTCTATGGATGTCAGGCTTAAAGGCGCTTCATCCACTGTTTCGGCATGAGACTTCCTTGCATTCAAGTGAGGTATTTCAACGTCGAGCGGCCGGCCGAACAAGAACAGATCAATATGACGTTTTACCCCGTCCAGCCCATTTTCAAGTTTGAAAACAGTCGTATTTCGACCCGGGTACATGGAACGATATGCTGGCATAAAGTGTCCGTCATGGAAACCAAGCGTGTTGACGGATTGCGCATCAATTCTCGTGACAAAGTCATTTATTGTCATGCTGGGCTGAATGCTTTTCTGGACATATTTGTTGAAATTGAACGCGCTTTCGAAGCGGGCGACCGGATCCCTGACAATCGTAAAGATTGAGTCGAAGAAGCTATCTGGAAACAGCCGGGACAAAGAGTACCCATCAATATGTTGTGGTGAGGTTTTCGACCAGCGCCTAGCAGGGTCAATTTTGCCGTAAGAGTTGTCCAGAAAAGCTATGCGTCCATCACTGACCGTTTTCAGATAGGTTTGAACCGATACGCCGGCACATTTCGGTATATGAACAAAATATACGAGCTCGCTGGCGGATCGAATAATAGGCATCTGAAATTACCCCATTGGCAGTCGACGGGTTCTATCAACCGATTTTTTCCGACGGGCAATTATTTCCGTCGTGTCGACTGTGCATTTAGCAACAGAGCATAAGCGTTTTGTTGTCGGAATCGTTTGCCGTGGCGGGTCTAATAAAGAACACTTCTACACTTGTTAGAATGCTTCGGGCATATGACCCCGCCGAATTCGAGCGTGTCTAAGGCGCGTTTCAATGTCAGCATTATGAACACTCAGATGGCTATCTATGCAAACCCGGCGGGTGCCCGATAGTGGCCAAGGCGCCGGTCGGAATTGCCAAAAAACAGGCGGACGGCTGCCGATATGATAGCTGGGGCGTCGCGATATTGCGACAATGCGATGCAATTTTGCCTGCGAAAGTGAAGCGGTGAATGGAACGTCAAAAAGCCCCTGATCCAGCCGGGTTGCTTGCCTGAATGATCTCGGTCACCCAGCTGGCGAGTTGGTTTGCAATTGCTACAGTATTGCTGAGCGGACTTGTGCCCGCGACACCTGACAGCTCGCGGATCGGCTTATATTCTGGCCAATGGGCTGACACACGCCTGCCGCATCTCCCTTAAAATAGTGTGACCGGGCGCCTATGATTTGATGACAGTCGCCTGCACGCCCTGATTGTTTCGTGCCAGATTGGCGCAACAGATCTCTTCCTGTCTGGCCGCAGCATCGGGTTCGAAAATGCAAGCATTGAGCTGGAGGGGACTGCTAGCATTCATAGTGGCCTGCAGGATCATTCGGAAGTCACGCTCGGCGTCATATTACGGAGCCAGGATATGGATCTTGGATCGTTTGGAGCTGTAAACCTTGGCTGGACGAATGGGTTTTCCTATGCGCTGGAGGCGCCGGCTTACGCGTTTGGCCAGGATCTGGTCCGGGGTGAGGATACGGTGTGGTTACAATATTATATGGGGTTAGAGCTGGACTATGCGCATCGCACCTTGACGCGGCTGCGTTTATTTACCCGTTTGCATCACCGGTCCGGCATTTATGGTGTGATTTCACCATCCAAAACCGGATCCAATATTATCGGTCTGGGGGCGAGGTTGCGACTGTCGTCAGAATGACCGGACTGTCACAATGTGCATCTTTTCAATAATCAAAAGCCGCACATCCATACATAACAGACAATCCGTCAGGCTGCATATACTGTGCTTTCGTTTTGCGAAATAACTCGTGCAATTCTAGCCTTTACAACAAGTATAGCTGGCTGGCTGGGGTGGTGGGGCTCGGGCGTGGCAGACATAGTTCAAGGGATAGAAGACTGGTTTATTCGTTTTTTCAGCACTGAAGGAGTTAGTTACGATCTTTCAGTAGAGTTTGTCGGGCGCCTGTTGTTTTGGGTCTTCGCACCGGCTTCTATCGCCTCATGCTATTAGTCCTCACGAGCGGGCGGCCTCGCGAAAGCGATGTTTTGCTTCATTCTATCATATCGGACATGCTCAACAGCCTTGAGCGGTTCGGGACGCAATCATTTAAGCAGAATGAGGACCAGCAACGCCAAAACTATAGAGATTTTGGTATATTGGCTGCGCTTGGCAGAAAAATGGAAATCACAGCCGGAGAATCCGCCAGATCCCGGGGTAATATTAGAATGATTGCGAGCAAGTTGTTAAAATTTTCCGGGCGTGATCGCAATTTGATGCGACAGGCATCGTCGCAGGAGTTTAACCATGAGGTCAACTTTTTGGCGCTAGAGCTTGTGGGTCTTGTTGACGAGATCGGTTTGCATCGAAAATACAGGAAGCCTCTTCGCGACCGTGTAACGAAAATTGGCGTCAAAATAAGTGCTACTGCAGCGGATGATGCCGGCAATATCCGTGCGCCGGATGACCGTGCGGCCCAGCCGGTGCAAGCGTAGACTGTCGAGGCATCTTGACGACGTGATTGTGCACGCGTTCAGCTGGTCGATATATTGCCGGGCAACGCCTAAAATTTATTCTTAGCGGTCAGAATTTTCACGGCCTTATCAACGAAGCCGCGGTCGAGCCTGAGGTCTCTCTCCAACAGGTCAAGAAAGCTTTGCTCATTGCGATGCAAATCAGCATCGGCATAAACGATATCAACAGCCTGAACAAAGACCGATTTACACGTGTTTTCACCCTCTTGCAGTAGTGACGCACAGGCATTTATCGCGACGGATTCATACTGGTAAGAGTCGTTTCGCCAGGCCTTTGTTTTTTCTTCTAGACGCGCCAGCAAATGACCGTTTTCGACCGCTTCGCCGCCCTTAAGTGTTTTAGAGCGGGAGATGAAAAAATCCCGTTCTGATTTTTCGCGTTCATCAAGAATACCGTCTATCGATGCAGCGATCCATAGAATGCTATAAACCGCTTCATCTTTGCCCATGCCACCGAGTGCGCCCGAGCTTTCGAACAATTCCGTGAAATCTACAGCCATGTCCGGTGTCCCCTTATCAATACTTATTCTTTGATGCCAAAACCGTCAGAACCATATGAGCGAAGTCTTCAGCGACCCCTAGCTGTTCGGCCAGGGTCTGGATCAATGCCTTCTCATTCGGATGAAGGCTGCCATCCGCGAGCATAATATCAACGGCCTGAGTGAAAATTGATTTACAGATCTCTTCGCCGATATGCTGCAGCGACGCGCAGGCGTTTTTCGCTATTTCAATAAGCGTTTCGGTCGTATCGGCACCTGCTAGTTTCTGTTCGACGCTCGCGATTACACTCTGGGCACCGTCTTTCGCCCCCATCAGAGTTTTTGATCCCCTGATTAGGCTTTCAAGAAGCGCCGTCTCGCGATCATCCTCATGCCCGTCAATTATGACGGCAATTTTAAGAATGGCGTAGACGGCTTCTTCCTTGGTCATCGCGCCATCGACGGTTTCGAACAAAGCTGCAAAATTCATTGTTATGGCCGCTCCTCAGAAATTATTCTTGTACTGGAAGATTTCATTCGCATCCCGGATGAAATCTTCATCGTCCCGTAAGCCAAGCCCCACAGCCAGAATCTCGAGGAAATCAACCTCCTCACGCTTAATCATCTTGTCGGCCCATATCAGGTCCAGAGCATGCAAGAACAGGGCCTTAAGCTCTTCTTCCTTTGCTGATATTCTGATGCGCCGGAGGGATCGATCCAAATGCTCGAACCAGATACGCGTTCTACCGGCGGAGTTTTTAGCGTTACGATACTTTTTCAGCGCTTTATCGAATGCCGTCCAATCCCGACGACTAAATTTGCCGCCACCAAGCCGCGACTTGATTGCCTGAAGACGCTCATTTTCCTCCTGGCTTTCCTGACGATCGGCATATTGGGCACAGAATAATAATATAATGAAATCGGCTCTGCGGACTTTGTCTGATCGAAAGAGCTTTTTGAGCCAACCCCAGAAACCTGGCTCGCTATCTCCTAATTCCGCGTATTTTTGGATTAACCCGTTCTTTTCGCTCGAGAACGCGTCCGTCACGGCATCGCCTTCAAATAATACTTCTCGATGTACCGCCATGAGCAAGCCTCCCCTTAGGCCGGAACAATAGTTTGATTGTAATTCCTTGCGCAAGAGGATTTTTATTGTCGGGCGGTTGTTTCGGAAACATGCGCTGTGACGGCCTGCTTGGCAGGTAATTTTTATAGGACGGATCCCATTAAAAGCCCAATTTGAACCCTCTGACGCAGGGTGTTTCAGGTCGCATATGGTGCGGTTAACATTTAGGCCGGTTTTTTTGAGTCCGGGATCGTGTCCTGCCTCGGACGGCTATGCAGGGCAAGCATCAGCGTGACTTTGTGAGCCTGTTTCATGCCGCTTCGCCTTGTGCAAGCCAGTATGCGATATGTGCAATATGCGGCAGGGCCCGCATAAAATTACGCCGGCGGACTGATACAATGCCGGCGCAATAAATCCGTCCAGCACCTTTGGCCTGGATCTCGCGGATCAGCGTTTCTGGCGATCGCCAAGCCCGCTATACATTCCCGCACCATGATGCGGGGTCTACAATATTGTTACAGCCTCTGGACGACGATAAGCGTGCTAGTCGAGCCGACGCCAGACTTCGCTCAGTGTGCCTTCCGGAAAGGTAAGTGTTTGCGAGAAGGTCTGGCCATCTTCTGACTGGGTAATGTCAAAACTGAAGACTTCGCCGATCAGTTCTCTTTTACTATGATCGACAATCGTCTCGGTCATTGTGCCGTCATTATAGGTGTATGATCCGGCGCCGACAAATGTTTCGCCCGGCTCGGCAAGATCGTTATAGGTATACATAAAATGTTCACTACTATAGATTTTTACCGGATAGGGCGCGGTAAGCGCAACGGTTTCGCCTTCCCAGGTTGTTGCCTCAATGACCCAGGCGCCTTCAATCGACTGTTCGGCATTTGCGGCTGTGGCGGTTAGAAATCCCGCGCTCAAAATCATTGGCATAATATATTTTCGTAACATTAATTTCCCCTCTTAAGAGCCTGCAGTCCTCATTTTGTAGATGTGTGGCGCAAGCCAGCATGTGAAAGTCTGAAGACTTCGATGAGCTTTGACAATAATTGCCGCCATAGATTTTGATATTTTATTACATTTGACGATAGATCGTGCGAATGCGCGTTAAGCGCAAGACGTCCGGTGGTTCATATGCGGTCTGATGGCGGGATGGTGGTGCGGTTGCGAGGTCGGCAAACGCGCCTGCATACCCCATTTTTCCAGGCCTTGATGATGTCTGCATTGTGTGAGCTTGCGCGCCCTTGGCCTTATGTGGCGAGGCCTAATGATAAGGCTTCCTCAATATCGAGACCTTCGGAGAGTAAATCATCAGTCCGCCATTTATCGGCGCTGGCACGTATCTTATCATCCATGAGAACAGAATTGATGGCCGAAGCAAGTGCCTCCGCCTGCAGTTTTTCTGGGATAATATAATCGCCAAGATTCAGTCTTTGAAGTCGTCTCGCATTATCAAACTGGTCAAAGCTCATGGGGAGACAGATGGATGGCAGCCCAGCTCCGAGCGTCTCGGTGATGCTGTTAATGCCACCATGGTGAATGATCAATTTACAATAAGGCGCGATTGAAGACAGTCTGGCATTACCAAGAATGAGCGAGCCGGCCGCAGTATAGTAAGCTTCCTTGGTGCCATTACCGAGAAGCACAACAACTTTTTGGTCGAGCTTTTCAACCGCGTTCAGTACCGTGTCGAACAAGCGCGATTTCCGGGTTGTTATAAGAGATCCCAGCGTAATGAGTATGGCCGGTTCGCCAGGTGTCAGAAACTCTATAATACTCTCATGCAAACGGGGTTTCAGGTTCGACCAGAAATTTTTCAAATAATGCACCCCGGCTTCCTCTTTGAACATGAGCCGGCGAGGAAATGCCGCCAGTCGACCAAAGCGCGGCGTCGTCACTTTGAACAGATCAAACGTGTCGGGGTCAAACCCTTGTGCTTCGGTCAGAGCTCTGAGATCCGGAAGCATCGCACGATAAGCGCTTGCGACATCCAGACGAGCTTTCTGTCGGATGTCTATGGGACGCCGCGCATCTGTAATGCGCGGCCATCTTGGCATCACCGGCGGATCGGTTTCCTGATATAGCGCCATCGGATACAGGCAGACTTCCTGAAACGGGACGCCATGTTTTTTGCAGGCCAGCGCGGTCGCTGGCGTTGTCCAGCTGCTGAAAGCAAAATCGATCTTATGTTGCTTGATAATATCGGACACCAGATTGAAATTCTGTTCCGCGGTCTTGTTGATGACGTCCGAAACCGATCGCCAGCCAATATTGAATTTGAAAATCTGTTCAGTGAAGACCTGCAAATGCGCCGGGGACTCGAAGCGTGGGAAAATTTTTGTGTACGATGCGACATTGTGGCCAAACCCCCGCTCTGAATCCTCCGGACCACAAATATGAACTTCGTGTCCATGCGCGATGAGCTGTCTGCTCATGGCTACAATCGGGATAATCTCGCCAAAACTGCCCCAGCACGTCAGCAGAATTTTCATCGCGTCACCCCGGCTTCAAACTGTCCCGGCAGCGGCGTGTGACGATTAGCGATCGGAAAAGGGTAGGGATGTGATGTCATATTTGAATATCTGACGACTCGGTTGCTCTCAACAACATCACCTGGCGTTCCGGTCTGAAGCCATCGCGCGTCGGACGCACTCAGATCGCTCGGCTCATCATATTGCTGAGGCCGAATGACTTTGGCTCTGGTATTGCAGGTTACAAGCGATGCTTTGGTGTTCAGAGATTGAGTTCGAGCTAGACCCCCTTTAACTCATAAAAACTTCAAATCGTGTTTCTCCCGTCTACTATATCAGTAGAGTAATCTGCGATAGAGGGGATGTCGCGATTTTTCCGGATGCCAGCGAGCCCGCTGGCTTTCATCTGGCCGCGACCTGCGGGGATGGGCTGCCGCCCGCAGGTTTTTACGAGGCTCTGACGAGCCGCTCGGCAGGCAAATCGTATTTGTTAGGCTGTTTTTGGTCGTTCCGGCTTGAACCAAGGTCGATAGACGGTCATGAACAAACAGGCCAGCTGCGGGTTGAGTGATATGATTGATGATGACGGCAAAGACGATGCACAGGAACTTGTGGCGTTTAATGCTGCGATCTCCGAAGGCGATCAGGATAAGGTCAGAAACACTTTAGACCAGATGCACCCGGCGGATGCGTCTGATCTGTTAGAACAGATGCCGATCGATGAATTCGAGGCTGTTGTCGAGCTTCTGGATGGTGAACTTCCAACTGAGGTTCTGATCGAGTTGCGCGACGAGTATCGCGAGGACGCACTCGAAAAACTATCTGATGCGGCTGTTGTCGATGCCATTGATGCGCTTGAATCCGACGACGCAACTGCGGTTCTCGAAGATCTTGGTGATGATCGTCGCGAGCGAATTCTCGAGGGACTGGCGCCGGTCGACCGAGCCGTGCTCGAGGCCAATCTGCACTATGCGGAAAAGACCGCGGGTCGTCTGATGCAAAGGGAGTTCCTGTCGGCCCCAGAATTCTGGACCGTTGGAACCGCTATTGATTTTGCGCGCGACAATGCTGATGATTTGCCAACTGATTTTTATGAGGTCTATGTCGTAGATCCGGGGAACCGCCCCATCGGTTTTGTTTTGCTTTCGCGGCTTCTGAGAACCGAACGGGATGTTGGCCTGATGGATATTATGCAGCCGCTTCAGTCCGATATCCGGGTCGAGATGGATCAGGAGGAAGTCGCGTATCAATTTCAGAAATATTCACTGGCCTCGGCACCGATCAAGGACGCGCAGGGACGTCTAGTCGGGATGATCACGATCGATGATATGGTGCATGTCATTCAGGACGAAAATACCGAAGACTTGCTGGCATTGCTTAATGTGTCCTCGGCAGACGGTTCGGATACGGTCTGGGAGTCAGTGTGGGCGAGGGCGCCTTGGCTGGGTGTGAATCTCGTTACCGCCTTCATTGCATCGGGCATTATCGCAATGTTCGAGGGAACCCTGGATAAAATTGTACAACTGGCAATTCTGATGCCAGTGGTTGCCGCGCTGGCCGGGAATGCCGGCAGCCAGGGGCTGGCGGTGGCGGTGCGCGCGATTGCAGAGCGGGAACTGGATGGAAACGCGCAACGTCGCGCGGTTGTCAGGGAAACCCTGACGGGTCTGGTCAATGGCTGTATTTTTGCCGTTAGCGTCGGGGCGGTTACGCTGGTCTGGTTTCGCGATCCGATACTGTCAATCGTCATTGGCATTGCGATGCTGCTAAGTTTTGTCTGGGCTGGCTGTTCGGGTATTCTGGTCCCCTTAATGCTGAAAAAGTTCGGCGCCGACCCGGCCGTCGCATCATCGGTATTTGTTTTGACTCTGACGGATGTTATGGCCTTTCTCAGCTTTCTAGGTCTGGCGTCAATCTGGCTGCTTTAGGTGTGGCCGGTCGTTGCCGGTGTGGCTGGGTGCGGTATCAATCTTTGTAGTTATCGCGCGGATTCTTTGCGTTTAGCGACCGTTCGGCTATATCGCACGCATGACGAATATATATCCGACATTGAACTTTGATCTTGGTGAGACCGCCGATATGATCAGAGACACCGTTCGCGCTTTCGCAACCCATGAAATTGCGCCATTGGCGGCTGAAATTGATCGCAGTGATGTTTTTCCGCGACACTTGCTACCCAAGATGGGGGCGATGGGCCTGCTCGGGATCACTGTCGAAGAGGAATGGGGTGGTTCCGGGCTGGGTTATCTTGAGCATTGTGTCGCGATGGAAGAAATATCACGGGCTTCGGCTTCTGTAGGCTTGTCTTACGGGGCGCATTCCAATCTCTGCGTGAACCAGTTGCGGCGCTGGGGTTCTGAAGCACAGAAGCTTAAATATCTGCCGAAACTGGTGAGTGGTGAACATCTTGGTGCGCTCGCGATGAGTGAGACCGGCGCTGGTTCAGATGTTGTTTCGATGCAATTGAAAGCGGATCGGAAAGGCGATGATTATATTCTCAATGGCGCCAAAATGTGGATTACGAATTCACCTGATGCGGACACGCTAATCGTCTACGCCAAAACATCACCTGATAAGGCCTCCAGAGGCATAACCGCTTTTCTAATTGAAAAGGGCATGCCCGGTTTTTCTGTCGCGCAGAAGCTGGACAAACTTGGCATGCGCGGGTCGGAGACGGGTGAAATGGTCTTTACTGACTGTGTGGTGCCGAAAGCGAATATATTGGGGCCGCTGGATGGTGGCGTCGAGGTGCTGATGAGCGGGCTCGATTATGAGCGCACAGTATTGGCTGCTGGCCCGCTCGGTATCATGCAGGCCTGTCTTGATGTTGTGGTGCCTTATCTGCACGAGCGTAAGCAGTTCGGTCGGTCGATTGGCGAATTTCAGCTGGTTCAGGGCAAGCTGGCAGATATGTATGTTCAGATGAATGCCGCCAAGGCCTATGTCTATGCGGTTGCCAAGGCTTGCGATCGCGATGAGACAGCCCGCAAGGATGCCGCCGGCGCGATACTATATGCCTCCGAGACAGCCACCAAGATCGCCCTCGATGCTATTCAGCTGCTTGGTGGAAATGGCTATATTAACGAGTATCCGACAGGCCGGTTGCTGCGCGATGCCAAGCTTTATGAAATTGGTGCCGGCACCAGCGAAATCCGTCGCTTTCTAATCGGCCGCGAGCTATTCTCGCAGTCTGGGTAGACTATGCCGCAGGAAGGTGTAGCTGCGCACTGAAACCGCTGCCGTGCAGGGCTTTCATGGCGGCTGAATAGCCCGCCTCGACACAGTCATCATAGGCCTTCCAGTCGCGTAATTCGATATCGCCAAGTTCCGGTAAAATGAGCGCGTCAACATCTTCATGACCATTCGTCGGGTCATTGGTCAGGGTTGCCGATCGCATCAGTAATTCGGCGATTGGTGGCATGCTGGACAAGCCGTGTCTGGCGACCCAGCCAAAGAATCCCGGGGGGTCAATGAAGTTTTCGGTCCGCAAGCCTCTATCGGTGCGGGTCACGTCGGATCCGATTGTCAGGCCACGATGAAATTTGTCCATAATATCCGCCGGAAAATTGTTCAGCACCGCGCCGTCGACAAGAATCTGATTATCCTCAATGACCGGCGGCAATATGCCCGGCAATGAGATACTGGCGCGCAGGGCCGTGCGCAGCGAGCCGGATCGATGAACCCAGACTCGACCGGTACTCAGGCTCGTCGACGAGGCAAAAAATGGAATTTCAAGGTCATTGATCTCAGTATCGCCGAAATGCTCGAGCAAGCGGGCATCAACTTTGCGTCCCTTGACGAGTCCGACGACGGGGAGGTGCCAGTCGCCAAGCGGGTTGGTCGCGACGAATGCTTTACGGATCCGGGTTTCGATTTCCTGCATGTCCCAGCCTTTGGCGACGCAGGCTGCAATAACCGCCCCCATCGACGTGCCGCCAATGAAATCAATCGGAATATCCAGTTCCTTGATGGCCCGGATCGCACCGATATGGGCATAGGCGCGGGCGCCGCCACCAGACAGCACGATGCCAACCGAGCGCCCGGCAATCGTTCTGGCCAAACGGTCGCTGCTTTCCCCCATCATATTGGTCCAGTGAAATATCCGTGATGCGCCGGCCGCATGCAGCCAATCAGAGGGCTTTGAGGCCTGACGGTATCCCGGATAGTGTATCAATAGGACGTCGATCAGTTTCATGGCTTGCGCCGGTGACGAGGTTTTCGGAAAGATCGGATCGGACGGGCGTGCATCGGCCCGCGCGACGACCCAGATTCTGTCGGCCTGGCGCATGGCGAGCTTAAACCAGCTGCTTTCGCCCATCGTCGAAACGAGAATAACGATATCATATTCGGATTCCAGCTGGTCAAAGAAGCCGGCTGGTTTGTCACGCCCCTCTTGCTCGAGCACAATGCGGGCACGAATGTCTAGTTTTTTCAACGATGTCGCCAATGATTGAGCCCGCTGCTTGATATCGATAGACGGTGATGTTGCAACCAGCGAAAAGACTTTTGGCGCCGTTCGCGAATTTCGTTGGGCGCCATCCTTCAGGCGAGCCACAATTAAGCGAATTACGCCGGAGAGTATCTCCGGTTCGGCATTGATAAGTTTTTGAAAACTTTTGCGGGAAAGTTTGAAAACTTCACTGTCGCGCAAGGCATAGACTGACGAGTTGTGATGGCCGTTTTCCGACGGGTCGGTATCATCGTGCGACGACCCGTTTTGAAACAGGGCCATTTCTCCGGCGGGTTCACCAGCGCGGATATGGCCGAGAAACTCGTCGCGGCCATCCGGCATCGTCCGGAACGCGCCAAATGTGCCGGTCAGAATAAAATAGATCGAGTCAGACATATCGCCGGCTTTAAATAGCGGCCAACCGGCGGGTACGGCATACCATTCGCCCTCTTTGCGGGCGGCGCGCAAAGCTCGGCGTGGCACGTCTTTAAGCAGCGCAATCGTATCAAGCGGAGGTTCGAGGCCGTTCTTCTCTTTTCTGAAAACAGACATGCTCAAAATCTCCAGTGTTTGGCAGGTCGCGCGGCCCGAGGTAACCAACCACTCCTATCGCAGCTAAACAATATGCTAGGCGGAAGCGCAATAAAAGGTATGACTTGGTTGTTATTGATAAGGGTTTTTATCATAAATTACTAAAATCATAAGGCTGACAGCAAGGATTGTATGTCTAGTGATGATGGCTGATTAGTTTGGAGATACAGATGCCCGTGCTTAAATCGATGCTTGATGTGTCGCATCCGCAATTTAGCAGAAATCGACAATCGATGATGGCACTCATTGAGGAATTGCGGTCAAGATCGGACACGGTTTGCCAGGGTGGGCCATCATCGGCGCGGGAGCGGCATGTCGCACGCGGGAAGCTGTTGCCGCGTGAACGGATTGATCAATTGCTGGATCCGGGATCTGCGTTTCTCGAATTAAGCGCTTTGGCGGCCTTTGAAATGTATGATGATGAAGCCCCGTCGGCCGGAATAATTACCGGCATCGGCAAAGTGTCCGGC
The DNA here is from genome assembly GCA_965657655.1 of Henriciella sp. Classification (GTDB taxonomy): domain Bacteria; phylum Pseudomonadota; class Alphaproteobacteria; order Caulobacterales; family Hyphomonadaceae; genus Henriciella. The sequence goes on from CBFHPC010000014.1 coordinate 13,541, forward strand.
CGGGAATGCGTGATTGTGTGTAATGATGCGACTGTGAAAGGTGGCGTTTATTATCCGATCACTGTCAAAAAGCATTTGCGGGCGCAAGAAGTGGCGATGGAAAACCATTTGCCGTGTATCTATCTTGTCGATTCGGGCGGCGCGAACCTGCCACACCAGGCAGAGGTGTTTCCAGATCGCGATCATTTCGGACGGATATTCTATAATCAGGCGAGAATGAGCGCGCTTGGCATTCCCCAGATTGCCGCGGTTATGGGCAGTTGCACGGCCGGTGGCGCCTATGTTCCAGCAATGTCGGATGAGACCGTTATTGTCAGAAAGCAGGGGACAATTTTTCTTGGCGGTCCGCCGCTGGTGAAGGCGGCAACCGGAGAGGAAATATCAGCAGAAGATCTCGGCGGGGCCGATGTGCATGCGCGCCAGTCCGGTGTTGCCGACCATTATGCGGTAAATGACCAGCATGCCTTAAGCATCGTCCGGTCGATAATCGACACCCTGCACCTGTCCGAAACGATGCCTGTCGGTCTGTCGCCGCCGCGCCCGCCCTTATATGAGCCGAAAGAATTATATGGCCTGATCCCGGAAGATTTACGGACGCCGTATGATGCCCGGGAGATTATTGCCCGCCTGGTCGATGGTTCGGAGTTTCATGAGTTCAAGCAGCTTTATGGCGAGACGCTTGTATGTGGATTTGCCCGTTTGTCGGGTATGCCCATCGCGATTCTCGCAAATAATGGCATTCTATTCGGGGAAAGTGCTCAGAAGGCAGCCCATTTTATCGAGCTTGCCGATCAACGGCGCATTCCACTTCTCTTCCTGCAGAACATAACGGGCTTCATGGTAGGGTCTAAATACGAGGCGGCTGGCATCGCCAAAGACGGCGCCAAAATGGTGACAGCTGTGGCGACCGCGAGTGTCCCGAAATTGACTTTGATAACGGGCGGATCATTCGGTGCCGGAAATTATGGCATGTGCGGCCGGGCCTATTCGCCCCGTTTCCTGTTTGCGTGGCCGAATGCCCGCATATCGGTGATGGGCGGCGAACAGGCGGCGGCCGTTCTGGCGACGGTAAAACGCGACTCCTATGACCGGCGCGGCGAAGACTGGTCGGATGACGAAGAGGCCGCCTTCAAAGCGCCAATCCGTGATTTGTATGAGAAAGAGGGATCGCCCTATTATTCCACGGCGCGGTTGTGGGATGATGGTATTATCGACCCGGCCGATACCCGGCGGGTATTAAGTCTGGCGCTTGCGGCCGCTTTACGGGCGCCATTTCCAGAGCGCGGCTTCGGGCTGTTCCGGATGTAATGAACCTTGAAGGAGCTTCTTATGGGTGAATATGAAACGATCCTGCTGGATGCGACCAGGGCCGGTATTGTGGTTCTCACACTTAACCGGCCGGATAAGCGAAACGCATTTAACGGCCAGGTCATTGAAGAGTTAATCGATGCGCTTGAGACGATCGAGGAGCAAGACGCCCTCCGCCTGGTAATTTTGCGCGGTGCCGGCGATGTATTTTCGGCCGGCGCCGATTTAAAATGGATGACGGCTGCGCAGGACTGGACCCGGGCCGAAAATGAGCAGGATGCCGAGCGGCTGGCCCTGATGCTGCGGAAACTCGCAGCCTTGCCGCAGATGACGCTGGCATTGGTGCAGGGCGCAGCCATGGGCGGTGGCGCCGGTCTTGTCGCTGCCTGTGATTTCGCGGTTGCCCTAGCTGGCACAAAGTTCGGTTTCTCCGAGGTCAGGCTTGGTTTAACACCGGCAACCATCTCTCCTTATGTGATCCGGGCGATTGGGCCGCGCTGGGCAAAGGCGCTGTTTATGTCCGGTGACACTTTCGAGACCGATATGGCACAGCGGATCGGGCTTATTCAATATGTCGAAGATGACCGCAATGGCCTGGCTCGACGCGAGGAAGATCTGGCGCGGCTGGCAATGCTTGCGGCGCCCGGTGCGGTGCGCGATGCCAAAAATCTTGTGCTGGATCTGGCGGGGCGACCGTATAGTGAGGAACTTGCGCGCGAGACAGCCAGACGGATTGCACATCGTCGCGTTAGCAACGAGGGGCGCGAAGGGGTGAGCGCTTTTCTTGAAAAGCGAAAACCGGTCTGGGCAAAATAACCGGCAAGGCAAAGTTCCGAAAACAGGTTGGACAGGACCGACGGATTTGCCGCTCAGGGATAGGAATTTCAATATGAGTGCCAATCATGCAGTTTAACCAGATCATTGAGGTGTCGACGGAAATGACCGGGTCGGGCAATCGTCCGACCGATGCCGTCCAGCCGACTGTCATGCGTTTGATAGGAGCGTGTACCTAGATGTTTAGCCGTCTTCTGATTGCCAATCGCGGCGAAATCGCCTGCCGGATTATCCGGACCTGCCGGCGTCTTGGTATTTACACAATCGCAGTATACTCCGATGCCGATGCTTTCGCATTGCACGTGCGTGAAGCCGATCAAGCTGTGTATATCGGCGCCGCCGAAGCTGCGGCATCCTATCTCAATGGTGATGCCATAATAGAGGCGGCGAAAGTGTCCCGGGCGGATGCCATCCATCCCGGGTACGGGTTTCTATCGGAATCGGCACCATTTGCCGAAGCTGTGGAAGAGGCCGGCTTGATCTGGGTCGGACCGCGGGCCGATACGATCTCAATGATGGGATTGAAGGATGAGGCCAAAGCAATAGCGATTGCCGCCGGCGTGCCGGTACTGCCGGGATATAAAGGTCACGACCAGTCAGTGCAGCGCATTCTGGCTGAAGCCGAGCAGCTGGGCTTCCCGCTGCTGATCAAAGCTGTTGCCGGCGGCGGCGGTCGGGGAATCCGTCTCGTCGCGCAGGCCGAGGCGCTGCCGGAGGCGCTGGAAAGCGCTGTTCGGGAAGCCGAGGCGGCGTTCGGGGATGGCCGGATCATGCTCGAAAAATTGATCAGAACGCCGCGACATATCGAGGTTCAGATATTCGGGGATGGTAACGGTCATGTCGTCCATCTCTATGAGCGCGATTGTTCGCTGCAGCGGCGACGACAAAAAGTGGTCGAGGAAGCGCCGGCGCCGAATATGCCGGCCGCCGTTCGTAAGGCCATGTGTGCGGCCGCAGTCAAACTTGCCAAACATGTCAATTATCGCGGGGCCGGAACGGTCGAGTTTATTGTTGATGCAGAGCAGCCACTCAGCCCGGATACGTTCTGGTTTCTTGAGATGAATACAAGGCTGCAAGTCGAACATCCGGTGACAGAAATGGTGACCGGAACAGATCTGGTCGAATGGCAATTGCGGGTGGCGGACGGGCAGAAACTGCCACTAAGCCAGCCGCAGATAAAGATCAGGGGACACGCTGTCGAGGCGCGGCTATGTGCTGAAGACCCATCGGATAATTTCCGGCCGGGCGCTGGTCTCATCGAGCGGTTTAGCGCGCCGACGATAATGCCTAATGATGACATTCGGCTTGAAAGCGGTGTGACCAGTGGTGATAAAGTCCCGCCCTATTATGACTCAATGCTCGGGAAACTGATCGCCTTTGGAGGGGATCGTGACACGGCGATTGGCAATTTGGTCACCGCCTTGAGCGGTTTCGAGCTGGTTGGCGTGCCCAGCAATATTGGTTTTCTTGTGCGATGCGTCCAATCAGAGGCGTTTCGGGCTGGGCAGCATCATGTCAACTGGATCGAAGTCGTCGAGGACGATATTTGTCCGGTGCCTGAAGCGCACCGGCAGGCGGCTCTGGATGTCGCCGCTCGCATGCTGATGGCGCAGAAAAGCCCGACAAGCTGGGACCAGAATGACGGTTTCCGGATCAATGGATCATCTGTAATGCAGGCCGGTTTGATGATCGGTGACGAGATGTACCGTGTTGCGCCAGGGCAGTTTAAAGACGCCGCGACGGCTGGGGTGTCGGCGGTTACCGCACTGGCGGCCGGCCGGATCTCGGTCACTGTCGCGGGTGATTGTTTCATTGTCGGACAACCCGATTATCAGCATGAATTGGAAATACTGGCGGGTGGCGATGTTGTGCGTGCTCCAATGCCTGGCAAAGTCATTGCCTGTCGTGTCGAGCCCGGGCAGGCGGTGATGCGGGGTGATCCGGTTATCATCATAGAAGCGATGAAGATGGAGCATACGCTCGCCGCCCCTCGGGACGGTGTTGTGTTGTCGGTTGATGTCGAATTAGGTGCGCAGGTGACCGAGGGAATGTCTCTGGCGCAGTTGCATATGGGCGAGGCCTAGTCTGGTCTGACGTCATTTTGGGGGATTATGGCCGCTCTATCCGGCGCGAGACGGCAGCAATAATCGGTCCCCGATTGCGGAATTCCGGAAACAATCCGACGGGCCCATTTGCCGGGCTATAAACCGGCATGGTCAAAAAAACCCCTCATTCAAGCCGTTTCTGGCGCGACCGTCATTCCAAGGAGACCCGGCTTCGGCTGTCGCTTGGGCAGAGTCGTCAGGAGATTTCGGACGCCATCGGATTTTCCCTGTGGACCGTGGCGAGATATATTGAGAGCGCAAATCTGGACGCCCCGTTGAGCTTGCCTGAGCGGGTTGAAATCGCCTGCGAACTTGAAACCGATAAAATGATTATTGACGCGCTGGAGGCGCAATCAGGTTCGCTCGCACAGGCTAGACTCCGGGCCGGCCTGAAAGGGTTAAGTGGGACACTAAATCAGTCGAAAGCGGGTCAGGAGTTTGTGATGCGGTCACTAAAAGAGATTAGGGAGATGAGCGGCGATGAATTGCGCGCTTATGTGGCATCTTTGGTGCCAGGACTGGAGAGCAAAGCCACTCCAGAGCCTCAGCCAGACCGAGGCCGAACTGATGGCGCGCTATCCCTTCCTGCGGACAGCCCGGCCGGACCAAAAGCCGCCGGATCACAGGACAAACTGGCGTAACTGGCTGCTACTTGGTGGGCGTGGTGCCGGTAAAACCCGGGCTGGTGCGGAATATATCAGATTTGCCGTTTCCACGGGTGCGTGCTCGCATGTTGCGTTGGTTGGTCCGACGCTTAGCGACGTCAGAGAGGTGATGATTGAGGGCCCGTCCGGGCTCAAATCGATCGAACAGGTCAGCGATTGGCGACCATATTACAATGTCTCGCGCCGGCGTCTTGAGTGGCCGTTCGGCGCAATCGCATCCGTGTTTTCGGCCGAGGACGCCGACAGTCTGCGGGGCCCGCAATTTGATGTTGCCTGGTGTGACGAAGTGGCGGCCTGGCCGAATGGCGAGGCTGTCTGGGATAATTTGCAGCTTGGACTGCGACTGGGTGCCCGGCCGCGCTGTGTTGCCACGACAACGCCTCGCCCGGTCCCATTGGTTGAACGACTCGTCGCCGGTGAGGCCGTGGTAACCCGCGCGACAACAGCGGCTAATCAGGCTTTTCTCGCTCCCGGCTTTGTCGATGCAGTGACCCGCAAGTATGGCGGAACAGCGCTAGGGCGACAGGAACTGAATGGCGAACTTATTTCGGATCCCGATGGTGCTTTATGGACCCGCTCTACGCTCGATCAGTACCGCGTCAGCTGCGCGCCGGAAAGATTTGAAGATTTGATTGTGGCGGTTGATCCTGCCGCAACCAGCGGTGCCCGATCTGACCTTTGCGGGATTATTGTTGCCGGCGTAACGCAGACAGCCGGCTGCGGACGTCATGCCTACGTGTTGCAGGACGCATCAGTGCATAGATTACGACCGGCCGATTGGGGGTGCCGGGTCGCCGCGCTGGTGGCTGAAACCGGTGCCAGCCGGGTTGTCGCGGAGTCGAATCAGGGTGGCGAAATGGTTGAAGCGGTTCTGTCGGGCGCGGGTTGTGATGTCCCGATCTGTTTGCGGCATGCCCGATTGGGGAAACATGCCAGAGCAATGCCGGTGGCGGCTTTATACAGCCGCGGCAAGGTTCATCATGTGGGTGTCTTGCTCGATCTGGAAAATGAAATGTGCAGTTTCGGCGCGGCCGGACAAAGGCGTTCGCCTGACCGGGTTGATGCGGTCGTCTGGGCTATCAGCACCCTGCTGGTCGAGCGCGAAAACGGACCCCGCATACGGGGAGTCTGACATTGGAGAATATTATATGAAATGGCCCTGGAATAGATATCAGACCAAAAGCGATCAGAAACATTTGGCGCTCGCTCATTTACCGCATGTTCGCTGGGGTGCGATTGATGGGCCGTCCTTGATGCGTGACGGTTATATCGGAAACGCTGTCGTTTATCGATGTATTCGATTGATTGCCGAGGCCGCCGCGTCGATTCCGATACGAGCCAGTCTGCCGGCCGTCGATGCCATGCTCAATACACCCTCGCCCGATGTGTCTGGACGGGCATTACGCGAACAATTATTTGCCGACCTTCAGATCACTGGTGGCGCCTGGCTTGAAGCAATTACACTGCCAGCAGAGGTTCGGCCAAAGGGGCTGCTGGCCTGGCCAGCAATTGCTGCGCGCAGTGTGACTGACGGAAACGGACGGCTTGTCGGGCATGCGCTGCGTCTGAGAAAAGGCGAGCGGCTCGTCAGAACCGACTCGCAAGACTGGTGTCCAGTCCTGCATCTTAAACTTTATAATCCGGCGGATACCAAGCTGGGTCTTTCACCCATGGTGGCCGCCCGTCGGGCGCTCGACCTGCACAATCAAGCCGCGACCTGGGCGAAATCGTTGATCGATAATGCGGCCCGGCCATCTGGGGCTCTGGTCTATGGTAAAACCGGTGCTCATATGAGTGACGACCAGTTTGAGCGACTGAAGCGCGAGCTTCGGCGCGATCATGCCGGCCCTGGCAATGCCGGGCGCCCGCTACTCCTGGAGGGCGGGCTGGAATGGAAGCCGATGTCGTTGACACCTGTCGAAATGGATTTTCGCGAGACCCGGCATGCTGCCGCCCGCGAAATCGCCGGTGTGTTTGGTGTCCCGCCAATGCTTTTAGGCATACCGGGCGATAGTACCTATGCCAATTATCGCGAGGCGAATGCCGCATTTTGGCGGATGTCGGTCCTGCCGCTTGTAAACAAGGCCGCAGATGCCCTGCGTGTCTGGCTGGCCGGCCCCTATGGTGATCTCGACGTGACCCCTGATCTGGAAAATATACCAGCCTTTTCGGCCGAACGTGACGCTCTCTGGTCACGGGTCAGCGCAGCGGATTTTCTGACCGACAGTGAAAAACGCGCCATGCTTGGGCTCGGCGAATGAATGAAAAACCGGGCCGCTTTCGGCGCAAGGGCATGACGTCGGAGGCGATTATTCTGATCGAAGGCTATGCGTCAATTTTTGGCGTCGCAGACCGCAGCGGGGATATGGTCCGGCCTGGCGCTTTCGCAAGATCATTACGGCTCGGGCCGATTGCAATGTTTTTTCAGCATCAGCATGGGCGAGTTGCAGGCCGGTGGACACGCCTGGTTGAAGATGGTCGGGGGCTATTTGTCCGTGGCCTTGTCGAAGCGGATGCGGCGAAGAACTCGATTCTGAATTTTGGCTTTGACGGCCTCTCAATCGGGTTTCGACCACGTGTCTGGCGCCAGACCAGTGTGATGGGGCGGACGCTGGCAGATGTTGATCTGGTTGAGATTTCTTTAGTGAGCGATCCGATGCTGACGCAGGCGCGGTTCGTTGTGGTTTAAGTTAATTGAAAGGAAGTGGCGATGAAAAATCTGAATGAGACACCGGAAACACAGAATCCGATTGATCAGACCGCTATCATGCAGGCGCTGGAAGACTATAAACAGACCAATGATGAGCGGCTGATCGCATTAGAGCGCAAGGCGGCTGTCGATCCGCTCGTGGATCAGAAACTATCTCGCATTGACCAGCGACTGGATGCCTTGAGTTTCAAAGCGGCTATGCCGGATGTTGAGCCGGATGTTTCAGCCGTCGAATCGCATCCGGGCTGGCGGAGATATTTGCGGTATGGTGACGATTCTGATCTCATCGGGCTGGATACAAAATCCATGTCAACCGAAGTGGATGGCGACGGAGGTTATGTCGTTCCCGCGGAGCTCGACCGGTTGATTGAATCCCGGCTCACCCAATCATCCCCGATGCGCCAGATTGCCAGTGTCCGCCAGACATCGGCGTCCAGCTATCGTAAACCGGTGAGTCATGGTGTTGGTGCGCTCTGGGTCGGCGAAACAGCGTCGCGTCCGGAGACCGCCATTGACAGTCTGACCCTTATAGATTTCCCGACCGGTGAAATCTATGCCATGCCAGCCGCGACCCAGACACTGCTTGATGATGCCTATGCCGATATTGACGCCTGGCTGGCCGACGAAGTTGACGCCGCATTTAGTGCCCAAGAAAGCGCCGCCTTTATCACCGGTGACGGACAAGGAAAGCCGCGCGGCTTGCTGGATTATCCGCGGGTTGATGAGGCGGTACAGAGCTGGGGTAATTTAGGCGTTCTACAGGCGGATTTCACGATGCCTGATGCGGGTGATCAGTTGATAGATCTGATCCATGCGCCACGGGAGCAATATCGCGCAAATGGGCGCTTTATTATGAACCGCAGGACGACCGCAGCAATCCGTAAGCTGAAGGATGCAAATGGCCAATATCTCTGGGCGCCGGGTCGCGATGGCGCGACTCCCTCAATATTGGGGTATCCTATTACGGAAATCGAGGACATGCCGGATATCGGCTCAGATATGCCGGCGATTGCATTCGGCGATTTTCGCCGCGGTTATCTGATTGTTGACCGGCAGGGCGCACGAGTCTTGCGGGATCCGTTCTCAGCCAAGCCATATATCCTGTTTTACACTACTAAGCGTATTGGCGGCGGTATACAGAACTTTGACGCCATCAAATTTATGCAGGCGTGAGGCCGGGTAAAGCGTTCGTTTAAACGCGCCCTGTGTCAGGAGCTGGTGACGCCTTTTCCAGTAGAGCGCGGCGGCCGGTCGGGTCGACAATAATCACAGTCGATCCGGCCTGAATGATTTAGAGCTGGTATTTCAGCAGGATGAGCGGTCCGGCAGGATCGCCAAAATCCATTATGCGCTCGTGCGAGAAGATACGGCAAAGGGTTTGCCTCGCATGGCACCGGTCAATGCCGCCGTCCTGTCATGAATATAGAATAGGGCCGGTCGCTTATATCAGGCGAATGCCTGCATTTGCGGCGGGCCAGACCATGCCCGGGTAAATTTTACAGAAAGAACAATATTATGACGCTGACGGTTTTAGAGCCGCCGGTCTCACCTGCTGTGTTTGCAGTGGAAGCCCGATCCTTTTTGAGATTGGGCGGGACCGTCGAGGACAGTCTTATCGAATGCCTTATCGAAGCGGCACAAGCCCGCCTCGAAACCGCCCTATCAATGGTGATGTTGAGGCAAAAGCTGCGTAATCATTTCGGGTACCGTGATCGTGCGCGCCTTGCTTCAGGGATAAATGTGTCACCACGGCCGGTGACCGCAATCCATACGATTCGCCTGATGAATGATGCAGGTGCCTCCGATGATATTACCGATCTGTTCCAGCTCGGCGATCACGGCGTTATCTGTCTTAAGATGGGTCGGGTTGATAGACAATTTCCTGACCAAGGCCGTCTCGAATGTGATTTTTCGGCGGGTTTTGGACCCGACCCGTCTGATGTTCCGGCCGATCTCAAGCTTGCGATAAACCGTCTGGTTGCCGATGCCTATTTCGATCGAAATGAGACCTCGTCATCGGCCGTTTCAGCCGGTTTCCCGACAGATGTTGCGCATATAGTGTCAACTTACCGGGCGCTGCGGCTATGAGCGCCGACGCTTTGCCCCGGGCTATCGAAACATCTCTGGAAATGGCTCTGGTCGACGCGCTCCAGGGCGATCCGACGATTGATGCATTGCTGGGCCCCCCGGCGCGGCTATTTCTGGAGCCGCCAGCCGAGGCACTGTTCCCCTATGCTATGATAGAGCGGCATCAGCGACGCCCTAAAGGGGCGAGTCGCAGCAATGGGGATGAGCACCGCATCGATATTGCTGTCTATACAAGAGAGGGCGGTCGTCGCGAAGCTGCAGCAATACTGGATGCCTTTTCGGCGGCCGTTGACGGCTTGATCCTGCGCATGGCGGGCCGGCGCGTTATTCTAATTCACAGCGTTTATTCAGACACGATGCGGACACCGTCGCGCAATGCTTTCCGCGGGCTTTTGCGGCTGCGGCTTCTAACAGAGGAGATAGATAAATGATGGGCCAGAGAGGACAGGATATTCTGCTCAAGATTGGCGACGGTCAGGATCCGGAAAAATTTGTTACGCTGGCGGGCCTTCGAAGCCGGGAAGTTTTCCTGAATGCCAGGCCTGTCGATGTAACCAATGCCGATAGCCCGGATGGCTGGCGGGAATTGCTGGTGGGCGCTGCAGTGAAATCCGTTCGCATTGTTGGTCGCGGCGTCTTTAAGGATGCCGATAGCGACCGGCGCATGAGAACAGTTTTTCTGAATGGAACAGATGCCCGCTGGCAGCTCTTCTTGCCGGGGCTGGGGCAAATCACTGGCGTTATGCAAATTACCGCGCTCGGATGGGCCGGAAATCATGATAGTGAGGCCAGTTTTTCTCTGGAAATTGAAAGTGCCGGACCGATTGTTTTTGAAGGGAATGGCGCATGAGGCTGGTCCCGACGCCGCGCGGCGAAATAATACTGAACATAGCCGGTCGCAAATGCGCCATGTGCCTGACGCTGGGCGGATTGGCCGAAATGGAAGCGATGTTTGGTTGCACGACATTACCTGACCTAACCCGTCGGCTGGCGATGCTGTCAGCCGATGAAACCATGGCGCTGGTGGCAATTCTTATCAGAGGCGGTGGGAGCAATCCGGATGATTTTGATCTTACGACATTATCCGCCGGCGAGGCGGCCCGCGCGATGGCGGAGGTGTTTCGTGCTGCCCTGGGCTGAAATGTGGCGGTTTGCCATCCGGAATGGCTTGGGCGGGGCAAGCTTCTGGATGATGTCGGTTCGCGAGTGGCGCTGGCTGGTCGACCAGCCGGGGGCTGTCCTCAGCCATGCTGAATTGAAAGATTTAATGAAGGAATGTCCGGATGAATGACTTTGATAATGATGTCGATCTTGCAGTCCGTGCAATGAAGGATCTCGTCGAAGGTCCGGCCCGTGCCGCAAGTGAGGTTATCGGTCTCGCTTTTGACGATGCCGGTCTTCGGATTGAGCAGTCCCTGGCACGTGCGGCCAGAAGCGGCGAGCTCGATTTTCGCCGAATGGCTGAGAATATCCTGTCTGATATGGCGAAGATCGCAGCTGAAATAGCAATATTACGGCTTTCCGCTTCCGCTCCTGGCGGAATGCCCGATGACGCCCTCGTATCGCCACAGGTGCCGCCACAGGCGCCGGTTATGGCATCGTCAGGCGCGCTGGCGGTGTCCCTGGCGAGCGCGGCAATGCGAGGGGGGCGTTATATATGACATCCCGGTATCAGGCAGCCGAATTTCCCCTGGCACTCGCCTTTGGTGCGCGGGGCGGGCCACAATGGAAGACCGACATTGTTCAGCTGGCCAGTGGCGCCGAGCTTAGAAATTCTGTCTGGCAGGGCTCACGTCGACGCTGGCAGGTGGATACTGCATCTACCGAATTGGAGAATATTCGCCTTTTGGTAGAATTCTTCGAGGCCCGTAACGGACCTCGCCACAGTTTTCGTTTTCGTGACCCGTTCGATCATTCAAGCGCGCCGCCCGGCTACCCTTTGACACCGTTTGATCAGAGCCTGATGACGGGAAACGGGATTGCAACGGCTTTTCAGCTGGTCAAGGCGTATGGCTCATATCTGCGCCGTATCACCAAGCCGGTCTCAAAAACCGTGCGGCTCGGCCTGGATGGCAAGGAAATCCATTCTGGTTGGCATGTTGAGGCGGACACTGGATTTGTTGTTTTCGCAGCGCCGCCGCCGGTGGGGACGCGGGTGACGGCGGGTTTCAAATTCGATTGTGAGGTGCGGTTCGAACAAGACCGGATCGAAGTGCAAACCATTGCCAGTGATGCCGGCCGGGCGATGGCGGTCGGTTTGATCGAGGTGCCACAGGAGACGATGAATGAAGCCGGTTGATCCAGACCTGAAAGCCCGGTTCGCCAGATCTGAGATATCGCTCTGTCTGTGCTGGCGGGTCCGGCGAACCGATCAGTATATTATCGGTTTTACCGATCATGATCAGGCGCTTAAGGTCGATGCCGTTACCTATCACCCCAATGCTGTACTAGCCGCTAGTAGTTTCTCGCAGGGCAATGATCTGCGACCGGGGCGGGCAAACTGCACTGGCATTTTGTCGAGCGACGTCATTACAGAAGAGGATTTGCAGGCCGGTCTCTGGAATAGAGCTGTGATTGATGTTTTCCGGGTTGACTGGCTGAGGCCGGATCTCGGTGGCTTGCCGGTCTGGAGTGGATTTTTCAGTGACATAGAGTGTCGCCGGGACGGGGCATTCGAAGCCGAACTAATATCTTTAAAGGCGGAACTGGAACAGCCTTTCGGTCGTATTGTTTCCCGCCAGTGCGATGCGGTGCTTGGTGATCATCGATGCGGAAAAACCGGGATTGACGGCATGGTTTGTGACCAGCGCTTCGAAACATGCCGTGATGTATTCGACAATGCTGTGAACTTTCGTGGTTTTCCCGATCTGCCCGGACCAGATTTTATCATTAAGGGGCCCACAAGCGGTCGCCGTGTCGGGTCTGGCTGATGATGCGGTGCGATATTGTCGGTGAAGCCAGACGCTGGATCGGAACGCCTTATGTCCATCATGCAAGTTGCCGCGGGCATGGCACTGATTGTCTCGGTCTGGTCCGCGGTATTTGGCGTGTTTTCCTCGGTACGGAACCCGAACAGCTGCCAGCTTACCCCCCGAACTGGTGTGATATTGCCAGTGAAGACCGGCTGTTAAGGGTCGGGCTGGATCATTTCGAGCCGGTGGATACGAGTAATGCCGGCGCAGGAGACTTCCTGCTTTTCCGGATGGCGGTGCACCAGCCGGCGCGGCATTGCGCGATTATGTCGACGCATGACCAGATCATACATGCTTACTGGGCCCGTCAGGTTAGTGAAACCAAGTTGGCACCATGGTGGAAACGCCGGATTGTTGCCTGTTTTCGGTTTCCGGGATTGCAGGATCCATAGGCATCGAAGTGGCGCGCGCGAGGCTGCGGGCGCGTATTGTTCTCACCCTCAAATAAGGCTTGGTCATGGCACAAATTATCCTATCGCAAGTCGGAGCTGCCGCCGGCGCCCGTTTTTTACCGCAGGGCCTATCTCTGTTCGGTCGGACGATGAGCGGTGCAAGTCTGGGGCGGGCACTGGGCGGGCTTGCAGGGCAGGCGATTGATGCCAGCCTGTCGGGGGCACCCGATGGTGCTCGGCTGGATGGTATGCACATTATGGAGAGCCGAGAAGGCGCCGGATTGCCGATTGTTTACGGGCGGATGCGGGTCGCCGGACAGGTGATCTGGGCCTCGGATTTCCGCGAGACCCGCCGGGAAGAGCAGGCGGGAAAAGCCGGTCCGAAATTCGCTCGCTATTCGTATTCTGTGAGCTTTGCTGTGGCGATCTGTAAGGGTCCGATACATCGGGTCGATAAGGTCTGGGCGAATGGGCAGCCGGTACCCTTGGACCGGCTCAATGGGCGGATTTATTATGGTCGCGCCGACCAGTCCGCCGACCCCTTGCTTGAAACAATGGCAGGGCATCGGCAGGTCCCGGCCTATCGTGACACCGCCTATATCGTTTTCGAAGATATGCCGCTGGACGATTTCGGGCAGCATCTCCCGCAGCTCTCTTTTGAGATTATCGGATCGGGAGCCACGCCGTCGGATAGCCTGCGTCAACAGGTTAGAGGCATGAATATCATTCCGGCAAGCGGCGAGTTTGTCTATGCCACAGAGATCGTTCGGGAGACCCGTTTCCCCAACCGGCAGCGTCCGCTGAACATGAACAATAATCATGCCCGGGCAGACTTTGATTTGTCGCTCGCTCAACTGAAAGCGGATTTGCCGTCTGTGCAGGACATTAGCCTGACTGTGGCCTGGTACGGCACGGATTTGCGGGCCGATCACTGCAAAATTTACCCGGCGATTGAAACTCGCCAGCGACAGACCAAGCCATTTTCCTGGAGCGTTGACGGGGTGTTGCGGGATTCGGCTTATCTTATTTCAAAGAGTGCGGGCCATGGCAGCTATGGCGGCACCCCGGCTGATCAGGCGGTT
>CBFHPC010000015.1:0-27314 GCA_965657655.1 Henriciella sp.
CGGGTAGGGGGTGTCACGAGAATAGCCATAGATTTATGCTTGGCGAATGGAGCAAGATCTCCCTAACGATTCAGAGAGTTGATTGATCCCGCTGCCGAGAAGAAGGGTGACAGGACAACCGACATGAATTTTCGGAACTGGGCCGCAGGTGCCGTCGCAACGTAAATAATATCTTCGTCTTGAACCTGGAACTGGCTAGCGAGGAAGAAGGCCTCGGAAGATAGAAAATCGAATTTGAAGATTGTCGGGATCAGGCCGCTGTCGGCGACCAGCTGCTCATTAAATCCGAACTGTGTGAGCCGGCTGGGATCTTCAAACCGGAATAGAAAAACCCCGGTAGGATCGGCCGTATTGTCGTTTAGCCCCCCCGATTGTGCGAGGGCTTCGGCAAGGCTGATGCGCCGCTTTGAGAAGGGTTGCAGTCTTTTTGATCCAACTGCCCCGAACACGGAAAAACTTCTCGGGTCATGAATGAATTGAATGATATCAGACGGCATGAGATTGATATTGTTTTCAGGGTTGGCGACAATATCTTCCAGCGCAATGTCGGCCTCCGAGGCACCGCGAATAATGTTAACACGGGTTTCATAGGTTGGGAAACGACTGCCGCCCGATGCCGCAATGGCATCGGCAAGTCGCATGCCCCCGGTTGGTACGTCATAACGCCCTGTTGATACGACATCGCCAATAATCGATAATTTCTGGCTCGTCCCTTTGATCAGCCGGACCTGAACTTGCGGGTCTATAGCCTTTCTCGATAAGCGTTGGGTAATAACCGCGCGTGTCTGTTCTGTGGTTAGCTGTGCCACGCTGATCTGGCCGGCATAGGGAATGAAAATCGAGCCATCAATTTCGACGGCGACCTCGATATCAGTTCGCGGACTTCCGGATGCCGAGAAAAGCCCATCTGTTGATGGCTCCCAAATCGTGACGATAAGCCGATCACCGGTATCAATGTAAAGATGTGCCGGGTCGGCGGTCACTGGCGTTTCCAGTACCGACAGGGTCGGAGCCGGCACCGGTCCGAAACTGGTAACAGCTTCTGGCGTAATGTCGATGACGAGAAAATTGTCTTCAAGCTGCTCTTGCTCAAGTTCGGTCAAACTCAGTTGGAGCGTATTCGGGCCTTGAGCGGGCATATAGGCGCAGCCCGAAAGGGTTGCGGCGAAAAACAATGCTGAAAGCCAATGCGCTCGGCGCTTTATCGACATGGCAGACGTTTTTAGCATTGGTGTGCTCTTTCTTTTCGACTGTCTAAGCGATATTGGATGTCGACACTCTTATCTGTCTTATAATACCATCGATGGCGATGTCTTGTCCGTGGCTATTATAAAGGTCGCCTTTCTCAAGCGCCTGATCGGCAAGCCAGCTAAGATAGTTCCGTCGGAACGCATGCGGGGCGACATTAGTCTTATACCAAAATGCCGGGAAGTCAGGTTTGCCGCGGCTGCACATTGCAAGCTCAGGGTGTTCATAAATCGCATGCCCGATGACGAGCAATGGTGTGCCGTGGTAGATGGCCGAGAGGCCTGAGGTGCTGTTGATCGTTATCAAGCCGGCCGCATGTTCTGCCAGGAGACCAAGCGGGCCGACTTCAATGATCGAGACCCGGTTGTCGACACCATGTGATCGGGCGATCTCCTTTATAAAAGGATTTAACCTATTGTGCCCGCGTTCCATCGGATGAATTTTAAAGACAAGTCGCGTTCCGGACGGTGCGTCTTTCGCAAAAGAAGCTATCGATTCTCGAACCAGTCTTTTTGAGCACCATCCGAGGGCTGCGGCTTTTAAATTGCTATCAGCGGCAACCTGCAAAGCAACCAGATAGTACTTTTTGTCAAATCGCTGCGTGAGATCGCTAATCGCCTTGCGGTCACGTCTCCTGGCGACCAAATTAATGGCGAAGTTCCGGATCCAATTTACGCATTCGGATATGATCGGCGTATCGCGGTGGTTTAGCTCACATTCGTGCCTGGAGTTAAAGAGCCGGTTGATCGCATAATAGGCTGCCCCATAAACATACAGGGCTTTCCCTTTTTTAAAGTTTACATGCTCTACTATTTCTCTGCCTGAAATATGTCCGGCCGGTATTTTCCCGGCAATTGGAGATGCGGCATTGTTTCCATTCTTTTCGACGGAGATAAAACCGGGTCGGATATAACCTTCCTCAATCGAAATTACGGTGATTCCAAGCGTCTTCGCGATTTTGCGCGCTGCAATATGGGCCGGACGTTCGCAGCCAAATAGAATGATGCAAGTGTACCGATTCGATTTTAACTCGGTTTCAAGCCATTGCGGCCACGCGTCCTGGCCGGCATCGAACCGCAATTGTTTTTCGCGACTGTTGAAAAAGCGGTCGGCTTTATTCAGTTGCACATGCCAAGCGTCAATGCCTTCAGCGTTTAGCCTGTCTTGCAATCGCTGAAAGAATGAGCCGACAGGGCCCTGCAATAAAAGAATTTTCTGGGACCGTGGTAATCTGCTGATTAGAGCCGACACATGGTCGATTTCGCCGAACCCGGTGTCGCGTGTTTCGCCAATCTCAGTATCGCTGAAAAGATCCATCGATTGTTCTAAACCAGACATGAAAGGCGTCCTCATTACCCCCCCACGGGATAATTTTGACTATGATCAAGGGGCCATGATGTCAATTGAGTTAGTAATTCAACTTTGCCGGCAGCTGAAAACTACCAAGCATAGGCATCCGTCTTTTTTATCGACCAATTTCAGTGCACTATCTGTCGATTGCTATTTGCATTTCTTAAATACTTCTAGCTGACCCAGATTCTTTTGGCGCTATTAAATTTATTTAAGACGATTACTTTGAGATGATATGGAGGCCCCGACCGGAATCGAACCGGTGTACACGGATTTGCAATCCGCTGCGTCACCACTCCGCCACAGGGCCAAACCATTGAAGCACGCGTCTCTTGTGGTGCAGAAATAGAGCTGGAAGCCTAAATAAGGCCGCCAAACGACACTTCCATGTCGACCGCGTGAGAGGGGACTAGACAAAATTATCCAATTGGACAAGCGCAGATATGCTCGGAGTAAGCAGGTATAGGCAAAGTTTCTGACCCGCTCGATGATTGGGGGCTAAGCCTTATCCTCATTTTGAGCGCTTAGAGGCTCCTCAGGGGCAAAAATTGCCATCAGCACCGATTGCGCAGACGGAAACAGCCTATCTTGCTTGTCCCAATTACGGACTATGCTATGGGCTACGCCAAAGAGTGCTTGAGAAGGTCGAATTATGAGTTTTGAAAAACAGCGCCAGGTAATGGTAGATTCGCAGATCCGTGTGAATGATGTTACTACGCCGGCTTTGGTTTCAGCGTTTTTGAATGTGCCGCGGGAATTATTTGTTCCTAAATCGATGCAGTCATTGGCATATTCGGAGCTTGAAGTTGAGGTTGCTGATGGTCGGGCGCTTTGGACCGCGCGCGATCTAGGTAAAATCTTGCGGGCGCTTGATCCGCAACCGCAAGATGTTGCGTTAGTTGTCGCGGCCGGTACCGGCTATAGCGCTGCAATCCTTGGCTGTAATGTTGCAGCAGTTATCGCGCTCGAAGATAATGCCGAGCTCGTCGCCGATATGAATGAGCGCTTTGCCGGCATCGGTCTTGACCAGGCAGTGGCGGTCGAGGGGGATCTTAGCAGGGACCTTGCCGATCAGGGACCATTTGATTTGATACTTGTTGATGGAATGGTTGAGACGGTTCCCGACGTCTGGCTCGCGCAGCTTGCCGACAAGGGGCGTTTGGGAGTTGTTGTTCGGGCTGGCCGGAGCCTCGGTGATGCCAGACTGAATACTCGCGCCGGTGCTACGGTGTCCTACCGCAGTGTTTTCGAGTGCTGTCCGCCTGAGCTCGCAGGTTTTGAGGCTGCCAAATCGTTCGTTTTCTAGGACGGTTCGCATTTTTGGACCGGGATAGGAGCTCCCCGGATCCGCGACCTTCTGAATAGTAATTGATTCTTTGCGTAAGTCAGGCAAAGTAACCAAAAATTATTTGGAGGTAGATATGGCAGACGGACAGACCCCAAGCCCGCGGGCCGGTTTCAAATCTTTTGTTGAAAGCACCGAAGAAGACTGGAAAATCATCGCCAAGGAATCTGCGCCTTTTAATAAAGGGCTGGCAGATCGTGTTCTCAGTCATCTGAGATTGCTGGACGGTGATTATGGTGGCTTTCCTGTCGATCGACTGACCCATTCGGTACAGACTGCAACCCGCGCCTACAGAGATGGTCGCGACGAAGAGTATGTTGTTTGCGCTCTGCTGCACGATATTGGCGATACGCTCGGAAGCTTCAACCATCCCGATATTGCCGCGGCAATATTGAAGCCTTTCGTCTCCGAGCAAAACCATTGGATGGTCGCCAATCATGGCATTTTTCAGGGGTATTATTTCTTCCACCATCTCGGCTTGGACCGTAATATGCGTGACCAGTTCAAGGATGAGCCACATTTCGAATATACGGCGCAGTTCTGCCACTTATACGATCAGCCGGCTTTCGATCCCGACTATGATAGCGAGCCATTAGAGTTTTTTGAACCAATGGTTCGTCGTGTCCTGTCAGTCCCGAAAAATTCGGTCTATCTGTCAGAAGACGGATAGACCACGCTCGATTGACAATATCTCGCAGCGGTCATGGGTGTCCGGAGCGTGTTTTCCGCACGGCTGCAATTGCCATGACCGTGCTGTCTGGATATAGGGACGGTCTCAAAATGAAAGAAACAAATCTATGGTAAAATTCTCGTTCGTCTCAGCTCTTTTTATGGCGCTTGCGCCGTCAGCAATTGCACAGGATGCGGGCGGCGCCGCCGGCGGCGGTGTTATCGGACAGCTTTTGTTCTTCGTGCCATTGATCCTGATTTTCTATTTTCTGTTGATCCGGCCGGCTAATCAGCGCCAGAAAAAGCACAGAGAAATGATCGAAGCGCTGAAAAAGGGTGATACGGTTATCATGAGCGGCGGGGTCATCGGTAAGGTGACACGGCTGGACGAGACCGAGCTTACGATTGAAGTCAGCGATGGCGTTAGAGTGCGGGTAATGCGCGGCATGGTCGCTGACGTTAAGAATGCCGGCACAACCGCCGCTAACGATTAAGCTGAAAGCCCCGTTGCAATGCTGAATTTTCCAACTTGGAAGGTCGCCCTGATCAGTGTGACATTGATTTGGGGAGGCATGCTGGCTTTGCCCAATCTGTTTTCGGATGGATTTCTCGGCATTGAACCACGCGCGACCGATAGCTATGATCCGGTAGCGGTTGCCGCTTATGAACAACAGATGCAGGCGGCGCGGGAGTCTTGGTGGCCGGGTGTGTTACCGAATTCGAAGGTTAATCTCGGTCTGGATCTGCAGGGTGGGGTCTATCTTTTGATGGATATCAATCCGGAGGAAGTGGCTTCAAACCGGCTCGAGACCGTCCTGCGCGACATACAGATTGCATTGAACCGCCGCCCGAACATAGTGCGCGAAGGGGTTCCGGAAGTTGTTGATGGACGAATTAATATTCGTCTCAAAAACCCTGAACAGGATATGGATGATGCCGTTCGCAGGCTGCAGCGAATAAACCCGACCGTCGGACAGACCCAGATCAAGCTGATGTCGATTGAACGCGGCGCCAATGGTACAATCCGGGTGTCGGTAGCTGAAGGGGCGAAATCGGCGCTGGCCTCGGATGCGCAAGGTAAAATGATGGAGATCATTCGCCGCCGTGTTGATCCTGATGGCGTCGCCGAAGTGTCGATTACCCCGCAGGGCGAATCTCGGATTATTCTTGAAGCGCCAGGTGAAGCCGATCCAAGGCGAATTAAGGAATTATTGGGGCGGGCCGGGCGCCTGACCTTCAATATGGCAGATATTACTGCATCGGCAATCAATGTTGCCCAGGAGACAGGCCGGGCGCGCCCGGGTTGGGAACTGGTCGATACGGCTGAGGGCTCTGCGGTATTGATCCGCAAAATACCGGAACTTACAGGCAGCGATATAACATCGGCCAATAGGGGGTTCGATCAGGCCAACCGGCCGGCGGTGAATTTCCGGTTAAACGGTGCTGCTGCGAGTAAGTTCTATAATCTGACCGCTAGGAATAGGGGCGAACATTTCGCAATTGTGCTTGATGGCGTATCGATGTCGTCGCCACGGATTAACGAGCCGATCCCCGGCGGAAATGTTCAAATTACAGGGAATTTTACACCTGAAGAAGCTGATGATCTGGCCGCTATAATCGAGGCCGGCGAATTACCTGCCAAATTGAACTTCATTGAAGAACGAACGGTTGGCCCGGGCCTTGGTCAGGAATCAATCACGGCGGGATCACGCGCCAGCATTATCGGACTGTTTCTTGTTGGCTGTTTTATGGTCGCATCTTTCGGATTGATCGGGGTGTTTGCCGTTGGTTCACTGCTGGCGAATATTATTTTGATACTTGGCGGACTGTCTGGGTTCGGGGCGACACTCACGCTGCCCGGGATTGCAGGCATTATTCTGACCATTGGTATGGCGGTTGATGCCAATGTCATTGTGTTTGAACGGATCAGGGAAGAACAATCGTCCGGACGCTCGCCCTCAAGTGCGATTCAGGCCGGCTATGAGCGGGCTTTGTCCGCTATTCTGGATGCCAATATAACGACGTTTATCGCAGCCCTCATTCTGTACCTGATCGGCTCAGGTCCGGTTAAAGGATTTGCGGTGACGCTGGCGATCGGTATCGTCACGTCGGTATTCACCGCATTCGTTGTGACCCGTTGGTTCACCGTACTCTATGTCCGGAAGTTCCGGCCAAAACGACTGGCAATGTAAGGGCAAGATATGTTTCTGAGAATTTGGCCTGACAATACACATCTGGACTTCATGTCTGCGCGTTACATCGCTCTGGCGGCTTCGGTGACGGCGCTCCTATTATCGGCCATTATGCTATCGAGCCGTGGTCTCAATTTCGGTATCGACTTTGCTGGTGGCAGCGTGATTGAAATCGTTCAGCCCGAAGGGACCAGCCCGGATGATATCCGTGCGGTTATCGTGCCGCTCGATCTTGGCGATGTTTCAATCAATTCGGCACGTGGCACCGGCGCGGCCGCAGAAGATCTCGCCGTGATCCGGTTCGAAACACAGGTGCCGGCGGCTGGTGAAGATATCGAGGCTGCGCAGCAGAATGCCAATACACGCGTTCGTGAGGCGCTTGGGGCGGCTTTTCCGGAGGTTACGGTGCGCTCGAGCGCTGCGGTTGGACCAAAGGTTTCCGGGGAGCTATTTCGCAGCGGGATAACTGCGCTGCTCGTCGCGCTATCATTGATGATGTGCTACATTTCACTGCGCTTTCAATGGCAATATGCTCTGGGCGCTGTCGCCGCACTGTTTCACGATGTTCTGATAACGATGGGGGTGTTCGCGCTGACCGGTTACGAGTTTAATCTGGCCACAATCGCGGCGTTGCTGACCATTGTCGGATATTCGATGAATGATACGGTAATCGTGTTCGACCGCGTTAGGGAAGAGACCCGAAAATATAAGAAGATGGAGCTGTCGAAAGTTATCGATCTGGCGATCAATGTTACAATGTCGCGCACATTGCTGACATCGGGGACAACCCTTCTGGCATTGATTTCGATTTTTGTTTTCGGCGGTGCTGTTTTGCGGGGTATGAGCTTTGCCCTGATTTTCGGCGTCGTTATCGGTACCTATTCATCGATTTTTGTTGCCTCCGCCATATTGCTGTTCCTTGGTATTGACCGGGGGGACAAACCCAAGCGCGAAGTCGTTGGGTTCCAGGGCGCTGCCGAATAGCCGCGCGGCAGTCTTAGACATTGCAAAATTTTTGGGTGTCTGGGCCGGGGCAGGCGAGCGGACGGCTAATCGCGGCTGGCTAGAATGCGAATTGTTCCCGGAGAATTCGTTCGTCAAGCGCGTGCCCGGTATCAAACAACATTGTGAGATGCAGGCTGGTTTCCTCATGTATCGAGACATTGACGATATTACGGACTTCCTGATTGTCCGCCGAGGCCGAGACCGGCCGCAGATGCGGTGAAATAACATCGACTTCTATTCTGGCATCATGCCGCAATAACGCGCCGCGCCAGCGCCGCGGGCGGAAGGCACTCACCGGCGTCAAGGCCAGTAAATTGGCGCCAATGGGAAGAATAGGGCCGTGGGCCGACAAATTATAGGCGGTCGATCCGGCGGCCGTCGCGACCATCAATCCGTCGCATGACAATTCTTCGATGCGTTGCTTCCCGTCTATGATTATTTTCAGCTTGGCTGTTTGCGAGGTCTGCCGAAGCATCGATACTTCATTAATCGCTAAATGATCATGTCGGTTGCCAGCAATGTCGGTTGCTGACATTCGCAACGGCGAGACACTGGCCTGCTCGGCCCGGTCAATCCGGGTCGGCAGGTCATCTTCACTATACTCATTCATTAAGAAACCGACGGTTCCCCGGTTCATGCCATAAACCGGCTTCTGGTCGCCGAACCGTCGGCGCATGGC
Source organism: Henriciella sp. (assembly GCA_965657655.1). Lineage (GTDB taxonomy): Bacteria > Pseudomonadota > Alphaproteobacteria > Caulobacterales > Hyphomonadaceae > Henriciella. Next base: position 8,489 of record CBFHPC010000015.1, read on the forward strand.
GTCCAGCATGGCGCCATCGCCGCCAAGTGCGACGATCACGTCGGCAGACTCTTCGGCAACCTGTCCATACCTCTGGGTCAGAACCTGCAAGGCCGTCTGAGCCTCGGGTCGCTTTGAAGCGGTGAATGCTATTTTCATCGTCATGATAAAGTATCTCGACCGGCTTTTTTCCAGGGTCAAGCTTAGTCTTCATTTGCTTACAGCCGATTAAGCGATTATCGTGTGAGAAAATAGATTTCGGAGGGTCTGATGGCGGATGGAACAACGGTTGAAAGCTTGAACGGTCAGGTTAGTCAGGAAGAATGGCAGGCACGGGTTGATCTGGCGGCAATGTATCGTTTGACCGCCTCTTATGGTTGGACGGATATGATCTTTACTCATATTTCCCACCGCGTGCCCGGTCCGGATCACCATTTTTTGATCAACCCTTATGGTTTCTTTTTTGACGAGATTACCGCATCTTCGCTGGTGAAGGTCGATTTAGACGGAAATATCGTTCAGGATACGCCTTATTTCATTAATCCCGCTGGTTTCACAATACACTCCGCGGTTCATGCCGCCCGGGAGGATGCCAGTGTTGTGATGCATGTGCATACAGATGATGGCGTTGCTGTGTCGTGTCAGAAAGAAGGGCTGCTGCCGCTCGGCCAGACATCGATGATTGTTCGCCATGATTTGTCTTATCATGATTATGAAGGCATTGCGCTCGATCATGGCGAGCGGGAACGGCTGGTTGCTGACCTCGGATCGACGAATGCGATGATTTTACGTAATCATGGTACACTGACGGTTGGTCAGTCCGCGGGCGAGTGTTTTCTCAGAATGTTTTTTCTGGAGCGTGCTTGTTCGATGCAGATCAAAGCGCTTAGCGGTGGACGCGAAAATGTCCTGCTTGGCAGCGAGGAGGTTCAGGCGGTTGTTAAAGGACAGTCGAATCCGGAAGGCACGCGCACACTTGCCAATTCATTGGCCTGGCCGGGGCTTTTGCGGCGCCTGGATCGCGAGAATCCGGGGTATGACAGCTAACCGGCTGCGCGCAGCGGGGATGAAATAAGCTGCGGCTATTCATACCGTTTATTATTTTCAGGAACGTATTAAATCGTAGGGGTCGGGCGGAAGAAAGGTTCCAGTATGAGACATTTGAAAGCCTTTGAGGATGCGTTGGATGCTATTCACGAAGAGGGCCGGTATCGCGTCTTCGTGGATTTGCAGAGACATCGCGGCCAGTTTCCGCGTGCAACTGCCCGGTTTGAGCACGGCGAGCGAGATATTATTGTCTGGTGCTCCAATGACTATCTTGGCATGGGTCAGGATGAAGACGTTCTCAGCGCGATGCATGAGGCGATTGATACATTCGGCGCTGGATCTGGCGGGACCCGCAACATTTCCGGAACAACCCGGTATCATGTCGAGCTTGAAAAGGAGCTTGGCGATCTGCATGGCAAATCAGGCGCATTGCTGTTCACATCCGGCTATGTGGCGAATGATGCCACGCTCTCGACACTCGGCAAGATTTTACCGGATCTGATCATATATTCTGACGCCCTTAACCATGCCTCAATGATCGAGGGCATCCGGCGTTCCGGGGTTGAGCGCAGAGTCTTCCGTCACAATGATCTCGACCATTTGCGGGCGTTGATGGAGAATGATGATCCCGACCGCCCCAAATTGATCGCTTTCGAGAGTGTTTACTCCATGGATGGTGATGTCGGGCCGATCGCGGAGCTTTGCGATCTGGCAGACGAATTTGATGCCTTAACCTATCTCGATGAAGTCCATGCTGTTGGCATGTATGGGCGCGAGGGAGCCGGCGTCGCCCAGCGCGATGATGTTATGCACCGCGTTGATATTATCGAGGGGACTTTGGGCAAGGCGTATGGTGTGATGGGGGGGTATATCGCCGCACATGAGACCATCATCGATGCGATTCGGTCGACGGCCTCTGGGTTTATTTTTACAACATCAACGTGCCCGGTCATGGCGGCCGGTGCATTAGCAAGTATTCGTAAGCTGAGAGGGCGTGCCGGCCAGGATTTGCGGCAGTCCCATCAAGACCAGGCTGCGCTGTTGAAACAGAAGTTCCGCGACAATGGTTTACCGGTTATGGACAGCGAAACTCATATCGTGCCTTTGCTGGTGGGTGACCCCGAAAAATGCAAGGCTTTGTCGGATACGTTACTTTTTGATTTCGGTATTTATGTGCAGCCAATTAATTATCCAACGGTGCCGAAGGGCACTGAGCGTCTGCGGTTCACACCCGGTCCCGTTCATACAGAGAAGATGATGAACGATCTCGTGGCGGCGATCCTCGCCGTCTGGAAACAGTTGGGATTAGATAATAAAGCCGCCTGATTTGGTCGTTGGCTGGCGCGATTTTGATTGGTTTGTCAGCCTGTAAATAACGTCTCAGACCTATTTGTTGCCTTCTGATTATTCTGGCTTTTTTCGGCCTAGCCCAATTTCTTTCGCAAAGGCTGAACGACGCTTGGCGTAATTTGGTGCAACCATCGGATAATCTGTCGGAAGTGCCCATCGCGCGCGGTATTCTTCGGGCGATAAATTATAACGCGATCGAAGATAGCGTTTTAGCATCTTCAGTTTTCGACCGTCTTCGAGGCAGATAATATAGTCATCAGTTATTGATTTAGAGACCGGGACTGCAGGTTCTGGTCTGCTCTCTTCATCGGTTGTTTCGTCAGATAGGTCTATGATCGTGTCGTGAACACTTCGAATCAAATCTGAGAGTGACGTCGACGAAACTGCATTGTTCGCGACAAACGATGATACGATTTCTGTCGTAAGCTCTAGAATTTCAGTCTTTGTTTCCATCGACATATTTCATCTCATCTCCTGCTGACTATCGCTTCTTACATTCAAATATTATGTTCGCATATCCAAATTAGGTATATTTTTTAAAAAAAATGAATTTTTTTTGTATATTTAAATATTTAACCAAGCATTGGGCATATATTCAGCGTTTAGGCTAGTCTCCTCCAAATGAAAGAGTGACCTTTTCGAACTGTGCCGAATTGACTGCTTGTCCACTTTGCTGTGGCGGCCTAGACAGAGAAATAAATTAGGAGTTCCTTTTATGCCCGACACGTCGCCATCGTCTCGTTTTAATACCAATGCATTTTTTTCGCTTTCAGTTGAAGAAACGGATAAATCCCTATTCGCGGCGATACGCGAAGAGCAGACCCGTCAGCAATACCAAATAGAACTTATAGCCTCTGAAAATATTGCATCGCAGGCGGTCATCGATGCGCAGGGGACGGTTCTGACAAATAAATATGCGGAAGGTTATCCCGGCCGACGCTATTATGGTGGCTGCGAGTTTGTTGATAAGGTCGAGATTCTTGCGCAGCAGCGGGCATGCCAATTGTTTAATTGTGATTTTGCCAATGTTCAGCCAAATTCGGGCAGTCAGGCGAATCAGGCGGTCTTTCAGGCCTTGCTGCAACCCGGGGATACAATTCTAGGCATGAGTTTGGACGCCGGTGGACACCTGACCCATGGCGCGCGGGTGAACCAGTCAGGGAAATGGTTTAATGCGATCCAGTATGGCGTGCGTGAAGATACACATCTGATTGATTTCGATGACGTCGAGGCATTGGCACGCCAGCACAAGCCAAAATTGATTATCGCCGGCGGTTCTGCCTATCCTCGCCAGATTGACTTTAGGCGGTTTCGCGAGATTGCCGACGAAGTGGGGGCATGGTTTCTCGTCGATATGGCACATTTTTCCGGTCTGGTCGCCGGGAAGCAGCATCCGAATCCGCTCGATTTTTGTGATGTGGCAACAACGACAACCCATAAAACGCTGCGCGGACCGCGCGGCGGAATGGTGCTAACGAATTCGCAAGAAATTTCGAAAAAGGTCAATTCGGCCGTTTTTCCGGGCATTCAGGGCGGTCCCCTGATGCACGTTATTGCGGCAAAGGCTGTTGCCTTTGGTGAAGCTTTGACCCCGGCCTTCGAGACCTATGCTGCCGACGTGGTTGCCAATGCCAGGGCGATGGCGCAGGCGGCTCAAGATAGTGGCCTGGCTTTAGTGTCGGGTGGGACAGATACCCATGTCGCACTTATTGATTTGCGACCGAAGCAGGTGACCGGGCGTGACGCTGAGCATGCGCTCGAGCGGGCTTTTATTACCTGCAACAAGAATGGCGTGCCGTTTGATCCGCAAAAGCCGATGGTAACGAGTGGCATCCGGGTTGGTTCGCCGGCCGGGACAACGCGCGGCTTCGGGGTCGAGGAATTTACCCAAATCGGACGTTGGATCGGCGAAGTCGTGGATGCTGTAGCGTCAGGCGATAGCGGAGCGACTGAGGAGCGGGTCCGGCAGGAAGTTATCGAACTTACAAGCCGTTTCCCGATTTATAACGGCCTGGGAGCCTAGGTTTGCGCTGCCCGTTTTGTAACTCTGACAATACGGCGGTGAAAGACAGCCGTCCGGCCGAAGATAATTCGGCCGTTCGGCGCCGACGTGGTTGTGATACATGCGGGGCAAGGTTTACTACATTCGAACGCGTTCAATTACGCGAAATCATTGTCATCAAGCGTGATGGCAAACGTTCTATGTTTCAGCGCGAAAAACTGGTGCGATCGGTTTCGATCGCCCTGAGAAAGCGTCCTGTTTCGCCTGAGCAGATTGAACAGCTTGTTTCGGCAATAGTGCGGAAGCTGGAAAGTAGCGGCGAGGTCGAGATGGCTTCGGCGGATATTGGCGAGATGGTTATGGAAAGCCTGCGGATTGTCGATCCGGTCGGCTATGTCCGATATGCCAGCGTCTATCGGGACTTTGGTGATCCATCCGATTTTGCGCAATTCATCGAACAATCTGCTCTGGATGATGATTAATGACGTCGACCGAGGTGACGCTTAAACTGGCCTCCAGCATGGACGGCAAGATCGCCCTGTCGAATGGCGACAGCCAGTGGATAACATCGTCGGAAAGTCGATCACGGGTCCACCAGATGCGGGCGGCGGCAGATGTCGTTCTGGTCGGCATCGGAACTGTCCTGGCTGATGATCCCCTCTTACCCGCCCGGATGGTTCCGATGCCGGACCGGCAGCCGGTTCGAATCGTCGCCGATAGTCGGCTACGTATCGATCCCGATTGCCGGTTATTGCGTTCGGTTAGTTCGGGCCGGGTTATTGTCGCGACAGCCAGGCCAGATGGCGCGGATGCCCGTTCAATTGCGGCGACCGGCGCAGAGGTCTGGGCATCTGGCGATGGAGCAACTGCGACGACCGTATCGCCTGTGCGACTGATTGATCACTGTCGTGCCGAAGGCCTCTACAAAATTTTTCTTGAAGGAGGCGGCAAGCTAGCCGCCAGTTTTATTGCAGCGGGTCTTGTTGACCGCATCGAATGGTTCAGAGCACCGATCGTGATTGGTGGTGACGGGCAATCCGCGATTGCAGCGCTCGGGCTTGAGCATTTGTCTGCTGCACCTAAATGGCAGGCTGTCTCGACGGAACGCATTGGGCCTGACCTTCTTGAGACTTATATAAAGTCCGAGGCGGTTTAGGAGGCGATATCCATGTTTACCGGTCTAGTCACAGATGTAGGTGTTGTCGAAGCTGTGCGCGATCATGACGGCTTGCGACGGTTCACTATTGCAGCCTCATATGATGTTGCGGATATTACGATGGGTGCCTCTATCATGCATGCCGGCGTCTGCCTGACAGTCGTCGACTTTGGCAAGCGGCCAGACGGGTGCTGGTTTGATGTCGAAGCCGTGCCGGAGACCCTGTCGCTTACTGTTTTGGGGCATTGGGACGTCGGCACCAGAGTTAATCTCGAGCAATCATTGAAATTGGGCGACGAACTTGGCGGGCATTTTGTGTTTGGTCATGTCGACGGCGTTGGCGAAATTGTTTCGGTTGACCCCGAGGGGCCGAGTTACCGGGTTACTGTGCGGCCGCCGGCGGAGATTTCGCGTTATTTCGCGCGGAAGGGATCGGTGGCGATGAATGGCGTCTCATTGACAGTCGCAGACGCACTTGAGAATGGGGACTTCCAGGTTGCGATAATTCCCCATACTTGGGACGTAACGACCCTTTGCGACTTGGTTGCGACCGACCGGGTCAATTTGGAAATAGATATGTTAGCGCGCTACGTCGCGCGGATGATCGGGGCGGATGCCCCGGATAAAAACGATTAATCGGGAGTTCTGCATGGCAGAAAATTTTTCTGGTGCGATATCCAGCATCGACGAAATCATTGAAGATGCCCGGAATGGACGAATGTTCATTCTGATTGATGCCGAGGATCGTGAAAACGAAGGCGATCTTATTATTCCGGCAAGTTTTGCGACGCCTGAGGCGGTCAATTTTATGGCGCGGTTCGGGCGCGGCCTGATTTGCCTTGCAATGACATCTGAGCGCGCCCGAACCCTTAATCTGGATATGATGGCGCGTGAGAATCGCGAGAGTATGGGGACCGCCTTTACCGTTTCTATCGAAGCAAAGGATGGCGTCACCACGGGGATTTCCGCGCATGACCGCGCTCACACGATCAATGTTGCGATTGATCCAACGCTTGATGCCGACGATATCGTTTCGCCGGGACATGTCTTTCCTCTTGTTGCGCGTGATGGCGGCACGCTGGTGCGGGCCGGACACACCGAAGCGGCAGTGGACATTTCGCGCATGGCGGGCCTCAATCCTGCCGGAGTGATATGCGAAATCATGAATGATGATGGTTCCATGGCGCGATTACCCGAGCTGGTGGCGTTCGCCCAGTTACATAATCTTAAAATCGGCACGATCGCCGATCTGATCGAATGGCGCCGGCATCATGACCGGTACCTCGAGCGACGGGTCGAAGCACCGCTCGATAGTGCTTATGGGTCAGGGTTCAAAACGGTCGTGTTTCGTAATTCGATCGACGGCGCTGAACATCTCGCGATTGTTCACGGCAATATTGAGCCGAATCAGACAACGCTGGTACGGGTGCACAGAGCCGATATTCTGGCTGATATTCTCGGTGAAAAAGGCCCACGAGAGGGATTGGTCGCGCGTGCGATGGCGGTGCTTGCCGGCGCCGAGGAGCCCGGCGTGATGGTGTTCGTGAATACAATGCGGCCAGATGCGATGTCGCAGCGGCTAGGACTGAAAACGGGTGAGGCGCCCGACCAGCATGCGCCCTTACGGGAATATGGGGTCGGTGCGCAGATATTACGTGAACTTGGTGTCCGGAACATGATTTATTTGTCTGATTCTGAACCTGCCCGCGTTGCGGGGCTTGACGGATACGGTCTGTCGATTGAGGGATGGCGTCCTTTAACAAGAGCGGGTAAATAAGCTAATGACTCATCGTATTCTCATTGTCACTTCACGCTATTATGAGCATATTTCACGTGAGCTTGAAGCCGGCGTTGCAGAAACCCTCGAGGGTGAGGATGTTGTCGTTGAGACAATTTTGGTGCCCGGTGCATTCGAGGTGCCGGGCGCAATTGCCATGGCCGCCGACAGTGCCAAATATGACGGTTATATTGCACTCGGCTGCGTGATTCGTGGCGAGACGAGCCATTATGATTATGTCTGTGGCGAGAGTGCACGCGGTCTGATGTGGCTTTCAACCGAACGCAGGCTGGCGATTGGCTATGGCATTCTGACCGTCGAGAATGAAGCGCAGGCGCTCGCACGCGCCGACCGTAAACAAAAGAATAAAGGCCGCGATGCCGCCATTGCCTGCCTTGAAATGCTTAAGCTGCGCAAGAAGTTCGTCCGCTAATGGTTCCGGATAAAGTGCCTTTTGCAATTATCAGGGCACGTCGGGCAGGGGCGAGGCTGGCAGCAGTTCAAGCCCTGTACCAGATGGAACAGACCGGACAGAGCGCAAAGGCAGCAATCCGTGATCTTATGGATGACCGCCTTGGCGTGGGGCCGGATGAACAGCCGGTCGAAGAAGCCGATGCTGATCTTTTTAAGGCGATCGTTCTGGCAATGGTCGAGCATCAGAGCCAGGTTGATAAAGCGATACTGGCCCGCCTGTCGAAAGGCTGGAAACTGTCTCGGCTGGACAGTATCAGCCGTGCAATTCTGCGGGCGGGGGTTGCTGAAATTGTGGCTCATACACATTTGTCGCGCCGTATCTTGCTCGACGAGTACGTGTCGCTCGCGCATGATTTCTTCGACGTGACAGAAGCAAATTTCGTCAATGCGGTGCTGGATAATATTTCCAAGGATTTGCGGCCCGAGGAAGTCTGCTAGACAGGTGGCTGGATGCAGGAAACCGAATGGATCGATCGCTATATAAAACCTCTGGTGACATCCAGCGGGGCGCTTGATCTGAAAGATGATGTTGCGGTTTTGACGCCGTTTGCCACGACCATTGCAACCATGGATACGCTGGTCGAAGCGGTTCATTTTCGTCCCGCCGATCCGCCTTACACGGTTGGCCAGAAGCTTTTGCGAGTGAATATTTCCGATATTTACGCGAAGGGGGCGGCGCCGCGCGAGGCTTTATTGTCCATAGCCTGGCCGCGATATCGTGACGAGGCACAATTCGCCGCGCTGCTGGCCGGCATAGGACATGATATCGAGGCGTTCGGAATTGATCTTGTTGGCGGCGATCTGGTCACGACCGATGGCCCGCTCATATTGAGCCTGACATTGACGGGCGAGACGTTTGGTGTCGCGCCGAAACGCCGGACGGGGGCGCAGATCGGTGACGGTATATTTGTTTCCGGTCAAATTGGGTTTGGTCTTATCGGGCTAGAGGCAGCGCGTCTTGGTCATCGCGATGATCTGGCGGCGCGCTATCGGGTGCCCGTGCTGGCCTCATTGTCAGCGGCACGCGCGGTGGCCGACTTGGCAATGGCAAGCATGGACGTGTCTGACGGCCTACTGCTCGATGCGCAGCGTCTGAGCCGGGCAAGTCATGTCGGTCTGGTGCTGGACCTTGATCATGTGCCTTTAGCTGAACCGAGTGATGATTTGGCGGTCGTGATTCGACAATGCACTGGCGGGGACGACTATCAGATCTTGATGACAGCGCCGGCCGATAGCGTTTTACCAGATTTTACGCGGATCGGCCGGGTGGTCGACGGGCCGGGTCTCGCCATACATTGGCACGGTAATACGGTCGCTTTACCTGAAAATCTGGGTTTTCGGCACTGAATGTCTCAATAGGTGCTGTCTTAGCGGCATTATAAGAGTTGAACTGGCGCGAAACTTCGTCGTACACAATTAACCGTGATCATAAAAATGATTAACCGTCCGGGGCGATACTGTTCCGGTCGATATTAAAAATCTAAGGGAGAAACGTGATGGACCTGAGTTTATGGTTCTATGTGGCCTTGATGGCCGGCTTGGCGGCCGTGCTGTACGGGTGGCTGCAATCTAACGCTATTATGAAAGCCGATGCCGGAACGGATCGGATGCAAGAGATTGCAGCGGCGATTCAGGAGGGGGCGAATGCTTATCTGAAACGGCAGTACACGACGATTGGCTATGTTGGTGTGGCAACCGTCGTCGTGCTTGCAATCTTGTTCAGAAACTGGGAAGTGCCAGTTGGCTTCGTTCTTGGTGCTGTTTTGTCAGGCGCTGCCGGATTTATCGGTATGAAAGTATCGGTACAGGCTAATGTCCGTACCACGCATGCAGCCAGCGAAAGCCTGCAGGCCGGCTTGTCGATGGCTTTCAAGTCAGGCGCTGTCACAGGTTTGCTGGTTGTTGGATTGGCACTGCTGGGTGTCGCCGGTTATTATGGCTTGCTGGTCGGCTGGCTGGGCATGGATCCGGCGTCCGACAGAATCGTCATTGATGGTCTGGTTGCGCTTGGCTTCGGTGCCTCGCTGATCTCGATTTTCGCGCGTCTGGGCGGTGGTATCTTTACAAAGGGTGCTGATGTCGGCGGCGATATGGTTGGAAAGGTCGAAGCCGGTATTCCCGAGGATGATCCACGTAATGCCGCAACAATTGCCGACAATGTCGGTGATAATGTTGGCGATTGTGCCGGTATGGCGGCTGACCTGTTTGAAACCTATGCCGTGACAATCGTCGCAACCATGGTTCTGACAGCCATCTATTTCTCCAATGCAGCCTATCTGGGCGACATGCTGGTCTTCCCGCTGGCGATTTGTGCGGTTTGCATCGTCGCCTCGATTGTCGGGACATGGTTTGTCCGGCTTGGCAAAGGCTCCAGCAATATTATGGGCGCGCTTTATAAGGGTCTGATTGCAACCGGACTTCTAACGGTTGTCGGTCTGGCGATTGCGGTCAAACACGCCTTGCCGAACGGGTTCGGTGAGCTCGAAGGGGCTGCGATGGCGTTGAACCTGCCGGGCACATTAACCGGAATGGATTTATTCTGGTGTGGTGTTGTCGGTCTGGTTGTGACGGCTATGATCGTTGTGATTACGGAATATTACACCGGCACCGAGTATCGTCCGGTAAAATCGGTCGCTCTGGCATCGGAGTCGGGTCACGGCACCAATGTCATTCAAGGGCTCGCTGTGTCGCTTGAATCAACCGCTCTGCCGGCCTTGACGATTATTGGTGGTATTATCGTTACCTTTAACTTTGCCGGCCTGTTCGGCATTGCAATTGCGACAACGACGATGCTGGCACTTGCCGGTATGATTGTTGCCTTGGACGCATTTGGTCCGGTAACAGATAATGCGGGCGGTATTGCCGAAATGGCCGAATTGCCAAGTAATGTCCGTGATACGACTGATGCCCTTGATGCGGTTGGTAATACAACAAAAGCTGTTACCAAAGGCTATGCGATCGGCTCGGCGGGGCTTGGTGCGCTGGTGTTGTTTGCCGCCTACAATGAAGATCTGGCCTATTTTGCAGCGAATGCTGCGGAGGGCTCGCTTCTGAAGGGCGTTAGCGTCGATTTCTCGATTGCAAACCCTTATGTTGTTGTTGGTCTCCTATTCGGCGGATTGTTGCCCTTCCTGTTTGGCGGCATGTCGATGATGGCGGTTGGCCGTGCAGCGCAGGCCGTTGTCGAAGAAGTGCGTAGCCAGTTCAAGAATGATCCGGGTATCATGAAAGGCACGTCCAAACCGAATTATGGTCGTGCTGTCGATATCCTGACAACAGCGGCGATTAAGGAAATGGTGGTGCCGTCCTTGCTGCCGGTCCTGTCGCCAATCGTCCTGTTTGTTGCGATCTTCTGGATTGCCGGTGTCTCGGCTGCTCTGGCGGCAGTAGGCGCGATGTTGCTCGGTGTTATTGTAACCGGCATGTTTGTGGCGATCTCGATGACATCTGGTGGTGGTGCCTGGGATAATGCCAAGAAGTACATCGAAGATGGCAATCATGGCGGCAAAGGTTCCGAGGCTCACAAAGCTGCGGTAACCGGCGACACGGTCGGTGATCCTTACAAGGACACAGCAGGTCCTGCTGTGAACCCGATGATTAAAATCACCAATATTGTCGCACTTCTGATGCTGGCAGTTCTGGCGGGTGGTCATTAATTTGAAAACTGGGCCGGCATTGCCGGCCCATAATAATGTTTAAACCCCGCGACATCTGTCGCGGGGTTTATTTTTGAATGCGTTGCATGCAATGGGCTAGCGTCGAAACTAGCGCCGACCGGTTCCGGTCGGATCGCCCGGTGTTCTTTCATTGGTCTGGGGTAATGCTACCGCCCCGACATTTCCGAAAATCTGCTCCAGCAAGCCAAGCTCACGTCCTCTGGTCGCAGTCTGGCGCGCGGCGTATCGGATGACTTCGCCGTCATTCTCGTCATATTCGAGGATTTCATCGACAACATCATCTTCGGCAAACCGTATCGCCGTGATAACCCGGTCAGTCGTCTGTGGCAGCAAGAATGCGATTCGCTCACGCCGGGTTGTAATGTAAAACCAAGTATTATCGTCAAATACACTGGTCGTTGATGGCGATCCCAGTTGCGCCAGAACGCTGGCCCGGGTGTCAACGTCCGGTTCTACCTGTCCTGGTAGAATGTCATCGGCTGTATAGCCGTGCAAATCCGCGATCGGTGATACACAACCACTTACCAGTCCAGAGGCGAGAATAATTGATGAAATAATGACACGTGGCGTCATTAGAGGTCTCCTGCTATCTGGCTGTGAGATAAGACGGTTCCACCACTATTGGCAAGCTCTAGCGACACGGTGTTACCGATTTTGAGTTAAGGAGACTCGGATGGGAATATTCGAAACCTTTTTTCCAGCCCGCCGGCGGCGGCGCGAGGCGGCGGCGCGATGGCATCACTGGATTTTGTCGGCCGCGCGCGACCCTAGGCCATATCAGAAGGGCTGGGTCCAGGACACCCGAGATGGACGGTTTCAAATGGTCACCCTGATATCAACCTTGGTGCTAAGACGGTTACGCGAATGTGACGTGGATGGCCGTCAGCTCGCCGACCAGGTCTATAAGGTGGTTTTCTCCGATTTTGACTATGCGCTCAGGGAAGAGGGGGTCGGCGATTCCTCGATTGCCCGAAAGATCCGGCGGCTCGGTGAGGAATTTTTCGGGTTGGCAAGGGCGATTGACCAGGCGCTGTCGGCCGCCGATCCGGAAACGGCGATTAAGACGGTCGCCGTCAAGAATCAGATCGTGTCCGAGGCGCAGGCGTCGGATGTCGCGGTCTGGCTGATAAATATCAACTCATATCTGCAGACCACTGATAATAATTCGGCTTTAGCCGGCCTCGATGAAAAATATTCGATGCTTTAAATTCAGGACTGCTCTATTAGAACCTCTTGCGCGTTGCGTTTCAGCTTGCAGGCGCTTAATTTACACTTGAGACCGGGACTGGAGTTCGGATTACAATGACCAGCCTTACTTTGTCGATTGACGCTATGGGAGGAGATAATTCTCCGACCGTCATATTAGACGGTATCAAGCTTTTCTTGCAGGACCACCCGGACGTGACTTTTCTGGTGCATGGCAAGCAAGATATTCTGATCCCGGAAATACAGTCGCGTGGGCTCGAAGCGGCCTGCAAGATTATTCATCAGGAATCGATGGTTGCGATGAGTGCCAAACCGGCCTCGGCTTTGCGTAAAGCCAAGGGCACCAGCATGTGGGGTGCGGTTGAATCGGTCAAGAAGGGCGATGCCGTCGCGGCTGTTTCGGCGGGAAATACGGGGGCGCTGATGGCGTTCTCAATGCTGGCGCTTCGTAAGATGGCGGGCGTGTACCGGCCGGCCATGACCGCGCTGTGGCCGACAACTGAAGGGCGCTGCGTTGTTCTTGATGTTGGCGCCAATCTCGAGGCGGATGCCGATCAGCTCGTAAGCTTTTCGATTAGGGGCGAGGCTTATGCGCGCGCTATTACCGGCAAGAAAAAACCGACGATTGGTCTACTAAATATTGGCTCTGAAGATGATAAAGGGGGCGATACCCTCCGACGTGCTGCCGATTTGCTAAGTGATCCTGACCTCGGACTTGATTTTCGCGGCTTCATCGAGGGAAATGATATTTCCATGGGGAAGGTCGACGTCGTCGTGACCGATGGCTTCACCGGCAATGTTGCCTTGAAAGCTGCGGAGGGTACGGCGCATCTGGTTGCTGGCTATGTAAAGGATGCGCTAACCGAAAGCTGGCTCAGCAAGCTCGGCGCTGTATTCGCAAGTGCCGGTCTGCGGACCTTGAAGGATAAAATGAATCCATCGCGTGTGAATGGTGGCGTTCTGCTCGGATTGAAGGGCGTTGTCGTAAAGAGCCATGGTGGCAGCGATGCGGAAGGCATGGCTTCGGCCCTGTTACTGGCTATGAACCTTGGCAATAGTAATTATCGGGAAGAGATTGCCGACGGTTTGTCGCGGTTTCAGAATAGTGCTTCGGAGGCGGGGTTGGCGGCCGAATGACAAATCTGACATCCGTGATCATTGGGGTGGGGGGATATTTGCCGGACCGTGTCCTGAGCAATCACGATCTCTCTGAAGTCGTTGATACCTCGGATGAATGGATTCAGACGCGAACCGGTATTCGTCAACGTCATATCGCAGCACCGGACGAACTGACATCGGATCTGGCGACAGCCGCGGCGAAAGCCGCCCTCGCCAATGCCGGAATTTCGGCGGGTTCAGTTGATCTTATTGTTCTGGCGACAACAACGCCGGATAAGACATTTCCCGCGACAGCTACAATCGTTCAGGACAAGCTCGGTATTCGTGGCGGCGCAGCTTTTGATGTGCAGGCTGTCTGTTCCGGTTTTCTTTTTGCGTTGGCAACGGCTGATAGCATGCTGAAGTCGGGGCTGTTTAAAACGGCTCTCGTGATTGGTGCTGAGACGTTTACAAGATTGCTGGACTGGTCTGATCGTGGCACTTGTGTGTTATTTGGGGACGGCGCAGGTGCAGTTATCTTGCGTGCCGAGCAGCAACAGATATCGCAGACCCCGCGCGGGGTTCTCGGCCATCACATCCGGACTGATGGTAGCAAGCAGGAGCTGCTTTACGTTGATGGGGGTGTTTCGTCGACGGGCACCATCGGACATGTCCGAATGCAGGGTAATCAGGTTTTTAGACATGCCGTTACGAATATTAGCAGTGCCGTTGTCGAGGTTCTTGAGCTAACCGGTCATACGATTTCAGAGATTGATTGGTTTGTACCGCATCAGGCAAATCAAAGGATTCTGGACGGAGTTGGTCGCAAATTGGGTATAGATGATGCAAAGCTGGTTTCCACTGTAGAGTTTCACGGGAATACATCAGCTGCATCAATACCTCTTGCATTATCAACAGCGGTCAGCGATGGTCGCATTACGCAGGGAGATCTTGTTCTAAGCGAAGCGATGGGCGGCGGTTTCTCATGGGGAGCGAGCTTGTTCAGACTGTAATTATTTGCAGTTCGTTAATAAATTAGACCTACGCTGTAGGGGAGGGTACCGATGGTAAATCCGAAAACGTTGACGCGCGTTGAATTGGTAGACCAATTGGTTCAGGAAACGGGATTAACGCGTTCGGTAGCCTCGGACCTGTTCGAGACGATGCTAGATTTGATCGGTGAAAGTCTGACAATTAGTGGAAGTGTGAAGCTTTCTCGGTTTGGTAATTTTACAGTTCGTAAAAAGGCCGCTCGGGAAGGACGCAATCCGAAGACTGGAATCGAGGCGAATATTTCGGCGCGGCAGGTTGTAACGTTTAAACCGTCCCCGATGCTCAAAGATCGTGTCGGAGGCCAAAGCTCAGAGACCTAAGTCTATGTCTTTTCCAGCGGCGACCGAGTTTGACGAGGCAACTTTAGACATTCGACCGATTGGAGATGTCGCCATCGAGCTTGGTCTGGATGCGCAGGTTCTGAGGTATTGGGAAGGTAAGTTTGATAATATCGTTGCGCCGTTAAAAAGTGATGATGGCCGACGTATGTTTCGGCCGCAGGATGTTGAAGGCGCGCGCGCTATTCAGATACTGGTGCATGATCGGGGTATGACCCTGAAAGCCGCAGCTGCTTTCTTAGCCGAGCATGGCGTATCGGTTGTCACCAGATCAGGTGGCCCGGCCGATATCGAAAAGCCGTGTGATATCAGCCGGAACTATCCCGAGAACGCGACGCGTGAACGGGTTTTAACTCCGGCTCTTTCAGCGGAACTTGGCCAGCAAGACAAAAGTCGCCTGGAGGCGATCCTGGACGATCTGGTGCATCTTAAAACCAGGCTGGATCGGCTTCGGCTGGATTAATAGCGCGTGACTGTCGGATATATCTGACACTTGTACTATTCTTTCATTGCACTTTCCGGTCGCCTTAGCTTATACAGCGGCGATGTCGGAGCGTAGCGCAGCCCGGTAGCGCACCGGTCTGGGGGACCGGGGGTCGCAGGTTCGAATCCTGCCGTTCCGACCATTACCCTAAAATAATTCAGGCCTGGTTAGTCAAAAGACGTTTCTGATTTTTAGATTGTAATTGGTTCGAGCCGTGCGGACGCGGTCGCAACAGTGCTGCTTACGATTTAGTGTCGCATGCGAGTTGGGAGAATGCCTGCTTTTTCTCGCTTCTATCATATCCATTTTGCCAGTCAGCCATTCTAGTCCTTGAGTATCGCGCTTTCTATCACCTATCCGGGCATTATCTCCTATCAGAGTAAACCAGCCTCATCCCAGTCGCGTGACCGTCACGAGCTGTGGCGAACTTTCATCAGGCGCGCCTTCGTTTTAATATAGGGGTGAGAGGATCTTCGGGGATCGAATTTGCAAACCGCACATCATATTTAACCAAAAGGGCGTCAGCTTTACCGCCTGCGCCGGCCCTATTTTTGATAAGCAAGCAGGCGTCCAGCATGGACTGCTCGATACAATCAGTTTGGACATATACAGCCCTGACGAAGCGGCTAATCTTTCTGCATCTGTCGTATACCAATCGCTGCGAGGGCTCCCGGGGATAAATAATGGCCGGTCTAAATTATAGACACAGCGCCAATTCAGCTCGTCCAGTATTCTTCGGAACGTGTTACACATAAGATAAATAACCGAATGCCGATCCAAACTGCTTTTGTCAGTGGTCCATCCGTGGCGACGATTTCTGTGTAACCAGATATTGGCGGTAATTATTTCACCTTGCGGTGGTCGGGCTCGAAATCTTGAAATCGCTTAGCCTTTAGGCGTGCGCCGGCGGATTTTGGATTTTTAAAGCGCCGCCAGCCGCAGGCCGGTTTCGACGATGTGTGCCTGGTATCGAAAGCGGCGGGCATCACTATTATAATTCGGCAGCGACCAGAGTTCGGGGGCGATACACCATGATTTTGTTATTCCGGGAGAAAAAGCGGCGCTATTCACATTTTCGACAATCACACGCTCATATTCGATCATTTTAAGGTAATCGGCACTATAGAAAATGTGTTGGTTGGTGGCGCTAACCCCATCAGGGCCGCTGTAAAGGTGTCGCCAGAAATTGACGTCACTATTCTCAAGTGCCGCCGTTATTTTCAGTTCTAGTCTACGAATATTTCTGTCGGTGCCGTTGTAAACTGATACAGAAAGAGGCCGGTCCTGTTCGCACAGGTCTGTATTATAATCCATCGAGATCTCTATTTTTGAAATCTCGTCGCGGGCAAACTGTACTGGTAAAGTTTGCCGGTTTGCCAGCGCGATCTGGGCGGCTCTGTGTTCGATTGCCCCGGATACAAGCTCTTTCAACCGTATGGCGCCGACAGCCAGAAGCAAAAGAATAAAAGCCACCCAGATAATATTTAGACAGAGGCGTATCACTTTCTGGGCAATACTTTCCCTGCGACGTTTGCGGGACCAGATGAGTTTTCTGAGTTTCATGGCCGCTTGGTTAGTATCCGTCTGACAATATTGGATTTATGCCTAACCGCGTAAATTGAGTTAAGTCAAAAGCTTTCAACTGTTGTTCTGTAACATGTTGTTTATGTCGCATGCTGAGTCAATTAAAGAGGTAAATGACCGCTTCTAGAACACAAAGTTTGCTTTACGTTTCTTTAAAAATGCGGTCTGACCTTCATTAAAGTCCTCACCTGCGAAACTGTCGACGAATAGCGCCAGTGCCTCGCCATCGGTATCGAGCCACCCGGCTTGCAGACCGGAAATCATATGTTTGATGCCGCGCGTGGACCATTGCGAGTTTGTTGCAATGTCTGCTGCCAGCGTTCGCGCCAGCAGGCGGGCTTTCGATGCCGGTGCCACGCGGTCGACCAGGCCGATATTCGATGCCTCATCGGTTCCAAAAAGACGCCCGGTAAAAAGCAGGTCTTTGGCTTTTCCCGGGCCGATGGCTTGCAGCAGGCGACGCGTGTCTCCAGCAGGATAGACCAGCCCGAGCTTGGCCGGGGTAATACCGAATTGGGCTTCCATGTCGGCAATACGAATATCGCAGGCCAGCGCGAGGCTGACACCGCCGCCGACACATGCGCCTTCAATCGCAGCAATAACCGGTTTCGGACATGTTTCGACCGCCATCAGCGCGTCAGCAATAGTCTGTCCAGATGCCGTTGCATCTTCAGGTGTGCTGTATGCAACAGCAAATTCGGAAATATCGGCCCCGGCTGCGAAATGCCCGGTATCACCGCCATGAATAATTACCACTTTGGTTGCGTTCCGCGCGATGCATTCACTTATCAAAGCCGATAAAGCCGCCCACATATCGAGGGATAGCGCGTTTCGCTTCTGCGGCTTGTCCAGAATGATTTCACTAATATCGGCTTTATGTTCGAGGCGAATGGATCCGGGCAATGTCTGCTCCTTTCGAAAAGCAGGCGCGAAATCGCCGGCCTGGTTTGATCAGACGCTAATGCCGGCGGCTTTGGCATCGGCAAGAAATGTTGCCAGCCCTTTATCGGTCAAGGGGTGGTTAGACAGTGACTTGATGACCTCAGGCGGTGCCGTCATCACGTCAGCGCCGGCCAGTGCACATTCTTTAACATGTAAAGGGTTGCGGACAGAGGCCGCGAGGATCTGTGTTTCATAACCATAATTGTCATAAATCTCGCGAATTTCGTGAATCAGTTCCATGCCGTCAATGTGGATATCGTCCAGCCGGCCTATGAAGGGCGAAATATAGGTCGCCCCGACTTTTGCAGCCAACAGGGCCTGGTTGGCCGAAAAGCAAAGCGTGACATTGGTTTCGATGCCTTCAGCGGTGAATCGATGGCAGGCTTTAAGCCCTTCAATTGTCAGCGGAAGTTTGACAACGACATTGTCGGCGATAGCGGCCAGAGCACGGCCTTCGGCAAGCATGCCGTCTGTCTCGGTTGCAATGACTTCAGCGCTGACCGGCCCGTCTACAATATCGCAAATTTCGGCGATAACAGTTTTAAAGTCCCGTCCTGATTTTTTAATCAGTGACGGGTTTGTTGTAACGCCATCCGCAAGTCCAGTGGCATTAAGGTCTTTAATCGCGGTGATATCCGCCGTGTCGATAAAGAATTTCA
>CBFHPC010000016.1:0-24865 GCA_965657655.1 Henriciella sp.
CCGCGGCGGAAACCGAAAAATTCAACTCCAGGGGCATTTCACTCAGCACAAACTCATCGCGATCCGACACGTATTCAACTGCGGACGCCGGAACAAATGCCAGGGCATCGCAGGATCGTACCAGTTCGATGCAGGCATTTACACTCAATAGACGATATTTCGGAAATTCGTACTTTTCGATCAAGCCCTGAAGAGGCTCGGAAAGTTTCCTGATAAATAGATTATCCAGGCTTACAGCGGCCCAGTCGAAGGCAAACGCTGCCTCTAGGGTCATATCGGAACTCAGCACCGGATGATTTTTCCGCGACAACATATATAACGGCGCTGAATATATCTCTCGAGTCTTTAATCGTTGCGGATGCGGAAGCGAGGCAACGGTTAATGAATGATACATCAAAACATGAACCCGGCCTCGCATAAGCTCTTCCATCGCATTTCGTGGTGGCAGGGTCTGGATAACAACCCTTGTATTCGGATAAAGCTCGCGAAACCGCGCAATGGATTTATGAGCAAATGTTTCAAGCACGTTAGCGCCCGTTACCACACGCAGAATACGTTCACCGCCGATGGTTTGGGTCTTTACCGTCTCTGCATGCGCCAACAGATCTTCGCCAGCAGCTTTCAGCCTGTGGCCTGCCTCAGTCGGCGTGACAGTCCGTGTTGTTCTGGAAAACAGTTCCACGCCCCAGCTCGCCTCCAATACCTTAATACTTTTGGTCAAGGCGGACTGTGACAGACCTATCTCCTCAGCCGCTTTGGAGAAATTTCGATGACGAAAGACCGCATCAAAGTGATTAAGGAGCCGCAAATCAAACATTTATTCTAATTAATTATATTTTTATGATTATTATTCACTTTAAATCAGAAATCATTGGTCGTATTCGAAGTCAATAAAGATAGTGCAGTTATTGCATGACGAGGGGGCCTTATGCTTTTAGAGGACATTGTCGCATCAAAAGTTACGTTGATCGCCATTCCGTTTTTTTTCGGCGCCATATTTCTTGAAACCCTTGCCATAAAGGTCTTCAAAGTTCCGGGTGATCTGGACATGAAAGATGACGGGACGAGTATATTTCTCGGACTGTTTAGCGTCATCACAAACGGGGCTTCGGCTTTTCTGACGCTTGGTCTGTTATTATGGGCGGCCCAGTATCGGATTGCCGATATACCGCTGACATTGTCAGCCATTATCTTATGCTTCATACTCGACGACCTTCGCTATTATTTGCATCATAGAATGGCGCACCGCATCAGATGGCCTTGGGCCATGCATGTGACGCATCATTCCAGTACCCATTTCAATCTCGCCGTGGCATTACGACAGGGGTGGACGAAACACTTTACCGGCACGACCCTGTTAAAGGTCCCGCTGGTTTTAATTGGCTTTGATCCGGTTCTGGTCGTTTTCTGTGGGGCCTTGAACGCAGTCTATCAATTCTTCCTGCACACAGAACTGGTCGGCAAATTACACCCCTGGATTGAAGCTGTTTTTAACACGCCGTCGCACCACCGTGTCCATCATGGCAAGAATCCGCGTTATCTGGATACGAATTATGCGGGCACGCTGATTATCTGGGACAGAATGTTCGGGACGTTTGCCGCGGAAGACCTTACCGACAAACCCGATTACGGTTTGGTAAAGGATCTCGAGACCTACAATCCCATAATTATCATATTTCATGAATATTGGGGGCTGCTGAAAGATGTTGTCGGCCCAAATCGTAGCTGGACGGACCGGCTAAAATATGTCGTGGCACAACCAGGCTGGAGCCATGACGGATCCCGGCAAACCTCACTCGATATAAAGCGCGAAGCTGCACAAAACCTACAACAAAACCAGACGTTTGGCGCCTGAATGCCGCCTCACTACGCCCTGTCCGAATTATTGATCGTAATATCTGCAATGTTTTGCATCAACGCATTGCAGCGGCAACGGCAATTCACTGCCGCCATAGCCATCGGCATTCTCGGCCTTGTCGCATTAATTGGCGCCGCGCGATTTGGTCTGCGATTGAGCGGGACGCTTGGCGCTATTCACCCCTTCCTGACCCAGACGGGCAGCACATTGGCGACCGGTTTGCTACTGGCCGCCATGCTGGGCGCATTACGCGAAACCGAATTCTCTCGTAATATTAAGACGTTCGTTATCATGACAGCAGCCGGGCTCACCCTAATATCTCTATGGCTGCCGGCAATCACCATGCTGGTTCTGCTCGCCGGCGGCATAATCCTGCCTATCCTATGTTTGATACCATCACATCAGCCACTGAATATAAAGCTGTCGCATGGTGTTATTGCGAGCCTATTTATCTTTGGCCTAATGGCTGTCAGGCGATCGCCGGTCTTGGGTCCGGACCTCAGCTTCCACATCTATCATATGCTGATTGCGATCTGGCTCGTCGGCATTTCAAGCGCGATTATATATGCCAGCCCAAACACGCCCAGACGACCACTGGTCGAGATGTTTCGTCTCTAAGCTCCGCCTGTCGCGCGTTAATCATAGCAGTAACCTGGCGAGCCTTGTTGCCGCGTCCACGACCGCTTTAATTATCGCTGTAAATGCCGTCAGCGCCTTGCTTATTGCAGTTTTAAAGCCGTTCTTAAAACCAAAACCGCCCCTTTGAAACGATATATAAATTCATCAAAAACAGATCATTAATTGATTTGTACGAATCGTACATGTATGCGGGAAACGGCCTTTTCATAGGCAGGGCAGGATCGGCGCTATTGCTACCGCAAATCCGACAATATCACCTCGAATGACCGACCTAGCTTGGTATATTTTTATCAAAGGCCGGCACCGATGCGTCAATTTTCAAGCCCGCCAGAGCGCTCGCGCACCAGATCTGGACCTGCGGTGAAAGATGTTCGGTCGCATTAAGCGTCCCGACCTTAAATACATCCATACCCGGAAGACTGGCCACGAAAGAACGGATCGGTGAGCCGCATTCAGGACAGAATTCCCGATAAACAGGTGTGCCGCCTTCGCTCTTATCCGCATACCGTTTCAGATTTCCACTGATACGCACGCCATCCGATGGGACGACGAGATTTAAAGAATATGCGCTTCCGCTTTGGCGCTGGCAATTCTTGCAATGGCACATCACAACGGTTTCGGTTCCACCAGTAAAGGCATACTTTACCGCACCACATAGGCATTGACCTGTATTTTCCATTCTAGCTTGCTCCTTCTTTCTACCAATTCTCCTTAAATGGTCGTAAATCGAGCTCATGCGTCCAAGCTGATCGCACTTGCTGATGAGTGGCTAAATATGTGTCTGCAACTGCCTCAGGCTTCAAAGTGCCGTCCTCGCCGAGACGATCGATATAGGCGCCGAAATTCTGCCGGACAATGTCGCCATCGATCACCCCGTCAATAATGAAGTGGGCCACATGCACGCCTTTCGGGCCATACTCTCGCGCCAGGGATTGCGCCAGCATCCTCAAACCCGCTTTCGCAACCGAAAATTGCGCGAAATTCGGGCGCCCGCGTAGCGAGGCCGAGGCGCCTGTGAAAAACAGGCTGCCGCTACCTTGCGCCTCAAGCAGCGGAAGCGCGCGCTTGGCGACATGAAAACCGCCAAGGCAGCCAACATTCCAGAACGCCTGAAATTGTTCGGCCGTCAGCTCCGAAAACGGAATAATGCCATTATTGCCAGCATTATAAATCACCGCTGCAACCGGCCCCCTATCGGCAAGCAAGGCAAATATCCGGTCAAGGTCCTCAACATTTGTGACATCGACTTTTTCGCCCTGCGCGGTGCCACCGGCCGCCCTAATATCAGCCGCGATCTTATTGACCTTATCAGCGGTTCGACCCGTCACAAGAAGATCGTAATCCGCCGATGCAAATCTGCGGGCAAGTGCGCCACCGAGCCCATTCTGGGCCCCCGCACCCAATACCAAGACGCATCCGCGCTGCGTATCTGTTGCCATTACCTCGCTCCGCTCCGTCGGGACTTATCATGCCAGCCTAGCCGAATAGTGATCCAGCGCCAAATCGCTGCCGCGACATGCAACATTTTTGTGAGAATAAAGGTTTTATCTTGGAGGTCGTGAAATTTTCGTACTAGCATCTCAAAAAACAAATAGGAGGGCTAGAATGAGCGTTAATATCGCCGACGATCCAAGGATCGATCCACGCTTAAGGCAGTTTTTTGGGGCGGTTGGCGGCATTCCCCAAGGCCAGGATGTCGCCGACCGGGACGAATTGCTGGCGCGATCGAATAGTGAAGCCGCCCTCGCCACCGAAGCCACAATAGACGCATCAATTAGCGCAATGATGGATAATGACCATGTCGCACCATCAGCCGGTCTCAGAACAACCTCCTACCAGCTAACATCAGCGCCTGACGGGAATGTGCTCAACCTTAAACTTGTCAGGCCAGACAATGACGAGGTGCTCCCCTGCATATATTATATCCATGGCGGCGGTATGAGCTACTGGTCCTGTTATAACGGGCTGTATTCTGCCTGGGGACGGATTATGGCCGCGCAGAATATCGCGATTGCGATGATTGATTTCCGCAATTGCGTGCGCCCATCTTCGGTTCCGGAAATTGCCCCATTTCCAGCCGGCCTGAATGATTGTGTCTCGGGTCTGAAATGGGTCTCCGAGCAAGCCGGCATGCTTGGTATCGACCAGGACAAGATTACTATCGCAGGCGATAGTGGCGGTGGCAATTTAAGCATAGCGACCGTTATGACCCTGAACCGAGAAGGATCAAGCGGGCTTGTCAAAGGGCTCTATGCGCTTTGCCCTTATATCGCCGGTGCATGGCCTGAGGAATCATTGCCATCAGCGACCGAAAATAACGGGATAGCGATCAATCTACATGGAAATAATCATCGCATCGGTTATGGCATCGCGGCATTCGAGGACCGCAACCCGCTCGCCTGGCCGCTTTTCTCAACCGTCGAAGACTTAAAGGATTTTCCGCCGACCATGATCAGTCTTAATGAGGCTGATCCATTACGCGACGAAGGACTGGCATTTTACCGGCGGCTGCTGCAAGCTGGGGTAAAGGCGCAATGCCGCCAGTTGATGGGCACCACGCATGCAACAGAAATTTACCCAATCGCATGTCCCGATGTCAGCCGACATACGGCGAACGATATGGCATTTTTCGCACGCAATGTTTGAGTCCAGCGCTGCCATTATGCGATAAACGACAACCTTCCAACGTCGTTCATATTAGCTGATATCACACCGGTTCGCCTCAATGCGCGGCCGGGTGATGATGATTGCAGCGCGCATTTTACAGCTCGGCCCAAAACTAAGAAAATCATTCGAAAATAAACTATTAGAGCTATTTTAGCCGTCATTTTTATCAATGAACCGACACCTATGAGAGCAAAATATCGCTTCGCGCCAAGCTCAACACAGCATTGCTAGGCTCATCTCCTAATCAATCACTAGACATCTCGATAAATAGCATTCAGCAAAAATATATCGCTCATAGTGCGAAGACTGGTCTAGCGGCCCCGCGAAAATAGTGCTTCCTAATTCAACCTTGGGTTGATTAAAGGGCTAGAATGCAAGCCGCCTTAATGTTCGTCTTCATGTTGCTCGGCAACGCTGTTGAACCGGCCAGCCGGGATAGCGCGTTGAATATCGCTTCATTCAACGTCGAAAGTGATAGTGATACCCGTCCCGCCCTTGTGGCTGAAGATATGCACCGGCTTCCCGGTATTGATATCTGGGCTCTACAAGAAGTTGAAAGCGAAGAGGCGCTGAAACTCTTTGTCGAAACGCTCAATGATGCCAGCACTGACGGCGAGGACAGTATCAACGGACTCTATGACGGCTTTATTGGACGCTCCGGCCGAAGATGGCGCGACCATCTGGGCTTTATTTACCGCGTCGATCGATTTCAAACCGTCCGGTTTGAGGAGAGCAAGGCCTTTGGTGGCTCAAGAGATGCACTCATCATGATCGCTATTCTAGCTGACGGCACGCCTGTGACATTGGTCAACCATCATTTCAACCGCGGTGACGCTGCCCGACGGCAGAGGCAGGCTTATCTCTTTAGACGCTGGCTAGCGGCTCATTCCGACCAGGCAATTATTTCAATCGGTGATTTTAATTTTGACTATGATCATCTGAAATCAGCCCCGCATGGCAATCCGGCGTTCGAAGAATTCATGTCCGATGGCCTGATCGACTGGCCGGCGCCAGCCTGTATCGCTGCTGAGACGTGTCCACCGACCGGCTCCCAGTGCAATGCGAGATACAATAGCATACTTGATTTCATTTTTCTCAGCGGTCCCGCCCGAGCGTGGCGAGTTGAAACAGACCTCGCCTTCCTTGATGAAAACTATTGCGAGCGAGACCGGCTTGGATATGCCGATCATCGGCCATTGATCGGACGCATCGATATTGAATAATATTACCGGATAATATGGCAGCCCGACGGCGTGCGGCCTGAAACCTGATTTGTAACAAAGTGTGCTAGACAGATAGTGTCGAAAATCGCAGGATGATTGGTTTAACAGCAAAACGCCCTGACCGACATCTGGCAACCGACCGGAGGCCTTTGGCTTGCATAATTCTCTCCCCCCTCTTCCCGTGCAATCAAGCCTGACGGCATGGCCAACCCGTGAATGGACACGGTCAGCGCTGCCTGCACACACGCAGACGGAACGCCTTGAGACACTTGCCAGCGCAGCATTCGAGCCACCGGTCGAGCTGGCATTGACCGGCGGACTTTCCCTTGTGGTTATTCAGGATGGCAAGCTGGTGTACGACAAGTACGCACCGGGATCCAAGTCGACCGACACCTATCCCTCCTGGTCAATGGCCAAAAGCATTACGCACGCGCTGGTCGGTATTGCAGTCAGGCAGGGCCTGATCGATATCTATCAACCCGCTGGCGTGGACAAATGGCAAAGTGTCGATGATGCCCGTAAAGATATTACGTTGGATGTGCTTTTGCGAATGTCTAGCGGTCTTAAATTCGTCGAAGACTATGTCGACGGGCAGGAGTCCGACGTAATTAAAATGCTCTATCGCGAAGGCAAGAATGATGTTGGTGCCTATGCCGCCAATTTACCATTGCTATATCCACCCGACACAGTTTGCAGCTATTCCAGCGGCACAACGAATATCATTGCGAAATGTCTTGCGGAAGCAATAAAGCCGACTGGACAGAGCATGTCCGCTTTTATGCGGGAAACTCTGTTCGACCCGATTGGCATGAGTTCGGCAATGCCGAAATTCGACCCCTGCGGAACCTTTATCGGATCATCTTTCTGTTTTTGCAGAAGCGAAGATTTCGCCCGTTTCGGGCTGCTTTATCTGCGCGACGGTATTTGGGATGGCGTGCGTATTCTCCCAGAGGGCTGGGTCGACTATGCTCGCACACCCGGCCGGGTGCAGCCTGACGATATTTTAGGTTATGGCGCGCACTGGTGGCTCGGCATGGCCGGACCCGGCAGCTTTTCTGCTAATGGTTATCAGGGCCAGTATACATTAATCATTCCGGAAGATGATCTGATTGTCGTTCGAAACGGCCGCTC
The DNA here is from genome assembly GCA_965657655.1 of Henriciella sp. GTDB lineage: Bacteria > Pseudomonadota > Alphaproteobacteria > Caulobacterales > Hyphomonadaceae > Henriciella. The sequence goes on from CBFHPC010000016.1 coordinate 7,519, forward strand.
TCCCTTGGAGCACAAGGACCGACAACGCGACTGGACTGCAGAGATCGCATCCTGTTTTAAGAAGCGCGGTTAAAATCGCGGCACGCTCTGCCCCGGGTGACACGCGTTGATCATACGACTTAATATTCGCTTTGATTAATAACCGAAAGCGGCAAATCGAAAGCGCCCCGCTCGATTTCCCAATGTTCGACACTTTGAGACATTTTTAGATCGCCATAATAATGCGGAAATATCCCGCCCCGTCCGTCATTTGGATACGGTGCTTCCCAGACAAGCTTACTGCCAAGTTGGCTTTCATCCACCTGTATTAGGATCAAATGATCTTCCTCAGCAAAAAACCGGGCAAGTGTCCCAGCCAGTTGCCGTGACGCCGACAGGTGAACAAAGCCGTCATCACGGTCCAGCTGGGTTAATAGCGACCCCGTCCGCATTGCGGTCTCCCACTGCGCCAGCGTCATAATTTTGTAGACATCATTCGGTTGCGACTGACTTCTCGACATGTTTTCCGGCGTTCGAGCACAGCTCGCAATGCAGAACAGACCAGCTGCAAATAATACGCTTACAAAAGCGGATTTCATTCTTCCCCCCTAGTGCTGTCCAAACACAGCATACAATGGCTTTAAAAGCCGATCATTGCCCGCTTCTGTAGTGGGCCCCACCGATTTCTACCTATTCGATTGATTTGACCAAACGCGCCCGCCCCGTGCTGCCGGCCAGCCGATGCCCGACAATCGCCTTATAGGCAGCTGATGTCATCCACGCCATTGCGCCGTCTTCAGACGGAAACTCTATCAAGACCGAGCGCGTTGACAGCCAGTCGCCTTCCAGCACGGTTGGCTGCTCATCTACACTCAAGAGACGACCATCATACTGTTCGAAAACGTCCATAAAACCGGCATCATATTTGTCATATTCTGAGCGGTCATGGATCTGAAACTCGGCAATAATATAAACACTCATTCCGCACTCCTATTGCGAACAGACCGAAAGACCAGAGCCAGCACGCACGCCTCATCCGACAAAACGAGCTATTTTCAAGCACTGGTCATCTGCTTGTTCGTCGTTCTGAAATAAGCTTTAACTGTCATTGGATATTGCGAGGAACACAATGCTAAAAAGATACAGCAAGCATATTATTGCAAGCATGGCCGCTGCCTCGCTCCAGATTGCAAACGCCACAATACAAGACATCGCCGGCACGACCATCCATGACGACCAACATTGCATGGTTGAACTGGTCACGTTGGGGGTCGGTCAGGATGGCGGTGCTCCGCATATTGGCCGGTTAAATGATCCGGCATGGTCGGATGCCGGTCTCGCCCTCTGGCCTACCGCGCTCGCGCTGATCGACCATCGGTCTGACAAAAGATATTTGTTCGAGACAACGCCAGAAATCACCAGGCAGTTGCACATGCTTCACCAGTTTGCGCCGACAGAACGAACCGGCCTTGCGGTTGATGGCGTTTTTCTGAGTCACGCGCATATTGGTCACTATACGGGCTTAATGTTTTTTGGCCGTGAAGCCGCGGGCGCGCGTAACATTCCCGTTCATGTCATGCCGCGCTTTGCAAATTTCCTCAGATTGAACGGTCCCTGGGAACAATTAGTCCGGTTGCAGAATATTCTTCTGGTTGAAATGGAAAACCATCGCCCAGAGCGCCTGGCACCAGACATCTCTGTAACACCTTTGCAGGTGCCCCATCGCGACGAGTATTCTGAAACTGTCGGCTTCATGATCGAAACTGACGGTGCAGACGCCTTATTTATTCCTGATATCGACAGCTGGGATTTGTGGAAGCGGAATGATGACATCGCCATTGAAGATCTCGTTTCGAACGTCGACTATGCCTTTCTTGATGCAACATTCTATGATGACAATGAGCTCCCTGGCCGGGATATGTCGGAAATCCCCCATCCCAGAGTCGTCGAGATGATGGACCGGTTCCAAAATCTACCGGAACGTGTCCGGCACGGCATAAAATTTATACATTTTAACCACACTAATCCGATACGATATCCGCAATCCGACGAGACCAGAGAGGTGCTCGAGCGCGGCTATGACATCGCAAGAGCCGGCGAACGCTTCTGCCTCATCGAATGATAAAACAACGACAGAAGTTCGCTGTCGCATTATCAGCGCTATCGTGACGAATTTGACACTCGGAAGATTATCGAGGCGGAACCGACGCTATTTTTACGGCGATTTATCAGAATCGGCGAATGAGGATGATCCCAAGTATCAGAAACACCACACCGAGCAGCCGCAATGGCGTTGCCTCCCGCACGGCTTGCCCAAGAATTCCGAAATGATCATAAAGAATTGCAGCGGTAAGTTGCCCGGTAATGATCGCCGACACATAGGTTGCAACTCCTATTCGCGGAACTGCAGTCGCCGCCAGAACAACCATCATCACGCCGAACAGGCCACCAGTCCAAATCCAGACCGGCGCCTGTGTTAATGTGTCGAAACTCGGGACCCGATGGCCAAGCATGACATTGATAATTATCAACGCCGTCAGACCGACAGTGAACGACACAAGGGCGGCCTGAACCGGCCCGCCAACCAATCCGGCCAGACGGCCGTTTATAATCCCCTGAAGCGGTATCAAAAGCCCCGCGCTTACGGCTGCAACCAAAAGTAATGAGTTGAAATTCATGAATTTTCTTCTATCGAATAGCACATTGGCGAACTGACAGCCGAGCTATACCGTCGCGCTAGGTCGTTTGGACATTCGCTCAAACCAGGCTGCAATATGCACCGCATTATCGGGCAATGACTGCCCGACCGTCTGGATAAAATCAAACATTCCAAAACCAACAATGTCAGCCAGGCTAATATGATTGCCGGCAATATAAGCATGGTCTTTCAGGCGTTGGTCGAGCATGGCCATGTGATCTTGCGCCCGGGCCTTAAGCCCGTCGGATGCCTCAGGTTGACACCGCATACGATCCTTAAAAATTGCCAGACCTTCGCCAAATCGAAAACCGTCCAGCATCGGCTCGCAAATGTTTAGATCGAGCCATCGCGTCCAGCGTCGAGTTTGCGCGCGTGCGGCCGGATCTGAACCGATCAGGCTGTCACCGTCCTGCACCTCATCAAGATACTCGCAGATCGCCGTAATCTCGGTAATCACCTGACCATCTTCCAGAACCAGGGCCGGCGATTGCCCCGCCGGATTGATCTTTAAAAAGTCCGGCTGACGGTTTTCACCCGCTAAGATGTCGACCTCCACCATATCCAGCTGAATATTACGCTCGGCAGCAAACATCCGAACAATACGCGGATTCGGACCGGTCGAATTATAAAACTTCATGACTTCACCCCATTCTTCAAAGCTGACGAGCTTTAGCCCCTAACAGCCCCGTCAAAAGGATAGTTGCGCGAGAATAAAACAATCAGCAAGGTTTTAATGCCGGACACCTGTCCCAGCCCGAACCGACACCCCATCTGCCAGCAAACCCGCAAAGCCAGCTCCAGCCATCGAGTCCCAGCATAATGCTGCCGGCAAACTCAACCACCTCAACCGGGGCCGAATTCAAAATGCTAGCCGGAATTTCATACTATCGAAGGATTAGTAGCGCGCATGATCGAACCACTTCACGAAAGTTGGCTGGCCAAGCGCAGAAAATCCGACCAATGACGCGCCAGTCGAACGAACAGGTAATGGCGATTGCTCATAAACCTTATTCTCGAAAACCGATGCAATCCCGCACATACGGGGACGTGGCCTGTCTTCGACCCAGGCAGATAAACCATCAAACGTTACTTCATATAGTTTCCGGGATAACAGGATTTGCTGATAAGCCGGCAGTAGAGCCGCTCTGAAGAAGCCGAAAAACAAGTCATTCCGGATCAAGGTGTCGACATAGACACTGGAGACACCAACGACGTCTTCACCATGAAATGCGACCGCTGTGACTTCATTCACACGTCTTTTACGCTCGTTAGCGTCATCGACAAATTTTGTATCTCGCCAGAATTTGATAATTTTCTCTTTGCTCTCATCGGAACATGCCTGCCAAACAAAGGCCGTATCCAGATCTTCAAGTTTTATAGCCAGTGGAATATCCCCCCTTAGAGCAACCGATAACAAGCCCGGATTTAATCGTAGCAGCTAAGCTCGCCTTTTCAAACACAAAGGTGAATAAATTAAAGCTGTTATGATCCGGTTACTCGCGAATTACGCGGCAGGAAAACCTGTCTCAACCGGCCATAGCAACCCTAGGCGTCATATTCATGGTGTCTTATCGATATGATGACAATAATGTCGGATCGACCCGTAGATAATTCTCTAACCGTCGCGCCACGCCAAGTGCCGGAATGGACATGCCGTACCACCTATCCCGTCGCAAACACACCTAAGCTGCTCGACATGACAAGGCGCTAAACTGACCTATTCGGTTCGCAAAATCTTTAAGACCAATGCGGGACGCAAGCATGGGTATGAACATCGATATGGAATTCGATTCTGACTATGAAATTCTCAATGAATTTAAAAAACGGGCCAATAGAAGATTGATTGACGCTTGACTTGCTGCCGTCACCTCATGATGAATTTAGGCTACGATACTTTTATAAAGAGAAGTCCAATGAAGAAGACCCCCTTAATCCCTGGCTTAGCAATTGGACTATTCCTGGCCCAGACAGCTGCGCAGGCGCAGACACCAGCAGACTTTATTGCCTGCACATCTATTAGCGACTCGGTCGAACGTCTCTCTTGTTTTGACACCGCCGCAGCCGGTCTTGTCGACAACGTGTTCGAGGCCGCGGCTACGGCTCCCGAGGTTGGTCAGCAGACGACGAGTGTAGAAGCGCCGTCTACTGCAGCAGAGTCGAATATGGCAGCCGCCAGCGGTGGCGTCCTGCCAAGCTGGTTCCCGCGCGTTAGCCGCTCAGCTCGATCAGAGCAGGAGGCTGTTGACGAACCTGATTCATATGTGACCAAAGTGGTCGAAATTGAGCGTAATAATATCGGGCGTTACTTCTTCACAACCGAAGAAGGCTTCGTGTGGCGACAATTAGAGATACGCCGAATTCGTGTTCCGCAATCATTGCCAACGGACGTCGAAATCCGCCAGGGCGCTATGGGCTCCACGCGCCTTAAGCTGCTTGAAACAGGGCGTAGCTACACAGTTAGACGGGTCGAGTGATGCATCGGCACGATGAGACAGACAGCGCCCGGTTACAGTTCAGGGCAGCTTGGCGTCACGGGGACGGATAACTGCTCCCTGGACCGTCGGGCGACGGAGACCTCCCCACCCGGCAATCGGGGTTAGCGGCACCAATTCGTCCATTCATAATAATCCGCAGCCTCCCGGCCGGTTTGGCAGGACCGTTGCAGCGCACCTCGGACATTCGCAAATGCCCCGCACACAATCAGTATCTGAATAATCATATCAGAACACCAAACGCTTATCCGTATGTGTCGTAAATTGCTTTCTCAAAAGCCTCGAAAACCGCAAGCGATGCCGAATTATAAACGGGCAACATCTGCATCATGACAACGCCGCCAATATCAGTTCTGGGGTCAATAAAGAAATATGTGCAATTCAAACCCGACCAGGCGCAGCTCCCGGCCCTTCTGCGCGCTGGCACATCGGTATCATTAACCAACAGGCCATAGCTCCACCGATTTATCGTGCCGGGAAACCATTCATGTTCGCTGCACAGCATCTCGTTCATGGTCGGCTGCGATGGAACAACCAAATCGCCTATCTGGTTTGTCAGCATCATGTTGACGCTGTCGGCACCTAAAAGCGGGCCATTTGGTCCCTGCCCGGCATTCAGCAATACACGCATGAATTTCATATAATCAGCGACATTTGAATAAAGACCACCACCGCCGGAATAAGGCGGCGCATCAACCAGCGGCATTAATGCTGTCAGGTCGGTCATTGTGCCATCAGCAGCCCGGGCGCCAAGTGGCACGACATTCTCAGCACCAACAGTGCTGGCGCGGAAGCTAGTATGCGTCATCCCGAGCGGATCAAATACAGTCCGACGTAGATGTGTCTCCAAATCCTCGCCACTCACGGCCTCGATCATCTGACCGACAAAATCGATACCGATACCATACTCCCAATTATCACCCGGCTGGAAAATCAGCGGCGCGGCGAGAAAATCATTATTGTCGATAGCCAGAGGTGGAACTTTCCCGGCTTGCACCTGTGCCATAATCTTGTCGGAATGAAAGTCGTAAGCAAAGCCGGCCGTATGGGTCAGAAGGTGATGCAGGGTAATATCGCGCGCGAGCGCCACGGTCTCCATATCGGCTGCAGCCTCGCCCATCAGCACACCCACCCGGCCAAGAGCTGGCAGAATGTCCTTTGCGGGCGCATGCAGATCAAGCTTGCCAGCCTCGACCAGCTGCAAGGCCGCCATAGTAACGATCGGTTTCGTCATCGATGCAATACGGAAAATGTGGCTGTCATCGAGAACTGCGCTACCGGCACAGCCAAAATGCCCACGCATAACGTCCCCGTCTGCGCGGGTTACACCATAGCTAACAAATGGCACGTTATGCGCTAACGCGGTTTCATCGGTGCGTTCTGCGATCAGATTATTCATGTCCCGTCGTCTCCATCCTTATATTTTTAAATCCTGCCATCTGAGAATGACAATTTACGGTAATCGACCCTTAAATAGCTGTTATCATTCCGGTCTTGCCAACACGCTGTCTTATATCCCCAGGAAACAGCCACCCGTATCGTGGCGTATAGCCGGCCCATACAATGGCCGGACAAGGCCGGTACAACAGCTCAACCGCCTGAAACGAGACTGCCTTCATCTTGAAGTTGCGGCAAGATATGCAAAGGAGAAAATCACCTAAACCCCCGGGCTATTTTTCACAGGCGATAGCATCGGGACTGTTTGCGAGATTGGTCGATGCACTATAGAGGCTTTACCGTAGTTTTTAAAAATGAGATGCGCATATGACGAAATATGTCCTCTGTCGTCCTGAAGGCGGCCTCAATGATATTCTCTGTCAGATAGAGAAATGCTGCCGGTATGGCGAGCAATACAACCGGACAGTCATCGTCGATACGAACCACACAAATGCCCGTCATTTTCGCGACGAATTCAGTCGATACTTCTACCCAAAGCATAAGAGACTTTTTCTCTCTGCCGACGCCATCAAACCAAAATTGGAACTTATGGACGTTTACCCGAACGGCGTTCAAGACAAATTAAATGATTACAATACCAAATGGCGAGGCGACTGGCGTGGCAAGCTTCTCGAGGCCGAAAGTGGACAGCTACTGACATTTGATTTCAGCAAGCTCTATCCCGAACAATTACTGCTTCATCATTCGTCTGGCGGTGGAACGGATTCCTTATTTGCGTTGCTGAGAATGGGATTGCGGCCGCATCTTGTAAAAAAGCTAAGCGAACGGCTAAACAAAATTGGTGGCGCCTATGATGCGGTGCACGTCCGGAATACCGATTACCAGACGGACTATAAGGCATTTCTCGACAATTATTCCGGTTCGAGTCACCGTCCGTTATTTCTTGCCACCGATAATATATCAGTCGTTAAAAATTTTAAACGAGCACTTGGTCATGACCGCGTGTTTTCATTTAGCGACTTGCCAGAAAAACCCACTATTTTGCATTCCGAAAAGGTTTCAAAAGACACAACATTCCGTCGAAACAGCGAAGCAATATTGGATCTGCTGATGTTATCGCTAGCGGTCCGTCTGAAAACCTTTCAAGTCAATGCGAATCCAATTGGCACTAAAGTGTCGGGCTTTTCAAAATTAGCTTCAAGTTTATGGGAATCGAAAATCCTGATTAAAAACCTGTTATCAGATACCTCTATTACATTTGGTCTGAACTAGTGGCGCGCTGTCGCGTCAAATTCTAATCAATGGATAAATGCCGGCGCCCTGTTCTAAACGAAGGTCTAAACCTGATAACATGCGCGGTATCAACCTCCAATCCTAGCCCGATCCCCGCCAGAGCAGCACGAAACACAGCGAGACAATATATGTCCGGTCTACAATATGCGACAAACCTCATCGGCGATTGTTAAAATTAATTAGAGGCCGCAATGGATGAGCAAACAAAGCGTGGGCTGGACCTCTTGCAGCGCATGAAATTTAAGGATGCCAGCGCTGAATTTGAACAGGTTCTGCAGCGAAATCCGAACGACCGCGACGCGCTGGCCGCCATTGTCAATGTTGCACGCAAGCTAGGTCCGCCTGAGACACTTGAAAAAGCCCTCACCAAGCTTGTTGAATTGACACCTACCAACATACAATTACGCGTTCAGCATATCATAATGCACGCAACCAGTCACAATTTCGAATTTGCTAGAGCCCAGCTGAATATAATGATGCGGCTGATTGAAGTGCAAAAACCAGATACAAAAGCCATTCATCAAATCCTGCTAGCAATAAATATGGCATCACAAGACATACAACAACCAGTCTTCTTTTACGGCTGCGCCGGCACCTCGCCAACCTCGTAAATGAAGCAAAAGATAACGCCGCGCCACTAAGACTCATTATGGGCTTTATCAATATCTCTCTTAAGGATTATGACCAGTTTCTTATAATCGCCGCCAGCATTAACCAGAATGAATTAGCAAATCCCTTAAAACGACGCCTGAACAATCTTGTTTTGCGCTTGGAGAGCCCGGCTTTTCCTGATTTTAATCAACCCAAAGTGTTCGGCATTGGCTTAAGCAGAACCGGAACAACCTCATTATACAATGCATTAGAGCGTCTCGGTTATAACTCGCTGCACTGGTTAAATCACGATACCGCCGACCTTATTTCACAACCCGACTTCTTTCTGTATGACAGCTTTACAGACACATCTGTGAGCCACCAGTTTGAATGGTTATATCATACATTTCCAAATTCGAAATTCATTCTGACGATACGCGACTTCAACAGCTGGCACAAGTCAATCGCACGGCATTATGCACTTAAACGAAACATTAGCGGGGCCAGCAAGCTGGCCACCTCATCAAACCGGCATATGTATCAAGGCCGGGTCAACCTGACCGAGCAAAACCTATATGCCCAGCATGACACCTGGAAGGGCGCCTTCGATGCCTTTAACCGACGCGTGGAGTATTTCTTTAAGGACAAACCCAAAGACCGCCTGCTGACACTTAACATGCCTGGCGGTGATGGCTGGTCTGTATTATTTAGATACTTGGACAAGCCGGTTCCGGGCGAAGACTTTCCGATATCTAATAAAGCGATCATCCCGGACCCGGCCTAGCAGAGCGCTCAAAACGGCCGAATTCACCTAATCAAGCGGGACATAGGCCGGTTTGAAATAGGTATTTGGAAAATCGAGATGATATGGTGTGACCGCCGAGCCCGATACAGGCGGAACGATCCATGACCATTCGGCCTGAACCTCGCGTCCCAGAGCATGTTCATCATCTACAAATTGAAGAAATTCGGCCGACGCCGTATGATGATCAAGCATGGTCACGCCGGCATTCCGGTAAGAATGAAGCACTGCCCGGTTAAGCTCCAGCATCGCACGGTCGCGCCAAAGCGACGCCTCGCTGCTGGTATCTAGCCCCATCCGGCGCGCGATACCCGGCAAAACATTATACCGATACGGATCGCTAAGATTTCGTGCCCCGATTTCTGTGCCCATATACCAGCCATTAAAGACGACGCGGAACTTTCTACCAAATGCATCCAACGCCTGACTGGCAATCCCTGGAACCGCATGCCATTTTAATTCCAGCTCTGAAAACCAGGCATAGTCGGGATGCGATATGTCGACTTCAAGAACCTCATCCTGCGACAAAGGTCTGATATGGAGACGGCCGGCCGCGTCCTTTGCCATTAATGGCAAGAGATCAAATGCACCGCCATCACCGCGCCATCCGGCCGCTTCGGCCATTTTTGTAAGCTCGATATGGCCGGGATCACCGATGACCCGACCGCTCGCTTCACGATAACCCGCATAGCGGACCAGTTGCGGGCTAATTATTTCGGTACCCCCTTCATCGACGGCGGCAAAAACAGTTATAAGACTGCGAAGCCTGCCGCCATTTGTTGCAAAGTGCAGATGGTCGACCATTTCGTCGAGCATCGCTTCGGGATCGCGAACATGTCGTCGGTCGCGAACTTCTAATCCTTTCCAATACAACCGGCCGATACAGCGATTGGCATTCCGCCATGCCAGCCGGGCTGCCGACTTCAGCTCCTCACTGGTCGGATCGAACAATTGACCAGACCGGGCAAGAACAAGCCGTTGCTGACGAGCCTCCTCACTGCCGGCTAAATCATCCTCACCTGCCGCTTGCCATTCAGCAAACACCTGTTCCAGTAGAGCAGACGCTTCCGGCGCATCCGGATCGGTCTCCGACAGTTCAATACGTCCGGTTTCATAGGGACAGACCGCCAAAGCCGGTAGGGCGGGTATTGGTGCCGGATAATTGCCGTCATCGGCGGGCGGTTCACCGGCCTGGGTAAATCGGTCAACACGGATGCGCTCCGGGCTAATCCCCAAATCGGTCAGGCAAGCGGTGACATCCGTCTCATAATTCTTGGGTCCGCACACAAACCAGTCGGCATCAGGAAACCGCCGGTGCATATCCTGAATTTCAGATGCTCCAACACGCCCGCGTTCGGACGTATTCTGAATAATCAAACTGTCCGGGCGGTCGCATGTCTCCATCAGTGTGTTGACGACCTCACCAGTCGCCTGATCGGAGACCGAAGCATGGACCATGACTGAACGGCCGGTCTTGACATTCAGCATTGCGAGCGCCGGTGTTATCCCGACGCCAGCGACCATGAAAATAAGCGGTCGCTCGGCCACTGCATCTATGGCCTCGCCCTGTGGCTGGGACACTCTTAACAAGACCGATCGACCTTGCTCGAACAGCCAGGGTGATAATGTTCCCATGGGTTCCTTTTTCAGGACAAGCGTCCACCCGTATTCAGCGCCCTGAGTGCCGACCAGCGTGTATGAGCGTCTCACCCAGAGACCATTCATAAAACTCTCTAAAGCGATATGCTGTCCCGGGCTCGCCGCTGGCAGAGACCAGTCCGCCCCGACCAGTTTAAGCACCGCCAGATCCGATGTCAGGCGCTCGAATCGGTCGACATGAACTGGCCGCATAACATCTTCATCGCCGCACACTTCGCCGATACGCGATGTACAGCTTCCACAAATTGATCCGGCTCCGGTGCAGGCCTGAATTTCATCTTGCAACGCGCCTTCAGATAAGAGCCCCATGATTTTGCCACGGGTGGTGCCAGTACAGGCACATATGATGCTCGCCTCTTCGCCGAACTCGGCATTCCCCGTAACGGCGCCATCAAGAATGCCGTTTCTCTCGAAGAATTCGCCGTGCCAGGCCTTGAACTCGCGTCCCTTCAGCAAGCAGTCGACAGCGTCGCCAAGACCCGGCCATTCCATACCGGAATCGATTGCCACAATCCGGTCTGTCATCCATCCGATACGAACCCCCACAGCAGCATCGGACCTCAGCCACGCAATCTGGCCGTCGCAACCGACTTCACGAAATGCGACCGCATCTCGGTCGATCAGGGATGCCGCAACAATTTGACGTCCCTCAAGCAGGCGATACTGGGTCATCAATGCCGGCTCGCTTTCAAACACCCCCTCATACTGGGTAACAAGCCCGATCCGTTTAACATTCAGGGCGCGGCGTAATTTCCGCCAGACATCGGCACTAGAAGCATCATCCTGAGATCCGGCGCGACTGGATGCAACATTCATGCTCAGAAGCTGCGATGTGGTTTCAGCCAGTATCAGATCGGCATTTTCGACCGCATCGGGCTGGTCATCAGATACCTCGTCGGACAATATAAACACGCCGCCAGCCGCCACCCGTAACAATAAAGCCAGCCCCTCGGACGTGTTCCGATAGATCGTGACATCGCCCTGTTCGACCCAATAAATACGATCGGTATCACGGTTTGACACATCCATGGTCTCACCAGCCAGCAAATTTTTGGTCGCGGGCGCCGCTTCGGCCATCGTCAATTTTGAAAATGCATCACCAATGGCTGATGTCTTGGCCATCCGCTCAAGAGCGTTCTCGACGTCTTTCCTGGTAAGCCTCTCATCGGTCTGGGTATCGTGAATAGCTTTAAAGGCCGCCATCGGTATCCGCAGAAGCCGGGACCCTATCGCCGCCCGAAGCGTTGCGTTTCTTGGTCGGGGGACCAATTGCAGCAGGCCCTGTTCGCCAAAAAATGTGTTCTGCTCGAGACGGGCAATAATAACCTCGCGATTATTATAATCATTCGCCAGCACCTGCATGGCACCGGCAACAACAATATAAACCGCATCTGACGCATCGCCCTGTCGAAACAGAACGTCACCCGCATCAATATCTAGCGTTTCGACCGCGGCGTCCAAAACCCGCTTCTGCTCTTCATCCAGAGATACGAAAAGACCGCTTTCGATTATGATACCGGCCCAGCTTATATTTTTCGTCGCCATTCCATGCCCCGCCCGATCGCCTTAAAAAGATAAAACCATGTCCGATTAACCGAACATTTTTAAGGTCATCAGGCAAGTCGCCCAGACGCCGGTAACGCTATCGGACTTTAACGTCATATTCGTTCATTCCGATGAGATCGATACTGCATCTTTCCACTAAGGGCAGCGGGAGCAGATTTCCGGACAATTCTTACCCCCACCAGGACCAGAATAACAGGCACCGCCGGGACCATCATAACAAGGGCCGCCGGGACCATCATAGGCGGCCCCGCCCGGGCCAGCATATGCCGGACCACCTGGTCCGGCATAACACGCCCCACCCGGACCGGAATAGGCTGGGCCTCCCGGACCGTCATAGGCCGGGCCACCGGGCCCAGCATAGCATGGACCGCCGGGGCCGGAATAAGCCGCGCCTCCCGGTCCGTCATAGGCCGGGCCACCGGGACCGGCATAGCATGGACCGCCGGGGCCTGCATAACCTTTGCAATTACACGCGGCGGACTGGGCGTTGGCCAAAGTCGTAAAAGCCGAAAGAAACATTAGCGCTGCGGCCATTCGCAGAAATTTACCAAGCATCGGTTTGCAGCCTCCAGAATCAATACATTCCCAGTCTCGTATGTTGTCACCGTAACCTGTGACAGGCAAATGAAACGCTCGGCGCAAGCACGATCCGGCAACCGGCACCAGGGCATCAAAGCCTATCAGCGCATGCAATCATTCAGCGACACGACACGCCGCGAAAGCATCTAGCCGGACAGCACAACGAAGAGTTGATTCAGCGCGCAACCTCTAATTATATGGGTAAAACGCCACAACTCTTCTTACGCGATCGCAAGCTAAGTCTGATCAGCCTTTAGTTTTCGGTTACATACCAAAACGCCACTCGCCGGTCAGTACGGAACTACCCCTTTCACAACGACAATGGACCTAAAACCTATGACGGTTAGCCTTTTCGAAATGATATCTCTCGGTCTGTATTTCATACTAATGGTCGTGATCGGGCTTTATGCCTATCGCAAATCAACTGGAGACGTGTCGGAATATATGCTGGGCAACCGGCAATTGCATCCGGCGGTCGGTGCCCTGTCCGCTGGCGCGTCGGATATGAGTGGCTGGATATTAATGGGCCTTCCGGGGGCCGTATTCCTGGGCGGCGTGGAAGCTGCCTGGATCGTGGTAGGATTGCTGACTGGCGCCTATTTAAACTATCGGTTCGTTGCACCACGACTGCGGGTCTACACTGAAATGGCGAATGATTCGATCACGATTCCAGATTTTTTGGAAAATCGCTTTGCTGACACATCGCATGCGCTGAGAATTATCTCCGCTTTGGTGATTATTGTTTTTTTCACGCTTTACACTTCGGCAGGCATTGTCGCCGGCGGCAAGCTCTTTGAGGCAAGTTTCGGACTTAACTATTATATCGGATTGTTCGTCACAGCAGGGGTCGTTCTGGCCTATACGGTAATTGGCGGATTTCTCGCCGTCAGCCTGACAGACTTTGTCCAAGGCTCGATCATGTTCATCGCGCGTATCATCGTGCCGGTCGTCGCCCTGGTAACGATTGGCGGCTTTAACGGACTTGAAGCAAACATCGCCGCGGCCGCGCCCGGCATACAATCGGATGGTAGTCCGGGGCCCGACCGTAGCGGTTTTTTTGACTGGACCAAAAATGCGACGCTGCTTGGAACAATATCACTGCTAAGCTGGGGACTGGGCTATTTCGGCCAACCACATATCATCGTCCGATTCATGGCGATCCGGTCTCTGGGGGATATTGCAACAGCCCGGCTTATCGGCATGGTCTGGATGGCGATCACGCTGACCGGCGCCGTATTCGTGGGTATTGTTGGGGTCGCCTATGTTCAAAGCAACAATTTGCAGGGCGTGCTTGAGGACCCGGAGACAATATTCATTCTACTCAGCCAGCTTTTATTCCATCCGTTCATCGCCGGCTTTCTGCTGGCAGCGATTCTCGCAGCGATTATGAGTACGATTTCATCTCAACTTTTGGTATCCTCAAGCTCGCTAACCGAAGATCTCTACAAAACTTTCATCAGAACAACTGCCAGCCAGTCAGAGCTCGTCTTGGTCGGTCGACTGGCTACCATCGGGGTTTGCCTGGTCGCGATTGCCCTGGCCTTCGATCGATCGAGCAATATCCTGTCTCTTGTTTCGAATGCCTGGGCGGGTTTTGGTGCAGCTTTCGGCCCGGTTATCCTGCTGAGCCTGTTCTGGTCGAAACTTACCCGAGACGGCGCACTATTCGGCATGGTGTCGGGCGCTATAACGGTCTTATTCTGGCTGTATGCGCCTGTCACAATTGATGGACAGTCACTATCATCGATCGTTTACGAAATTATCCCCGGCTTCATTATCGCCGCACTGGCCGCCATATTCATCAGCCTTTTCGGACGTAATCTGCCTGCAAATGTCCAACAGAAGCATGCAGAGCTGAACCGGATTATGTCGGAAAGCACTTAAAATCGCCAGCTATCGCGTGCCGGTATTTATCCGATGCGGCGCGGCCACACATATGCCCATACGGGCGCCGAGCAATCGGACCGACAGCGATGCACGCCGAGAACAGATCCATCATTGCCGACAAGAGCAGGCCGCAAGCATCCTACTATCAAACAAATCCGTTTGAGCTAGATTGTCACGAAAGAGCCGATGGAGCCGGACCATGAAAAGACTGCAAGCTGACACAGCCAAACCTGGCCGGTATAGCGAATGCCTCCTGCAGATCGCCATATCCGCAATATGCTTGTTGAGTGTCGCGGCATGCGATTTTCGTGAGCCGATACCGAGCATATCAGGACCGGAAACGGTATCCGGGGATATCCTCGTGCCCGGCCAGCCAATGGACGAAAACGGGACACTGATCATTAACCGCGATCGCTATCTCGACCGCTTACATGGTTTCTGGCTGGGGCAGTCGATCGGGAACTGGACCGGTCTTGTCACAGAAATGGATAAAATCGGCGGCGAAGGTCCACCGGGTGCATTCTATACACGCACGGACTGGAAAACACCCGATCAGCCGGCCATCTGGGCTGATACGCCAAGCGAGATCTCGCCGGTCATAGATTTCGTCTTGCGGCATGGCGACGAGGTCTGGGGAGCAGATGACGATACTGATATCGAATATCTTTACCAGCAGGCCCTCTACAAAAACCAGACAAGCATTTTGTCACCTGAACAAATCCGCGAGGCCTGGATAGACCACATCTATGATGAAACCCAGCCAACCCCCTACGGCCCGGATGAAAACGGCTTTCAGAATTATTTGTGGGTGTCCAATCAACGGGCGCACGAACTCATGCTGGCGGGACTGCATCCGCCCGCAACAAGCGCGCCGACGAATAACCCACACTGGGAGATGATCGACGCGCAACTTACCACTGAAATATTCGGGGTTTATACACCGGGCCGCCCTGAGTCCGCTTTGAGAATGGCCTATTTACCAATCCGGACAACCGCCCGCGGAGAGGCCGCGCTCGCCGCTGAATTCTACGTCATCATGCACGCCCTCGCCGCTGCGGCACCAGAACACATCCCGATGCAGGAAAGGGTCACCACCATAGCGCAACAGGCGCGGCTGCACCTGCCGGAAGACACCTATACCGCCGCCATGTTTGACTTTGTAAAATCAAACTATCTCCGTGGTGTGGCGTGGGAAACAACAAGAGATCAGCTATATCAAAGGTATCAAGTCGAACAGGCCGATGGCTATGATATTTCGTCTCGGAATCTTTATTGCAATGGATGCTTTGCCTCCGGCATTAATTTCGGAGCCAGTTTGATCAGCCTGTTTTACGGCGAAGGTGATATTAAAAAGACTATCAAAATTGCGACTTTATGTGGATGGGACGCCGATAATCCGGCCGCAACATGGGGTGGACTGCTCGGCTTCATGCTCGGGAAGCGTGGTATTGAACAGGCCTTCGAACAGACATTTGCCACCCGCTTCAATATTCACCGAACACGCAAAGGGTTTCCGGATGATGGTCTCGACGATTTTCAAAACATGGCACAGATCGGCCTGCGCGTGACCGATCGCGCCGTGAAAGAGTTGCTTGGTGGAACGGTTGATGATCGTAATTGGATAATCCCGCCACCCGAAGCGATATCCCCAATAGCGGAATAAAATCAGAGTTCGATTTGGATACACGAAATTTTAGTGCCAGCCCGCCGCATAAAACCGTCCCCCGACCAGCGCTGCGAACTAGTAGTCAAACCCTTATTTCCGATCATCGCAAGCATGTTATCGTAGTCCGGCAGTATTTTGGAGCGAATCAAGCCTAATTAAATCAGAGTGCGCAAAATTTGTGCTTTAGCGCCCTAGTCGTGACCTTCATGCCGAACATCGGCGTGTTTCGGACAATGTTCTGTATTTGCAGCGAGGGAGAGCTATGGCTATCGTATGGGAAGACTTATTGCGATATCAAATCGAACGGCTGCAGATCCCAGCGCACGCGCCGGCGGACTGGCAGTTGCGGTCTGGGAGTCACTGAAATCAACAGGCGGGGTCTGGTTCGGCTGGTCGGGTGATATTGTCGAACACGCAGCAGGTGCCGTCCAGAATTTAACAGATGACGGGGTAGAGTTCGTTCTCACCGATCTGACGACTGACGAACATGAGCAATACTATCTGCAATATGCCAATTCGGTTCTCTGGCCGGTATTTCACTACCGGCTCGATCTTGCGACATTCAGCTCGGAAGCATTTCAAGTCTACACAGAGGTGAATCAGCGCATTGCGGGTCTTGTCACCGAACGATTGTGTGCCGGCGACATTGTCTGGGTCCATGATTACCATTTTCTGTTAATGGGACAGGCGATGCGACAGTCCGGCTGGAACGGATCTATCGGCTTCTTCCTGCATAT
>CBFHPC010000017.1:0-24664 GCA_965657655.1 Henriciella sp.
GGCTTGATCTTTAGAAGCTCGTGTGTGGTGGTGAATGTCCCCCACACTGCTTTTGATCAGAACACCTCAGAATATAATATAGTCTTCTAAGTTTGTTGTTGGTTTCAGGACACGTTTTTGCCGACCCGGTGGTTATGGCGGGGGTTCCCCACCCGATCCCATCTCGAACTCGGCCGTTAAGTCCCCTTGCGCTGATGGTACTGCGTCTTAAGGCGCGGGAGAGTAAGTCGCTGCCGGGTCAGCTAAAGCGTGTTCAATATTGCAGACACTTCTTCCCTTCGATTATGAAGCCCTTCGGGGTTTCCCGCGCAAGCGGTTTAATCCGGCCTTGCGCCGGTTTTTTTGTTTAAGGCAGGCGTATATATCGTTTGCCGCTCTGGCGCGGGATGGAGCAGTCCGGTAGCTCGTCAGGCTCATAACCTGAAGGTCGTAGGTTCAAATCCTACTCCCGCACCCAAAGCACAAATCTCCTATAAAATCATATCGGTTGTCGGTTTTTCTGGCTGCGCCGCAGGCGTATCTCGCGGTTGGCATGACGGGCTTTAGATGCGCCCTCTGTCGGTCTGATGTCTTGTATGGTGTTACTGTGTCGCCTTAGTCTTGATGGGTCGGCGCATACTTTAATTGTCATAGGACAGATCAGCGGGTTCGCCGTCTTGTATCGAACATGTCCGGGTTTCTGTTCGGCAGCAGAGGCGGTCCGCATGGGCGTGGTATTGTCAGATTGGCTGTATCTTGCGCGATAGCCTTTATGCCAGCACGGCACTGGAGTGCCGGTCTATGCCAACGGGCCTGGCTTTCATGTTAGGCCGAAATGTTTATGATGAGGTGCGGGTGGGGCGTTTTAGCGAAGGTTCCATTGTATGGCCGATGCCAAGCTTTTTGAGAAAGCATTTGTGACGTCGGATAATGTCCGTCTAAATTTTTTCCAGGCCGGCCGGGGGCCTGTTTTGGTCCTGCTGCATGGCTGGTCACAGTGTAGTGTATTATTCTCGGCGCAGGTCGGTGCGCTTAGTCGGTTACATACTGTTTTTGCGCTGGATATGCGTGGTCATGGCGGATCAGAGAAACCGGCTTATGGTTATCATATTAGTCGGCTGGCAAAGGATTTAGACGAGTTCTTACGTCATATCGGGATTTACGATAGTCAGTCTGCGCGTGTTTCGCTGCTCGGCCACTCAATGGGATGCGCTGTCATTTGGTCATATGTTGAGCTTTTTGGAACGGGCCTTATTGATCGACTGGTTCTAGTTGATGAAGGTGCGTGCCTCCTCGTCGACCCCGCCTGGTCGTCCGCCGATCGGGACCGCTATGGCGCTATTTTTTCTGCCGATGCTGCGTTCGACATGGCGGCGCGATTGTCCGGTGATGACGGCGTTGCCATAACCCGGGATATGATCGGCGCGATGTTTACAGACGGTTTTCCGTCCGCGCGACTTGACGCGGTGATCCGTTACAATCTGCAAATGCCGCGCCAATTTGCAGCGACCCTGTTATTGAGCAATATCTTTAATGATTGGCGCGGGCTGGTCGCCCGCATTGACCGGCCGGTTTTAGTGATTGGCGCTGAAGCCAGTGTTACGGCGACCGGTGCCTGCGCCTGGCTGGCGGAGCAGATACCGGGCGCGCGGCTGGAGATTTTTGCCGAGGATGAGGGTGGCAGTCATTTTATGTTCCTGGAGAATCCGGAAAAATTTAACGCCATCGTCCAGAATTTCCTGGCCTGAGGTTTGGCGGTTCAGCGTGCCCGGGGCGGCAGGCCATTGCCAAATACATTTATCGCCCGATTGAAGGGCGCTTTCTGTGCGGGATCATAGCCGGAGCGGGGACTTTGGCCGGTATCGGACAGAATGTCTTGGCTATTTGGTGCCAAATGGTCGACGATCTGTGCTGCACTGTCGGGGGCGAGGCCATCCCATAGCGTCTGCAGGGCTTCCAGACACCATACGCGGTATCTCGACATTGGAACGTTTTTGTAGTGGCAGTTTTGAAGTGTCTGCTCAAAGTGCGTCTGGCCGTTCCGATAGGCTGTAGCATTACATGCCAGCTGTTGGAGATGGGTTTCGCTGATTTCTAGCAATAACTGGCTGAGGGGGGCGTCAATATTGCTGATTAGCGCCTTACCATGTCGGTCCGCTTGGACGTTCCACATTCGTGCAACCCATTCATAGACGGCCGGTGCCCGGTTGCGCATGATTTCCGCCGGGGTTGGGTCCTGACTAAAATGCCGCAGCATCGGTGCCATCATGCCGAAATCCGCGATGGTCGGCCGGTCGCCAAGAATGAACGGGCGGTGTGTAAAGATTGTCTGTAGGCGATCGAGAGCTGTGTGATAGCTTTGTTCAACATGCCAGCGGGTCGCTTGGGTCACGCCATCGCCTTTAACAAAGTTTCCGAATTGGCGCTGTTTTAATCTGTTTATCGCGATGAATTTCGGGATTGCGAGAGTTCCAGCGATAAGATCATTGTAAAGCGATTCAGCGGCATATTGGCGATCCGGGCGATAACTCCAGCGATAATGCATGGCTGGGCGCCATAACCACTCATCTGCATAGTCTTCGATGAGTAGGGCAATAAACTTTAGAACCGGGTCATCGGGATAGATCGATGCGCCGCCTGCCTGGCCGTCGAGCCAATTAAGAACTGGCGTCGTGTCGGTCATCCAGCGGCCATCGTCGAGCGCAATCACCGGCATCTGCACGACGCCGGCGCCGGCCCTTAACTTTTTCTCGTTGCCTACGGTCGGTGAATAATCATAGGCGATACACCGATACCTCAAATATGTTTCGAGTTTGCCGGTATAGTAGGATATTTTGCATCCGTAGACGTGCATCTGGATCGCTTTCATCTCGCCATGACAGACTTATCCCTTCTGGGCCGCCAAGCTTGTTAGGCGAATATTGCTCTAATGATCCAGATCAGAAACCGCAGAATTGCGATCAGGATAAGCAGGGCGACGATAGCGAAAGCGATTAAATGCCAGCGATAATAGGCGCCGAGTTTTCCCATCATATTGATACCGATCTGTTGCGCCGAATCATAACCATCGGGCATTGGTAATACGCCATGGTCACGTTCATATATGGCGTAGGCAGCGAGAAGCTCGGTCATTATTTCTGGTTCTTGCGCGCTAATATCGGTTGTTTCGCCGGGATCTTCGACCATGTCGAACAGGCGCCATTTGCCGTCGCCGACCGGCGCGATGCTGCGGGTAATCTTGTAGTCGCCCTTGTACAGGGCGGAATTACCCGACACTTCGATTGCCCGGACATCATCATGGGCATAAACGCTTTCAGTCTCGCCTGTGATAACAGGTAACAGGCTGCGGCCGGTCATGCGACGAGCTGGATCGTCCGCGGGGATCTCGAAATCGAGCATGTCGAGCAGTGTCGGCGTGACATCAGTGACCATTGCGGGTGAATCTATGCGTGTCGGCGTAATGCCGGGTCCATAAAATATGAGTGGGGCTCTTATGCCGCCCTCAGTGGCGTAGAATTTGAATAGCGCTCCGGGCGAGGCTGCGGCAGTCGCCCATTCCGGGCCGATAAAGCCCCAGCTGTGAATGCCACCAAGGTCTTCGAGCCCGATATGATATCCATTCAGAGACATCCAGGCTGCAAGCCTGTGGTCTTCGTCACCGCGGCTTGGTTCGGGGCCATTATCGGAGGTGATGACAAAAATGGTATTTTCGTACTCGCCGATTGCAATCAGGTGATTTACGAACCGGCCAATGTGAAAGTCCATGGCTTCGAGCATCGCTGCATTCACTTCCATTCGGGCCGCATATAATTGTCGATCTTCGATGCTCAGACTGTTCCAGTCGCGCGCATGCTCGGGCATTGGCGCAAGCGGCGCGCCTTCTGATATCAAGCCGAGTTGTTGCGCTTTGAGGTGCCGGTCAGCCCGCATGACATGCCAGCCTTCATCATAGACACCGTCATATTTTGCGATGAATTCGGCCGGTGCCTGAACCGGGATATGAATCGCTTGAAATGGCAGATAGGCGAAGAAAGGCCGATCGCTATCGGTCGCATTCATATACTCAATCATCTTGTCGACAATTAATTCGGACGAATAAAATTGCTCGGGCATATCGGCTGGTTCGCCGTCTTCAAACCACGGGGCATAGGGGTAATAGGGAATATAAGACTGATCTTGCCAATTGTCGGCGCCAGACGCGGCGAGCGCGAGGGAGCGATCGAAACCATGATCGTTTGGAAGCTCGCCAGCCTTCTCGCCAATATGCCATTTGCCGCTCATCAAAGTCCGGTAACCTGCGGTTCTGAGGCGGTCTGCAATGGTTTTGATGCCAGGTTCCAATGCCATGCTGTAACCAGGCTGTCCGCGCTGTTCTCTCGGGAGGACCTCCGGGATCGTCGCAACACCGGTCAAATGATTGTCGAGCCCCGTGAGCAGCATTGCACGGGTCGGGGAACATAGAGGCGATGTGCGATATTGTGTGAAGCTGGCGCCGTACCCAGCCATTCTGTCGATATTGGGCGTCGCGGCTTCGCCACCATAGGCGCCAAAATCCATCAATGCGGCGTCATCTGCGATAATGATTACAATATTTGGCTGTTTGGCCGGGCTTTGATTATCGTTCGGGGCCACGATGATGTCGCTTGAGACGGGCTGATATTCTGTCCCGTCTGTAGCGGTCTCGGCGATTGAATATGGCAATGATAGCAAATAAAGCGATGTCAAAAAGATTACCAAGACCATAG
The DNA here is from genome assembly GCA_965657655.1 of Henriciella sp. GTDB lineage: Bacteria > Pseudomonadota > Alphaproteobacteria > Caulobacterales > Hyphomonadaceae > Henriciella. The sequence goes on from CBFHPC010000017.1 coordinate 4,725, forward strand.
CCCGGAAAGGCTGGTTCGAGCCTTTTGTTACAGCTATGCTTCGCGTGGGTTGAAACAATCTCATCCGTTATACGCTCCCTTTGCGTCTTGATTATGCTCCCGGCTTGTCGGGCGCCGGGTTGCTTTTGCACTCTGCGGTATCAATCTGACATGTCACCTAAAATGGCATTTGCTGCGCCAATATATGCGTGAATCTGAATGGACGCAAACTTTAGCCTGTTAAATAAGCGGCAGGCGCCTTGTGCGCCGGACGCGGTGAGTTGCCGGCCGGCTATTGTGCAGCTGGCAAGCCGGGACAATCGCGGGCTTGGCGAGTGGCGTTCGAATTATTTGTCTGTCTTGCGGACAATCCGGGCGGATGAAGGTTGCGCCGAAGCGGCCGTTCGCGGCTTCCGTTTTTTGGCCGCGGCCGTGTCGGGATTCCATTTTCCCTTGCCTTTATCCTTTGACGACACTTTGTTCTTTGCCTTGCGCGGATCGTCGTCACTCCAGCGCTGCTTCTTTTTGGGCTTGCCGTCGCCTTTTCTGGCAAAACTTGGTTTGTCGTCGGCGCGTGCAAATCTTGGCTTTTTGCCATTAAGGGCAGGTTTGCCGCGGCGATCGCTATGCGCCTTGCCCCCGGACTTGCTGGATTTGAAATTCTCTGCATCGTCGCCTGGCCCGTCAGCTCGATTGATTGTCAGGGTCTTATCAATCTGGCCGTCCGGTCCGGCTTTATTGATAATACGGTCGGCGGCGTCGGGCTTTAACTCGACATAGGTGAGTTGGGGACCAATGCGGATATTCCCGATCTGGTCACGCTTGATATCCCCCGACTTACATAGCATCGGCAAGATCCACTTCGGATCGGCACCTTTGGCGCGGCCGACACTTAAAGTTACCCAGCTGCTATCTTTGAAATCTGGTTCTTGTTTACGGGGGCGTTTTTTATCTTCACGTGGGAATTGATCGCGGTCGCGACCACGCTCCGCCCGGTCGCGGCGTGTAAAATCGTCGGGCACCGCCTGAATATCTTCTGGTGCAGACCGGCCCTCACGTTGCAAACGAATGAAAGCGGCGGCGATTTGTTCCGGTCCGAACTTTTCGAGTAGCGTGGCAGCCAATGGCCGTTCGCCATCCCGAATAGTGTCATTGAGGGCGTCATGGGCAAGCAGGCGTTTATCGTCCTGTGCCTCAACATCCGCGACGCTTGGTGCATTCCCCCAGGTCGCCGCGACATTGGCATCGCGTAACAGGCCTTCAACGCGTCGTCGTGCCCGGACCGGAACTATCAGGGCGCAAACTCCTTTGCGTCCGGCGCGGCCGGTGCGTCCTGAACGGTGCAACAGGCCTTCCTTATTACGTGGCAGTTCGGCATGAATCACCAGGTCAAGCCCAGGAAGGTCGATGCCGCGGGCCGCCACATCGGTCGCAACACAGACATTGGCGCGTCCATCGCGCATCGCCTGTAGCGCATTGGTCCGTTCTTTCTGGGAAAACTCTCCCGATAAGGCGACCACTGAGAAGCCGCGATTGTTCAGGCGACTGGTCAGCTTGTTGACGGCGTCCCGCCGCGATACGAAGACGATTGCATTTTGCGCCTCATGAAATCTTAGCACATTGATAATCGCATTCTCGGCATCGTTTGGGACAACGGTCAGGGCCTGATAGTCGATATCGGCGTGCTGGTCCTCTTTGGAGACGGTGTTAACCCGGACCGCTTGATTTTGATAATTTTCAGCCAGGCGAGCGATCGGTTTTGAAACGGTCGCAGAGAACATTAAGGTCCGGCGTAGTTCGGGCGCTTCGCCCAGAATGTGCTCCAGTTCCTCGCGAAAGCCCATATCGAGCATTTCGTCAGCCTCGTCGAGCACGACGGCCTCGATCTGTTCGAGGTCCAGATTCCGGCGTCGTAAATGGTCTGACAGGCGTCCGGGGGTTCCGACGACGATATGCGCGCCGCGTTCGAGCGCCCGTCTTTCTTCGCGGGGGTCCATGCCGCCGACACAATTGAGGATTTTGCCATCTGCCTCGCGGTACAGCCATTGCAGCTCTTTTGTGACTTGCTGGGCGAGTTCGCGGGTCGGCGCGATGATCAGGGCGAGCGGCGCTGCGGCCGCCGGAAGGCGGTCTTCGCCCTTAAGCAGGTCGGCTGCCAGGGCAAGGCCGAACGCAACCGTTTTACCTGATCCGGTCTGGGCTGAGACCAACAGGTCCTTGCCGACCAGATTCTCGTTTAAAACAGCGTCCTGCACGGCGGTCAGGTTTTGGTATCCACGCGCTGCAATTGCCTGCGCCAGCGGCGTAGGAATCGTATTCTGGTCGGTCATGTGTTGCCTTTTTGTGGCCCGCTATGCTCCGTTCGAAGCCGTGCGATGCTCTTACTCGTGAAACTGCCTCTTACGCCCTTTATTCACGATTGGCTATGGCCTGCTTTCAGTGTGACGGGTGCATGGTGTCTGCGATCTTGAGTATATTGCTCCGAGGTAATGTTGCATCCGGTTCCTGGTGTCTGAATCGCTGGATATGACGCTGTAAAAATCGGTTTTACAGTCTGGTCTGGCAGACCGATATCTAAAGAAAAGGCCCCGAGCTTGCCGGGGCCTTCACTAGGCTTAGCGTGATATATTAACGCTTAGAAGTTAATTGTGGCACCGAAGAATATATAACGGCCAAGGGCGTCGTAGACTTGCGGATAAGTGTTGCCATTGCCGGGTGCGGTGCCGACGACTGAGGAGAGCGGCGGATCTTCATCGAAAATATTGTTAATCCCGGCCCGGAGCGATACTTTTTCGCTCCAATCATAACGTGTCGACGCATCAAAATAGTCCTGCGCGTCCAGCTGATGATTAATGTTGTTTGGATCAGAACTCGCGTCTAGCGTTACATCACTGAAGTGCCGCCAGGTCGTCGCAATTGACCATTTTTCACCATTGCTCCAGTTCAGGCCAATCTTGTGGCGATACTCCGGATTTGATCCTGTTTCGAAATTGGTCTGGCACCGTCCACCATAATGTCCGGCGCAGTCAAAAATGTCTGTGCCTGTTGATGTTGGTAATGGTTTGACCTCTAAAGCGTCTATCAACGTTCCGACATAATCGATTTTGAAGTCGCCGTAGCGGTGTGTCTGCCAGGCATATTGTGCCAACAGGTCGAAACCGCGCGTACTGATGGCGCCGGTATTAATATTAGTCGCCGTGATGTATCCGGTATTGTTGGCCCACAAGGTGCCGCCGGCGCCGCGCTGGACAAGGCTACAGAAAAATGCGTCGCCGGTCGCGAGACATTGTTGCAAGCTTAAATTTTCGGGGACCGTGTTAATATAGTCCTCGACTTCAATATCGAAATAATCGAGCGAGATGGTCAGATTGTCGATCCATTTGGGGGTTGCTACGAAGCCGAGCGTGAATGTGTCAGCTGTTTCAGGTTCGAGCGCCGGGTTACCACCTTCAAGCTTATTAAACTGACCAGCAGGATTATCAGCTATGCTGCCATATTGACCGGGTGTAACACCCGTCCGTTGGCACTCGCTGAGTGATGCTGCGGGGGCCGGTCCCGCACATGGGTCAAACAGATCATTTGTCCCGACGGCGAGATCAAAAAGCCCGATTCCCTGCGGGAGAAACAGCTCGAACACATTAGCGGCCCGCACGGCCCGCTGATATGACCCTCTGAAACGGATGTCGTCGCTCGGTGCATATTCTACCCCGAATTTGTAGGAGTCCGTTTCATTATCATCATAGAAGGACCGTCGATAACTGAGATCAACGCCGAGCGCCTCGATCCCAGTTCGGTTCTGGACGATCGGAACCTTCGCTTCAACGAAGACATCAACGACTTGCAGGGAACCTTCGATTGGATTTGTCGGCCCGCCCTGTCCGGCGCCATCTCCGGACTGGTAATTTGCATCAGGATTAGAGTCGAGGAAATCGCGCCTGTATTCGGCCCCGGCTGCAAAACGGATCCCGTCCTCAGCCATTGGCAGTGTCCAGCCATATTGGCCGAGATCGCCATCGATCTGACCGCTAACGATCGTCTGGGTTGTTTCGCCATTACGATTCAGCGGATTTGTAATGTAAGCGATCGCAGCCTGGCTCGGCGGATTGCCCGAAAATATATCATACGGGACGCAGTTTGGATCATTATCTGCCGGGTCAGCATTAACATTGACTGCGCAGGCAATATTTCCGGCGCCATCATCTACTGCGTTCAAGGCCTTTGCGATGTTTCGTTTAGATAAATCATTATTATACACTTCTGTCCGGATGACATTCGCGAAAGATGCCGAAACGTCATAGTTTAACCCGGTGTCACCCAAAGCACCTCTCGCCCCGATTACGCCTCTGAAGCTTGTATGACGTATATCATTGTTACGTTCGCCGCCTTCGACGTTACGACGCAGAATAAGGATCGGAACGATATCATTCGCTCCAAGCGCGGCCTGATCAGGGATGCCGTCAAATCGCGGGACGAAGGTGGTTTGGTCGCTTAGCACAACGCCATTTTCGTCAGTATATAAGCCGAAGTCCGGGCTGTTCAGATCGGTGACCGTATAGCGGTCGACAATACCATCCGGAATTTCACCGCAAAGATAATCACGTTGCTGTTGCGAAAGCATTGCGTTGCCGCAAGTAATGCCGCCGGCATCACCGCCAATCCCAAGCCCGAAAACCCCTGATGGTGCAATTTGCGAATTTGTTCGCGTGTCCATGAACATCAGTTCGGTATAGGCCTCGACCGCGGGGGTGATCTGGTAATTTGCGAATGCCCCGAAATTATAGCGCTCATTCGGTCTTTGATAGTGATTGAACGGATTATAATTGAACGTGTCAGTCGTGAAGTCCCTTGGTTCGAAGGTTCCGTCGGCCGCATTGACACGGCTCCATCCTGTCTGGGTCTGGCTGTTAATCGAGGCCGCGCCCGGAATGGTATAATTGCCGCCAACATCCAGAATATTTGCAAACTGGTTTGTCGATGACCCCGAGCAGGTGAATTCGCGGCCGCCCGATCTGGTACCGAGCGCGCACTGGGCATAATCGCGGTCGCCCTGGAGCACAGGCTCGACATTCTGATAGCCGATGTAACCCGTAAAGTGACCCCGTCCGTCTTCAATTTTTCCACCAAAAACTGCAGTAATATCAATTGCTTCACCGTCAGTTGTTGAGCCGCTAGGAACACGGAACTGGGTTGGGTTAACGGCCGTGAATTCATTCAGAAGAGGCTTTAATTCTCCGGAATTGTCGTGCTGGTAAAAGCTGTAATTCGTATCGAGTTTGAGACCCTCGAAATCGGTATCGAGAATAAAATTAACCACGCCGGAAACTGCGTCGGATCCGTATGCCGCCGATGCTCCGCCGGTCAGTAAGTCGACGCGTTCAATCAGGGCAGCGGGAATAAAATTGACATCCGGTGCCACAATTCTCAATGATCCGTACGGGAGACGGCGGCCATTCAAAAGCACAAGGGTTCGATCTTCACCAAGGCCCCGCAAGTTTATGGTTGCAGTGCCGCTGGCGCCGTTTGCAAGACTTGATCCCTGGGCGCCGAACGCCTGGGGTAGCGTGTTGATAATATCTTCCACCCTTAAAGCGCCGCGTTCGGAAAATTCGATATTGTCAAGTGTCGTCACGGGGCTGGTTGCTACAAGATTTGCGGTGTCCGGAATCCGCGATCCCGTCACGGTCACGGTTTGCTGTCTATAGATATCATCAGATACGTCGGACTGTGCGGTCGCAAGTAATGGTGTGGCTAAAGCACAATAACCGCTGATTATCGATGTCGTAATAAGCTTATCTCTGAGTGTTTGAGCGCTCATAATTTCAATTCTCCCGCTAAATAATAGTAATTATTTGCGTAATGAACGAAATTTAATTATGTGGAGTCAATTATAGTTTATTAAAAAAACAAATACATTTTTCTTTGTTGTAAAAAAACAATCTATATTATTATAATATAAAACAATACTATTGAGTTCTGATTCTCAAGACATTTTATAAAGCCCCCGCCGCATCGCCCGGTATTTTGAAGCCTGATGGGATCTGCTTTATCTACTAGGGCGATCGCCCGGCCGCGATGGGATCTGCTTTATCTACTAAGGCGACAGCTCGGCCGCGATATAATCCGCCAGTAGCCGCCCTGACTGTGTCAGCGATAGCTTATTGTCATATTGGTATAAAACACCGTTCTGCTTGAACGCTTCGATCTTTGCGTCTGGCGGTGCCATGTATGATAGCGCCGTCAGGCGTGCAACATCGAGGCCGTGCTCGGACCGTAGGGCCATCGCGATAAGTTCGCGGGTGATATCGAGAGTGTTTAGTGCTGTCTGTGTACTGTCTGCGCCAGTCTTGATGGTTTCAATATAATTATCTGGCCGGCGGGGTGCGAGTGTTGCGAAACGCTGCTGATTATGAGTCAGCCGTCCATGCGCGCCCGGCCCAACACCAATCCAGTCACCGGACGACCAGTAGATCTGATTGTGCCGGGACTGGAATTGCGGTGAGCTTGCGTGGTTGGAAACTTCGTAAGCCGGGCGTCCGGCAGCGTCGCACATGGCTTGCGTCAGCTCATAAAGATCGGCCTGATCATCGTCTTTTAACGGGGTGAGTTCGCCACGTTTGACCCGTTTGCCGAAGGCTGTTGGTCCCTCGATTGTAAGCTCGTAGAGGGAGAGGTGGGGGGTGTCGAGTTCAAGGGCAGATGCCAGTTCCCGTTCCCAGTCGGCAAGTGACTGGTCTGGTCGCGCATAAATCATGTCCAGAGAAATGTTCTGAAACTGATTGCTGGCGACGTTAACGGCTGACCGGGCGGTGGCGGCGTCATGATCCCGACCCAGAAAGTCCAGCGCCGAATTATTAAATGACTGTGCCCCGATCGACAGCCGGTTGATGCCAAGGCTGGCCCATTCGGCGCATACGCCTTCGCTTATATTATTCGGATTTGCTTCAAGGCTTATTTCGGCCGCCGCCTTGATGCCAAATGTTTCAGCGGCTGTATGCAGGATTTGGTCTAAGTCCTCAATTCTCAGCAAGGATGGGGTTCCGCCGCCAAAATAGATCGTATCCAGGGGGGCGTGCGACGATAGTATTTCACGATGCTGCCTGATATCGCTACAGATTGCCGAGACCAGCTCATCAGCGCGTGATGATTTGTTGATATAGACGTTGAAATCGCAATAAGGGCAGATGCGGGCACAATAAGGCCAGTGAACATAAAGCCCGAACCCGAAATCGGGGCCGACGGCCTGTTCAATCATTACAGTCATAGCAAGTAGGCTTTGAGCTGTTCGAACGCGTCGGCGCGATGGCTCATAGCGTGCTTCTTACCGGGCTCCATTTCACCAAAAGTAATATTCTCGCCGGTGGCAACGAATATCGGGTCATACCCAAAGCCGTGTTCGCCTCGGGGCGGCCAGACAAGATCGCCCGCAACGCTGCCTTCAAATACGATTTCCTCGCCATCTGGCCAGACAATGGCAAGCGCGCAGATGAATTGCGCGCTGCGATCTTCGCTGCCGGTTTCCTGAAGGGCGGTTTCAACTCTCTGCATGGCGCGATAAAAATCTCGCGGCTGGCCGGCCCAGCGCGCTGAATAGATGCCCGGCATGCCGCCAAGGGCATTCACCGCCAGACCACTATCGTCAGACAGGGCCGGTGCACCGGTCGCTATAGCTGCGGCCCGGGCTTTGAGAATGGCATTCCCGGTGAATGTCATTTCTGTTTCTTCCGGCTCGTCCAGATCGAGCTCGATGGCGGATTTAATTTGATATCCGAGAGGCTCAAAGAGGTCGCGCAGTTCGACGACTTTTCCGGCATTGTGAGTGGCGGCGACCAATCGGCCCGGTTCTAGTTTTCTTTGCATTATGTTGCCTTGGATAATGATAAGCTTCTGTGCGCTATGATCGTCTATATATGCGTCAACCGGCCCCGGGGTCCAATTTGATCTCTGCAGCCGCCGGCCGGGTTCCAGCCCGGGAGCTCGGCTGAGCCGGTCGGTATCCGCCTCGTCACCCTCACTTTGCCTTGCTGGCCTGGACCTGTCCTCTCGCGTCGCCAGTCTCAGGCGAGCGCGTCAGCCTGGGCCTGGAATAATTCCGCGCATCCTTTTTCGGCAAGGCGCATCATTTGCTCGAACTCGTCGCGTTTTATCGGTCGTTCTTCGCCAGTGCCCTGTACTTCGATGAAGCCACCATCGGAGCTCATTACCACGTTCATATCGGCTTCGCCTTCTGAGTCCTCGGGATAGTCGACATCGAGGACCGGAACATTTTTATATAATCCGACGGAGATCGCAGCAGCCTGTTTCAGAATTGGGTTGGTCTCGATCTGGCCTTCCGCGCGCAGATAATGGCAGGCGAGCGCCAATGCGACGAACCCGCCGGTAATTGAGGCCGTCCGGGTGCCGCCATCGGCCTGCAGGACGTCACAATCAATTGTAATCTGGTTTTCACCCAGCGCGTTGAGATCGACGACGGACCTCAGCGATCGCCCGATCAGGCGCTGTATTTCCTGGGTTCTGCCGGATTGCTTGCCGGCTGCGGCTTCGCGGCGTCCGCGGGTGTGGGTCGCGCGCGGTAGCATACCATATTCGGCGGTGACCCAGCCTTTTCCGGTGCCGCGCATCCAGCCCGGAACTTTATCGGTCAGACTCGCCGTGCACAGCACGTGGGTATGACCAAATTTTACCAGGCACGAGCCTTCGGCATAGCGGGTGACCTGTGTCTCTAGGCTAATCGGCCTCAGGGCATCGAGTTGGCGGCCGGATGGGCGTAAAACTTTGGTCATTGGGCACTCTCTTTGGTTATCAAATGATTTTCGAATACGCCTTTGCGTTATTTTTTGCGTGTGTCCAGTTGGCGTTTTCACCAGCTCGGTTAAGCAGGCGATTGAAACAGCACGTCAACAGCCTTAGTTTGAGATATGGCCGATCAAAATTCCCTTTTGCAATCCCTTGATTCAAGAACCCGGGAAATCTTCAAAAATATTGTTGAGACATATCTTGCGACAGGTGAGCCGGTCGGTTCGAGAACGGTTGCCAGAACCGGCATTGACTTGTCGGCGGCCTCCATTCGGAATGTGATGTCTGATCTGACCGATCTTGGTTTGCTAGACGCGCCGCACGTTTCAGCCGGGCGGATGCCGACCCATGCTGGTTTGCGGCTGTTTGTGGATGGTTTTCTCGAGATCAAGGAGCCGAGTCTCGACGCACGTCAGGATATCGATCAGCGACTTGGCGATGTCTCTTCGGGAACCTCCGGTATTCTGCATGAAGCATCAGCGCTATTGTCGGGACTTACCGGGGCCGCCGGCCTGGTGTCATCACCGAAAAATGACGCGCCAATCCGGCATGTCGAATTTGTACCCTTGTCGCCGAATGAGGCGCTATGCGTTCTGGTGACCGAACAAGGCGATATTGAGAACCGGATTTTGACGGTCCCGACGGGCCTGCCACAGACCGTTCTGATTGAGGCCGGTAACTATCTGGCGGCAAAAATGAAAGGGCGGACCTTGCCCGAGGCGGCCGGTGATATCGAAAGCGAGATTGCCGATCATCGGGCCCAGCTCGACAAGGCGGCGGCCGACCTTGTTCGGCGCGGCCTGGCGCAATGGTCGGGGTCGGTGCCCGGTCAGGACAGGAGTTTGATTATTGTCGGGCAGGCGAATTTGCTGAATGACCGCCAGACAATTGATGATCTCGAGCGGGTCCGGCAATTGTTTGAGGTGCTGGAACGACAAAAAGGTGTGCTGGATGTGCTCGATTCAACGCGGGCGGCGGATGGTGTCCGACTTTTTATTGGTTCGGAGAACAGTCTTTTTCCATTATCGGGTTCAAGCATGATTGTTGCTCCCTATATGAACACTTCAAAACAGGTTATCGGGGCACTCGGAGTAATCGGCCCAACCCGGCTAAATTATGCTCGAATTATTCCAATGGTAGATTATACAGCGCGTATTGTCGGGCAGATGCTCGGCCGACGTGGAAACAAGTAGAGGCAGTAATGAGCGACGAAACAATGCAGGACGATCACAATGATATTCCGTCTACGGCATCCAAAGCAGATCTGAAGGCGGCGGCAGACGATATTCTGAAGAAGGCGAAGGCAAATGCGGCAGATGACCCGGCGTCCGCGGCTGATGAGCCAATTCAGGAAGAACGTCCGCTGACATCCGACCAGACCATTATGATCCTTGAGGCCGAAAAAGCAGAGCTTAGAGAGCAATTATTGCGCAGCCTGGCTGAGGCGGAAAATCTTCGCAAACGGTCAGAGCGGGAGAAGCTTGAGGCGCGCACCTATGGGATTGAGAAGTTTGCGGCTGATTTGTTGAGCGTGTCTGACAATCTGTCTCGGGCGCTGGATGCTCTACCGGCCGATGAACGTGAAACATTCAGCGAGGCTGGAAAGAACCTGCTTGGCGGCATCGAGATGACAGCGAAGGAACTGGAAACAGTCCTAAGCCGGAATGGCGTAAAATTAATCGACGCCGAACCGGGCGGTGCATTTGATCCGAATGTGCATCAGGCCGTTGCAAATATTCCATCCGAACACCCGGCCGGAAGTATTGCCTCCTTGTTTCAAGCCGGTTGGCAGATCGGTGATAGGACTTTAAGAGCGGCCATGGTTGCGGTAAGTGCCGGACCTTCGAACTGAAATCACTAAAAAATACCCCTTGAATGATAGCCGAGGCTCACCACATCGAGATCAAGCGAAGTGAAAGCATGCAGACCCCGCTGACGCTTCTTTATGTACCGACCCAAGAGCGGCTGGAAACGGCGCTGCATAGCAGGCCAAAAAGTAAAAAGCCGCGGCTTAGAAAGAGAGATAAATTATTATGGGTAAGATTATAGGCATCGACCTTGGAACGACAAATAGCTGTGTTGCTGTTATGGACGGCGGCGATGCGAAAGTTATTGAGAACTCAGAGGGCGCGCGCACAACCCCGTCGGTTGTTGCTTTTACCGATGGCGGCGAACGGCTGATCGGGATGCCAGCGCGGCGTCAGGCGGTTACCAACCCTGATTTTACATTCTACGCAATTAAACGTCTGATCGGCCGGACATTCGACGATCCGACGGCCCAGAAAGATAAAGAGCTGTCGCCGTTTGAGATTGTCAAAGGCCCGAATAATGACGCATGGGTCAAAGGCCGCGACAAGGATTATGCGCCGCAGGAAATTTCCGCCTTTATCCTGACCAAGATGAAAGAGACCGCAGAAGCGTTTCTTGGTGAAAAGGTCGAGCAGGCCGTGATCACGGTGCCGGCTTATTTTAACGATGCTCAACGCCAGGCGACAAAGGATGCGGGCAAGATTGCCGGTCTGGAAGTTCTGCGGATTATCAACGAGCCGACCGCTGCGGCACTAGCTTACGGGCTTGAAAAAGGCGAGAATAAAATCATCGCCGTATATGATCTTGGTGGTGGTACATTTGATGTGTCATTGCTTGAAATCGGCGATGGCGTTTTTGAAGTTCTGTCGACCAATGGCGACACATTCCTGGGTGGTGAAGATTTCGACCTGCGGATTGTCGACTTCCTCGCAGACGAATTCAAAAAGGATCAGGGCATTGATCTGAAGACAGACAAGCTGGCGCTGCAGCGGCTCAAGGAAGAAGCTGAAAAAGCCAAGAAGGAATTGTCGTCGGCCTCATCATACGAGGTCAATCTGCCGTTTATTACCGCAGATGCGAGCGGCCCGAAGCACATGAACGTCAAATTGAGCCGGGCGAAGTTTGAAAGCCTGGTTGAAGACCTCGTCAAACGGACAATTGCGCCCTGCTCGAAAGCGCTCAAGGATGCCGGTAAGTCTGCCAGCGAAATAGACGAGATCGTGCTGGTGGGTGGTATGACCAGAATGCCGGCTGTCCAGGAGGCGGTTAAAAAATTCTTCGGAAAATCACCTCATAAGGGCGTGAACCCGGATGAAGTCGTCGCACTCGGCGCCGCCATTCAGGGTGGTGTTTTGCAGGGTGATGTCAAAGACGTTGTATTGCTCGATGTTACGCCATTATCGCTGGGGATTGAAACCAAAGGCGATATTTTCGACCGGCTGATCGACCGGAATACGACGATCCCGACGCGCAAGTCGAAAACCTATTCGACAGCGGAGAATAATCAACCGGCGGTGACGATCCGGGTCTTTCAAGGCGAACGCGAGATTGCCAGCGCAAACAAGCTGCTTGGCCAGTTTAATCTTGAAGGTATTCCACCGGCCCCGATGGGCGTTCCCCAGATCGAAGTGACGTTCGATATTGATGCCAATGGTATCGTTTCGGTGTCTGCGCAGGACCGCGCTACCAATAAGCAGATGCAGATTACCATCCAAGCCGATGGCGGCCTCAAGGATGAGGACATCGAGGCGATGGTCAAGGATGCTGAAGCGAATGCAGATGCTGACAAGCAGCGTCGTGAACTGGTCGAGGCCCGTAACAATGCCGAGGCGCTGGTCCATAATACCGAAAAGCAACTGGAAGAGCATGGCGACAAGGTTGAGGCGGATGTCAAAACCGAGATCGAAACGGCCATGGCTGATCTGAAAGCGGTTACAGAGAGTGATGACGCGGCTGATATTCAGGCCAAGCATCAGGCTCTGATGACGGCCGCAATGAAACTCGGCGAGGCGATTTATAATTCGCAGCAGTCTGAAGAAGCAGAAGGCGATGCCGCCGCGGCGGCTGCGTCTGACGGCGACGATGTTGTCGACGCTGACTTTGAGGAAGTTGATGAGGATCGGCCGAATAACTAGCCTTTACGGCTAATCATTGAAAAGCCCACAGCGATGCTGTGGGCTTTTTTTGTAAGCGGTCGCCCTGACAGTGATCATGCAGCGGATCGGGCCGGGCGGTTATGCCTCAGGCGCCGATGCAGACGGGACATAAGCGCCAATAGTCGTGCGGTGAAGCAGCCGGTCTTGCCCGGCATAGCCGCCTGTCGCCATATGCAGAAGCGAGCGATTATCCCACATCAGTAACGTATTTGGCTGCCATTTGTGACGATATTGAAATTCGGGCCGGGTTTGCCAGCGATACAATTCAAATAATAAGTCGGACGCCGCGCTGTCCTCCATGCCATCAATGCCGACAATATAGCCGACGCAGCCAAACAGCCCGAGTTCACCGGTTTCGGGGTGCTCTCTTATGATAGGATGCAGGCGTTCTTCATTGGCATCATCGGACGGCCGGATATCCATGCTGCGTCCGACATCATTATCGCCATAGAAGCCGTTTGGCGCATAGGCGTTTTTTGCCGAATGCACCGCCATTTTTCCGTCGAGCCGCGTGCGTAGCTCAGCCGGCATCTGTTGCAACGACATGTGTTGATTGACAAATAAAGTGTCGCCGCCCCGATCGGGTATGGTGATACCGAAGAGGCAGGTTCCGGCCGGCGGATTGTCCTGAAAGCTCCACTCGGTGTGCCAGGTTTCGGCGAATATGGGCGCGGTTTCGTTTGCGGCGCGTTTAACGGCGATAATGTGATCCCGGCCTGGTATTGGCGAGATGAACGGATCATCGCCAAAGGGACCGAAATATAAGGTAAACCGTTCGAGATCATCATCGCTCATCATTTGACCGGGAAATGCCAGTACATGATGTTGCAGCCATGCTGCGCGAATTTCCTTAATGGTTTCAGGCGATAAGGGGGCGGCTAGATCGATGCCGAGGATTTCGGCACCGCAGGCCTGACCGGACGGGATTATTGTGAATGTCATCTTTTCCTCCGTTCCTGACAGTATCCCAGCAATGAAATCTGTCACTTGAGATTAGATTAGACATAAAAAAGGCCCCGCGTCACATCTGATGCGGGGCCCTTTTAAAGTCCGGATTTGCCTAAGCGGCAAAAGCCTCATTCTTCATTTTAGGGTCGCGTAGGACGTAGCCGCGTCCCCAGACGGTTTCAATATGATGTTGTCCGCCGGTTGCCTCGGCAAGCTTCTTACGAAGCTTGCAAATGAAAACATCAATGATTTTAAGTTCCGGCTCGTCCATGCCGCCATAAAGATGATTAAGGAACATTTCCTTGGTCAGCGTGGTTCCCTTGCGCAATGACAGCAATTCGAACATTTGATATTCTTTGCCGGTCAGATGCACCCGGTCATCGTCGACTTCAACCGTCTTTGCATCAAGATTGACGATAATCTCGCCGGTTCTGATGATGCTTTCGGCGTGCCCTTTCGAACGGCGAACAATCGCGGTGATCCGGGCAATAAGCTCATCCTTGTTGAAAGGCTTGGTCAGATAGTCATCGGCACCATATCCGAGCGTTTTGACCTTCGCTTCGATATCGGGATTGCCGGATAGGACCAGAACCGGTGTATTCACCCGCGCAATTCTTAATTGTTTGAGAACTTCATATCCGGAAATGTCGGGCAGGGCGAGGTCGAGTATAATGATATCATATTCATAGACTTTGCCGAGATCGACGCCTTCCTCACCGAGGTCGGTCATATAAATATTAAAGCCGGCCGCCTTCAACATCAGTTCAATGCTGCGAGCCACCGCAATATCGTCCTCAATCAGCAAGACTCTCATATTCTACTCCCCGAATCATCAGTCTTAAGAAATTCACCCTTTATGTTAACCATTTAAGAGATAGGACGCGAATCTTACCAAGGCTTTAACCAATTGGCCTAGATCCTGCTTTTTGTTGCGTTTTTATTAACGCCGCAATTCTTGCCCGCGAGGGGTCAACAGCGACTGCGCAATGCCGATAATATCCATTACCGGCTGGGCGGACGGGTTGGATGACACCAGTGTACATTGCGAGCGGATCGCTTCGCGAACTGAATCGTCATGCAGAACGGTTCCGGCAAGGTGCGGTTTGAAGCCTAAAAAGGTTTCGCAGGCTTGCGAAATTGCCTCATAAGTCTGCTGTCCGGCTGCCCGGCTCATCGCCTGATTTATTGCCACGACTTGCTGAACGCTCGGGGCATACCCCTTTAACACTTTTATAAAGGCATAAGCGTCGGTCATCGAGGTTGGTTCATCGGTGATGACCATCACCACCCTGTCGGCGGCTCGGGCAAGCCGCATGCAATTTGCCTCGATACCGGCGCCAAGATCGACGATCACCTGATCATATTGCAGCGCCAGGGCTGACAGGCCGGCCGCCAGTCGTGCAACTTCTTCGGAAGAAAGTTCCGCCAATGCGCCTGAGCCGGAACGCCCCGGAAGTACGTCAAAGCCACCGCGGGACGGACCGCCATCAACCGGCGTTACGGCATCTTCCAGTTCAACCCATCCGGCAACCACCGCAGCAAGATCGGTTTCGGGTTCGATACCGAGCTGAACATCGATATTTGCCAGTCCAAGGTCACCATCGACCAATAATGTACGCCGACCGGCCTGCGCAAAGGCACTGGCAAGCGTAATGGACATAAATGTCTTGCCGACGCCCCCCTTGCCGGATGCCACAGCAATAATTGTTGCAGGCTCAACCCGGCGACCACGCATTTGTGCTGGACGAGGCTCTGATTTCGGCAATAGGAAGCTCATTTTTTTGCTCCTTTTAAGGCGATTTCAGCCGCCGAATCCTCAAGTAATACTTTTGCCAAACGGTTAGACGACGCCTCAATAAGTCCGCCGCCAATAAATGGCGTAACGACCAGATAGGTTAGACTGATTCGTGCTGCCGACAGCGCTGATACGATACCGCCGCGACGACGAACAACATCCAGTTTCGTAATAATCGCCCGTTTGACACCGGCGGCCGCGAATGCGCGGGCGGCCTCGGCTTGATCCTCGGGATGCCCCTCTGCGCTGATGACGAGTACCGGTTCCGCTCGGATAACCGCTGCCAGATCGGTTAAACTCGACATATCATTCTTATCGGAAGGAATAATGGCCGGCATATCGATGACACAGCGTGTTTTTGCCGCGCGTAGTCTTTCAAGCTGACTGAGCAGCGTGTCCGGTGATGTCGCACTGCGGATCTGCCGGTTTTCAAGTTTCAAATAGGCCGCCAGCTGGGCGCGCCCGGCCGTCGCATCGAGATCGGCTGCAACCGGCATGAGTTTTGCGCCTTTCGCTGCCGCGCGCCGGGTCAGCTTTGCTGCGGTTGCGGTGCGGCCGTGTCCCGGGGCACCGACCAGCAGAATATCCCGCTTTGGAAGCCGGCCCAGTGATTTATAGGACATCAGATGATCAAGCCCGGCGGCCATGGCGGTGGCTGGATCTTTGGTGTCGGGATTATTCTCAATGCTCAGGTCTGCGAGACGATCGGCAAAGCGTTGTGGTGCGCCATGCCAGATGAGGGCGTCGCGAACCCGATTTCGCAACGGATTTTCGACCTTGCGGATATCTGGTGTAACACCTAGCCGGGTTAATAGATGCGACTCGGTTGGTACCATGCCGCCGCCCAATTTATCGGTCGCGGCACGGACTTCTACGCCACCGGGTATTTTACGCTCGGATAGTATGATGGCATCGTCGCCCATCTCTGCGAAAATCATCGCCTTGGCCGCCGCCAGCGACTCGGCCGCAAACATTTTCATACGCATCAAGGATTCTCCCGTCGACGCTGATATGATGACGTTAAAATGGTTAACAGAGTCTCTTTTCCACGTCCATGATCGCCATAAAGGCGTTTCAAAATGACTTTTCCGGGGCGATGATTTCGGTCAGTGAGACCCCGAGTTTTCCATCCGATATTATAAGCTGTCCCCGCGCCATTAATTGTCCGGCAACGTAGACGTCGACTGGGTCATCAATGCTTTTTTCAAGTGCAATGACGTCACCGGTTTCGAGGGTCAGCAAATTCTCAATAGGCAGCCGCGCCTCGCCGATGATGATTTCGACATCAGCTGACAGATCCATGATCGACTGCTCAAGTGATCGGGGCATCATTTCATGCGGTTTGCGTCCGGGCATAATATCTACCTGCTATCGGAGCCATCAAAACAGCTGCTCAGGGATAACATCCGCTGCTTCGGTCTATTTATCAATGCCGGTTATCGCGGCGTTGGCCAGGCTATGACAGGCGTGCTCGAGCGCGTGTTAGGTGCCGTGCTGTTCGCAGCCGACCTGGTAAACGGCGCGGTCGAGCAAGCACAATCTTTGCGGGTCAGGCGGTCTGCTCCGTCTCAAAGGTCGCTTCGGTTCGCGCAATAAAGCCGCCACCAAGCACTCGGCTTTCGTCAGTCGCATCATACAATACACAGGCCTGGCCGCGCGCAACGCCTTCCTCGGCGTCTTTAAATGAGACGCTTGGCTGTCCGTTCTGAAGGGTTAAATAGGCTGGTAGCGGTGCCCGTGTCGACCGGACCCGGGCCAGCACATCAAGTTTGCGCTCGCAGGCCTGATGGATCGTGTCTTCGCCGAGCCAGTTGATCTCTTCCAATTGCAGCGCCGCGATTCTGAGGGCTTCTCTTGGTCCGACGATGACTTGACGTTTCGCGGCGTCGATTTTTACGACGAAGAGTGGCGCGCCGGTGGCGACACCGAGCCCGCGCCGCTGGCCGACGGTGTAATGGATGACACCATTATGCTGACCCAGAATACGGCCATCAATATGGACAATATCGCCTTTGCGCCCGGCCCCCGGACGCAGGGCTTCCACGACTTGGGCATAGGAGCCTGTCGGGACAAAGCAAATGTCCTGGCTATCTGGCTTATCGGCAACGGGTAGGTTGAAATGATCAGCGAGGTCGCGGACGGTGGTTTTTGGCAGCCCCCCGAGCGGGAACCTGACATAGTCGAGTTGTTCGCTGGTTGTGGCGAACAGGAAATAGGACTGGTCTCGACTAGTATCGACAGCGCGATGCAGCTCGACACCCGCCTCGCCATCGCGCCGCTGGATATAATGACCGGTTGCCAGACAATCGGCGCCGAGATCTTTTGATGTTTTGAGCAGATCCGAGAATTTGACTGTCTGGTTACAGCGAATGCAGGGGATGGGGGTCGAGCCGGTCAGGTACGTGTCGGCAAAATCGTCCATAACTTGCTGACGGAACTTGCTCTCATAATCCAGCACATAGTGAGGAATGCCGATGCGGTCAGCAACATCTCTGGCATCGTGAATATCCTGGCCAGCACAACAGGCGCCTTTTTTCTGAATGGCGGCGCCATGATCATAGAGCTGTAGCGTGATACCGACGACATCATATCCGCGGGCTTTCAAGACGGCCGCAACAACCGAGCTGTCGACGCCGCCCGACATCGCCGCAACAACGCGGGTCTCGGCCGGTGGTTTCGGAAACCCCAAACTATTCAGCATGCCGCGAGGCGGTGCACTTTCAGGCGCAATTAACGCCGCAATATTGGTCATTTTAAACTCCAAACGGGGTCAAGGCCCGTCGCAGCGATCAGTAGATCACCGGTCTAAGCCGCCGTCAGAGCTTTGTCAGCTGAAATATTGTTTAGCGTTTGAAGTAAGGCCGGTCGCCGGCAATCGTGACACGTTCCATAATTCGGATATCTGGAAAATAATCACTGGCCGCATAATGCTGGCATGCTCGATTATCCCAGAAAGCGAGCGATCCCGGCGCCCAACGGAACCGGCACTGGTATTCAGGTAGCCAGGCCCGCTTGTACAGAAACGCTAGGAGTGCATCGCTTTCAGCTTTGTCCATGCCCTTGATATGATCGGTAAAGGCTATGTTGACATACAGGCTGTTTTCACCGGTTTCCGGATGGGTTCTGATCACCGGGTGTTCCTGCGGCGGATATTTATCATGCAGCGACTCCGGCGGCTGACCAAGCCGTTTGGCAAATACCCGCGCGATATCATGTACGGCGACCAGATTAGACAGTCTTTCTTTAAGGGCGTCATCGAGCTCGTAATAGGCAAGGACCATGTTTGAAAATAATGTGTCGCCGCCGACATCGGGGAGCTCAATAGCTCTCAGGATCGAGCCTAGGGATGGTTGTTCCCGCCATGTGACATCGGAATGCCATGAATTCTCCTGGCCCCTGGAATTTGGACCATGCGCAATGCGCAAAACTTCCGGATCCGCTTGCCCTTTCGGTGTCGCCGGATGTATCTCGAGCTCACCAAAGGCCCTCGCAAATGCAATGTGTTGTTCGCGGGTCAGGTCGTTCTGGTCTCTGAAAAACACGACTTGGTATTTTAGGAGTGCCGCCCTTACTTCGGCTATGAGCTGGTCATCAGGGCGCGACAGGTCGGCCCCAATGAGTTCGGCGCCGATCGCGGGTGATAATCGTCGCGGCTCGAATTTCGTGAATTCAGATCCATGCTCGCTATAGGCCAAAGCGAATTCCTCCCTTATTTTTCTGGGAGGCTAGCATAGAGGATTTCACCTGAGAAGTTATGCCGCGAGGCCAGGCTGGGCGAGGCGAGGACTGCAAGGCGCCTCAGATTTTTTGATGGATGCCGACGGGGCTTAAGGTTTCGCCGGAACTGGCGTGATGAACTGTGGCGCAATCTTCAGATTAGTGACCAGACCGAGGCGCTGATACACCAATAAAATCGTGCCATTGTAATCGACGATCCGGTTCCAAATCCCGTTCTTATGCCTGTGCAGGGCACTTTTTGGTTGATCATGGTGATGGTCATGAAAGGCCTCACCGCCGGTCAGTAAGCCGATAAAGTGATCCAGCCAGACCGGTGTTTTGAGATGGCCAAGGACATTGATGCCATAAGTTGTCGCGTGAAAATGAATGGCACGACCGATGATGAAGGATGCGTGGCAGATTGCGGCAAGCAATAATGACCCGTCTGTCATCCAGACGATGACGTAGATGATAGCTGGTACAACCGCATGCATAATGACTGCAATCGCATTGTAAAAATAGTCCATCCAGACGATAATTGGTTGGTGTTTGAGCCAGAGCGGCATGGGACGTTGCATGTCGCGATCATCACGGAACAATATCCAGCCGACCCAGGCCCAGCGTTTTGACTCAAAAGGGTTATGTGGGTCGCCGGGCTGGTCTGAAAATCGGTGATGCTGGCTATGATAATTGACCCAGTCTTTCACATTGCCCTGCATCGCAATGAACAGGTTTATCATCGT
>CBFHPC010000018.1:0-24404 GCA_965657655.1 Henriciella sp.
ATCTGGTCCGGGTCGGGCGCTTCACAACGGCGGCTGTGATTTTGCTCGGTGCAGTCTGGGCGCCTGTCATTGGCGAGTTCGGGACGTTGTTCGAATATGTACAAGGGCTGTTGTCCTATGCCGTCGCGCCCTTTGTGGTAGTGTATCTTGCCGGCTGGTTCTGGCCTAGGGCGAATGCAGCCGGTGCCTTGCTGGCGCTCATTCTCGGCTTCTCAAGCACTATACTGGTCGGTGTGGGCACGACGTTTGGCTGGCTTGATATTCATTATCTCCACGTCCCGTTGCCAGTATCACTGCTTAGTCTGTTGGGACTTTTGGCCGGTAGCCTGATATCGTCGGATGAGGTTGCAATCGCGCGTTCAGATACGAGGTCTGACCTGCGGTATATGCCAGTATCGGATGTCATGATTGGGGCCGTTCTGTTAGCGTTGGTCGGCGCCCAGCTCATCTGGTTCTGGTAAGTGATATCTTCAGGAATGCGAGCTGGCTAAAAATCGCCAGGCGGTTGCCAATGTGGTGATGTTGCCCGGTCTGCGGGGGGATTGCCAGTTGCCGGTGTGCCGAGCAGTATTCTTCCTGATAGGCGCCTGGCGGACGGCGTGCGCGGTTGTACGAATAGCGGCATCGCACCTGTGGTTCGGCCGGATAATGTATTGTATGATAACCGGCGAGCGGCAATATTTCTTAAAGCATGACCGTGCTGACCCGTATTGAGCATATGACAAAGACGATTGATCTTAATATTGACCTTGGTGAAGGCCAGCCTCACGACGCGGCGCTAATGGTCTTTGCCAGCAGTTGTAATATCGCCTGTGGCGGGCATTGCGGTGATGAGCTTAGCATGCGGCAGGCGCTACAATCCGCACGCGAAGCTGGCATTCATATCGGGGCGCACCCGTCGTATCCCGACCGCGCCGGTTTTGGACGCCGCTCGCTCGAGATCGGTGATGATGAGCTTGCCGAGAGTCTTGAAACGCAGCTTCTGGCTTTGCGTCGTCTGGCTGATGATGCCGGTGACAGGCTGAGCCATGTCAAACCGCACGGTGCACTTTATCATGATCTTGCCGCGTCCCCCGGACGGGCTGCAATACTGCGCGAGCTGGTTGCGTCGGTCTTGCCGCATGCGGCCCTGATCGGACCACCGAGTGGCTGCCTGGGCGAGGCGGCACAGCAGGCGGGTCGGCTTTATCTCGCTGAAGGGTTTGCCGATCGCGGTTATCGCAGCGATGGTCGGTTGCTGCCGAGAACGGCGTCGGGTGCACTGTTGGAAACGGTAGAAGAGTCTGCATGCCAAGCTGTAAGCCTCGTTCGCGATGGCGTTGTCAGAACAATTGATGGTCGCATTGTACCGCTTGCGATCGACACATTGTGCCTGCATGGCGACACTGAAGATGCTATTCCGCGTGCGCGGGCCATTGTACATGCACTCCGCAGCGCGGGCATCGGTATCAGGTGTCCGCTATGAACCGTTTCGACATGGTCGAACTGTCGGACTATTGTCTTGAGGTTCATGTCGGTGCAGCAGACGATGCGCAGATCTATGCCCGGGCTTTAAGGGCCCTAAAGCTGTTTGATGAGGTGGTGCCCGGCTTGGCGACTGTCGCCATCCTGTATCACTCAAGCGCGATGTCCTCAGAACAGGTTGCCGATATTGTTCGGAAGTGTCTGGAGACCCCGCATGCACCAGCCTTGGCGAGCGCCAAAGAACGGCGTGTGCGGGTGCATTATGGTGGTGAGATGGGACCGGATTTTTCTACGGTCTGTTCAGATTTAGGATTATCGGCTGAGGCTTTCATTGCTCGCCATACGGCATTGACCTACCATGTCGAGATGATCGGTTTTACGCCGGGGTTTTGCTATCTTGGCGGGCTGCCGGACACATTAAATGTTCCGCGGCTGTCATCGCCGCGTCAGCATGTGCCTGCCGGATCAGTCGGCATTTGCGGAACATATACCGGAATTTACGCTATGGATGGTCCCGGCGGATGGCCGATTATCGGATATAGTGAAGACATTTTCTTTGATGGTTCAAAATCCCCTCCATTTTTGATTGAGCCGGGCATGCCTGTTCGATTTGAAGCGATATGAGCGCTGAAATTCTAACCCCGGGTCTGCAGACCACGCTTCAGGGCGGGCACCGCTATGGGTTTCGCCATTTCGGGATGCCATGGGCCGGCGCGGCCGACATGGTGTCGCTGGCATATGCCAATGCTCTGGTTGGCAATGCTTACGATGCGATTGCGATGGAAGTGAGTTTTGGCGGCTGCCGATTAGGTTTCGAACAGCCGGCGGTGATTGCTCTGGCTGGTGCACCGGCAGCGGCACAGCTTAATGATCATAGCCTTGATTTTTACCGGAGCATTAGGGTCGAAGCCGGCGATGTCCTGTCACTGCAGCATCCGACAGCGGGCGTGCGGACCTATATTGCGATTATGGGCGGTTTTTCCGGTCGTGATGTGCTTGGCTGCAAGTCGACCTATTTGCCTGCGCGCCTCGGCGGCCATGAGGGGCGGGCGCTCGCAACCGGTGACAGAATTGGCTATACCCCGACAACATCCAGCCCGCCAATGCGTGAATTGCCCGCGCAATTACATCCGAAATTTCTAAAAAGCTGGAGTTTGCGGGTCACCCCCTCCGGCGAAACATCCTTGTTAACGCCGCAGTCGCATCAGCATTTGGCTGAGAGTGTTTTTTCTGTGAGTCATAGATGCGACCGGATGGGGTTTGCTCTTGAAGGCCCGAAGCTAGATATTGCGAGTGATGGCCTGATGCAAAGTGCCGCGGTGTTTCCGGGCACCATTCAATGCCCGGAAAATGGCGTGCCGTTCACCCTTGGCGTTGATGCCCAGACGACCGGTGGTTACCCCCGCATTGCAAGCGTTGCGCTGTGTGATCAGCATCTTCTGGGACAGTGCCGGCCTGGCGACCGGATCCAGTTTCTTATCCGCACACCTCGCCAGGCCCGGCAGGCCCATCTTGCCAAGCAGGACATGCTACGCGACTGGCTGCCCGGATTTAGGCTTTGCTAGACGGGCGCCGCTAAAGGCGATGCGGGCGTGCCCGTAACATCAGACTGACGCGGATGCCGTCTTGATGCTGTCGGCCGGCGTCGCCATCTGGATGATCTCAATTGTAACATGGTCGGCGTCAAAGCGGTCCTTAAGACGGTTCTTGACGTCGATTCTGAGTCGCTCGGCATCTGAACCGGGCTTGATGACGATGTCCAAGGTGAGCATCAGTCGCGTCTCGTCGATCGACCAGGCGTGAATATGATCTGCTTTGACAATGGCGGTGAAAAACGCCTCGATATCGGCCTTGATTTCGGGCAGGGAGATATTGTGCGGGACGCCTTCGAGGAGAATCTGTCCGGTCTTGCGAACAAGTGCGATACCGCCCACAGCAACGATGACGGCGACGAGCACCGACAAAAACGGATCGACCGCCATCCAACCCGTATTCAGGATGATGATTGCGCTCAATATGGCTGCCAATGAGCCAAACAGGTCGCCGGCGACGTGCCAGACAGCGCCCTGCATGTTCAGATCTGATGACTGTCCGCGATGAAGGATGAAAAAGGCAATGAGATTTACGATCAAGCCGACAATGGCAACGCCAAGGACGAGCTCGCCGATAACGGCCGGCGGTGACAGTAGCCGTGCGATAGCCTCGAGTACGATCCAGATGGCGAGTCCGATCAAGGTGACGCCATTGACGAAGGCTGCGAGCACTCTGAACCGGCCCCAGCCGAATGAGCGCTTTGCGTCGGCCGGCCGTTTCGCAAGTTGATAGCCCAGCCATGCCAGCATGAGTGCACCGGAATCAGTTAGCATGTGCGCGGCATCAGCCAGCAGGGCGAGTGATCCGGAAATCAATCCGCCGATCACTTCGACGGTCATGAAAAACAGGGTCAACACCGCTGCGATCAGAACCCGTCTCTGATTGTCGCCGGATCCGATATGATTGTGAGCGTGGCCATGATCATGCGGCATAAGCAGACCTTAAATCTTGATTTTCCGGTCTTAAGATTAGGTGCGAATAATAGCTTCGCAAGCCATCTATGCCTAAGGTCTTTTATTAAGCTTGGGTAATATAGCCGTTTTTGCTGCCATTCAGAGTTATTTAGCGTAGCGAAGACTGGCTTTATAAAATATCCTATGTGATGACAGTGCAGGTGAACAAAAAGGATTACCGCCCTCATGCGAAATATGAACCTTCCAGTCCTTATCAGTTCGTTATCCTTTGTCGTCTTGGCTGCCTGCCAGAGCTCCGATCGCATAGAAGAGCTGGCCTATGTCGAAAGACCGGTTGAGACGCTGTATCAGCGCGCAACTGACGAGCTGGATGCGCGCGATTTCGATCAGGCGATTCTCCTGTTTAATGAAGTCGAACGCCAGCACCCCTATTCGGAATGGGCCCGGCGGTCCGCCTTGATGTCTGCTTTCGCATCTTATGAATCGCGACGCTATGATGATGCTATCGATACGGCGAGCCGATATCTTGCGCTGAACCCGGCCAGCCAGGGGGCGCCTTATGCCTATTATCTGATTGCTGTCAGTTATTTTGATCAGATTATCGATGTCGGGCGCGACCAGAAAACGACGGAACTCGCGCAGACGGCCCTGTTTGATTTGGTTCGCCGCTATCCCGATACTGACTATGCGAGGGATGCCCTGCTCAAGCTTGATATGGTCGATGACCATCTTGCCGGTAAGGAAATGGAGATCGGGCGCTGGTATTTACGCAATAATCAGCACCTCTCGGCCTTGAACCGATTCCGGAATGTTGTGCGTGATTATGATACGACATTGCATGCCGAAGAAGCGCTCTACCGTCTGGTCGAGACCTATCTATCATTAGGCTTGCGGAATGAGGCTGTTTCGGCTGCCGCCGTGCTTGGCTATAATTATCCGCAGAGCGAGTGGTATACTGACAGCTACAATTTGCTTCAGGGTGAAGGCCTGAACCCGGATGACATGCCGGAATCGGGGCGTCTTGAGTGGATACGGGGTCTTATTCCCAACTTCAATTAACCGCTTGTTCAGCCTTTGTTCCTGAGTTAGATAAGATCTGATGTTACAGTCAGTTTCGATACGATCGCTGGTATTGATTGATCAGCTCGATGTAGAAGTTGAGAACGGGTTCACAGCCCTCACCGGCGAAACCGGGGCTGGGAAGTCTATTCTGCTTGATGCTTTAGGCTTGGTTATGGGGGCATCGGCCGACCGTGGTCTAGTGCGTTCGGGGGCAAAGCTGGCATCGGTGACCGCGAGTTTCGAACCGGCTGCAGATCATGTTGTCTGGAATTTATTGGCCGAAGCAGGAATCGACTATGAACCTGACGAAGTCCTGCTCTTGAAACGCGTGGTACCGGTCGAGGGGGCATCCCGGGCTTTTGTGAATGATCAGCCAGTAAATGCCCGTGTGTTGCGCCCGATTGGCGAATCACTGCTTGAAATTCATTCTCAGAACGCGGCATCGGCACTGATGCGGGTGAGTGAGCACCGGTCATTGCTTGATGCGTATGGTGGCCTCGGGCCTTTGGTAAAAGCCTCACAAACCGCTTGGCATGATTATCAAACGGCCGAAGCTGCGTTAGCTGCGCTCGAGACACAAATTTCCGAAGCCGCTGAAAACCAGGCCTGGTTGAACCATGTTGTTAGCGAGCTCGAGCAATTGGCACCGGAACAGGGTGAAGCCAGCCGACTTGCTGACAAGCGCGCTGTGTTGCTGCAATCGGAAAAACTCATCGACAATTTGAGTGAAGCGAAAAAGGCCTTGTCGGGAAGTGAGATTGAGGGTGCGCTAGGGCACGCTTCGAGGCTGATCGAACGCGTCGCACGGATGAATGGAATAGAGGCTGTCAGTGATGGTTTTGCCGACCGCGTCCAGCTCGCTGCTGCTGCTGTCGAACGGACGTTAATCGAGTTGCTTGAGGCTGGTAGCGTCGTGTCTGACGTTCTGCAGGAAATTGGCCATGATTCAGGGTCGCTTGAAAGTGTCGAGAGCCGGTTATTCGGACTGCGGACGGCCGCGCGCAAATACCGGTGTGAGCCCGATGAGCTTGATCACTTTCTGGAGGAACAGAAACGGTTGCTGGAGTTGAGCGAGACGCAAACTGAATCGCTGGCCGAGGCGCAGATTGTTGCGGTTAAGGCTAAGGCAGCATGGCAGGATGTCGCTGACCGGCTGAGTAAAGAACGTGTGGTAAAAGCCGAGGCATTAAGTGCTGCCGTCGCCGGCGAGCTGGCGCCGTTACATCTTGGCCGGGTACGTTTTAAAGTCAGCCTGTCGCCGATTTCCGATGATGATAGTGGTGCGAACGGTCAGGAACGGGTCGAATACTTGGTCGAGACCAATCCGGGGCAGGGATATGCCCCTTTGAAGTCGATCGCCTCGGGGGGTGAATTGGCGCGGTTCTCGCTGGCATTGAAGTGCGCGCTGAGCGAGACCGGCGGGGCTGGAACCTTAATATTCGACGAGGCGGATCAAGGCGTTGGCGGGGCGGTTGCGACTGCGATTGGTGAACGTCTTCTGCGGTTATCATTGGAACGGCAGGTGCTTGGCGTTACCCACAGTCCGCAAGTCGCGGCCTCGGCGTCGCGTCAGTGGCGGGTGCAAAAAGCAGAAGCTGAACCAGGCAAAATTCTGACGCATGTTTCGAAGTTAAATGAGAGCGACCGGCTTGAAGAAATTGCTCGAATGCTATCAGGGTCCAGCATTACCGATGAGGCGCGTGCGGCCGCATTGAAACTGCTGGAGGCGGCATGACGGAGAATATATCGGTCGATGATCTGACCGAGATGCAGG
The DNA here is from genome assembly GCA_965657655.1 of Henriciella sp. GTDB lineage: Bacteria > Pseudomonadota > Alphaproteobacteria > Caulobacterales > Hyphomonadaceae > Henriciella. Next base: position 6,808 of record CBFHPC010000018.1, read on the forward strand.
CGAAAGCCGAATTGGCGCGTTTAGCGATTGAGTTGAAACTTGCTGATGCGAGTTACTTTCGCGATGATGATCCGTATTTAACCGACGCGGAATATGATGCGCTGCGCCAGCGTAATGGTGCGATTGAGGCGCGCTTTCCGGACCTGAAACGCAAAGACAGCCCGTCAGAACGTGTTGGCGGAAGTCTGGCTGACGGGTTTAAAAAAGCGCAACATCTCAAACCGATGCTGTCACTGGACAATGCGTTCACACCTGACGACGTTCGGGATTTCTGCGACCGGATCCGACGGTTTCTCGGGATCGGGGCAGAGCAAGAACTGGCTTTAACGTCTGAGCCGAAAATCGATGGTCTGTCACTGAGTCTGACATATCGTGATGGGAGCCTGGTTTCAGCAACCACACGAGGTGATGGTCAGCAGGGCGAAGATGTAACCGAAAATGCCCGCACGATTTCCGAAATACCGCATAAGCTGACCGGAACCGGCTGGCCGGACGAGGTCGAAATTCGCGGTGAAGTTTACATTGATACACAAGACTTTCTGGCGCTGAATCGCCGAGAGGCAGATGCTGGTCGCAAAACCTTTGCCAATCCGAGAAACGCGGCTGCCGGTGGTCTTCGTCAGCTTGATGTCTCGATTACGAAGTCGCGGCGGCTGAAGTTTTTTGCCTATGCCTGGGGCGGCGCGTCATCTGATTTTGCGGCGACCCAAACCGAAGCCATCGCCTTGTTCAAAACCTGGGGCTTTTGCACCAATCCATTGTTTGAACGTCACCTCCAATCAGACGGTTTACTGCGTGCTTACGAAGCGCTGACAGCGCAAAGAGCGGCACTTGGTTATGATATTGACGGTGTTGTCTACAAGGTTGACCGGCTCGACTGGCAACAACGGCTGGGCCAGGTCAGCCGGTTTCCGAGATGGGCGATTGCACATAAGTTTCCGGCCGAAAAGGCACAGACTCAGCTCGAAGCGATTGATATACAGGTCGGCCGAACCGGCACGTTGACGCCGGTGGCGAGACTGTTGCCGGTCTCGGTCGGCGGCGTGGTTGTGTCGAATGCCACCGTCCACAATGAGGATGAAATTGCGCGGCTTGATTTGCGGGTCGGTGATACTGTCGAGCTCCAGAGAGCCGGTGATGTTATTCCGCAAATTGTCAGGGTTATAAACCCCGATCGTGAGAAACGGTCGGTCGCTTATCAGATGCCGACAAGCTGTCCTGAATGCGGAGCGCCAGCCGAGCGTGAGATTGACGATAAGGGTGAGGAAGATGTTCGACGCCGTTGCACCGGTGGTCTGTCATGTCCGGCGCAGATCATTGAGCGGTTAAAGCACTTTGTTTCTCGCAAAGCGCTGGATATTGACGGTCTTGGCGGACGTCAGATCGAGTTATTTTTCGACAAGGGCGTGGTCACCGCGCCGCAGCACATCTTTCAATTATCGCAGCGGATTGCGGCGGCGGGGTTGCCGCCACTGTCCCGGTGGGACGGGTTTGGTGCAACGTCGGAAGCAAAGCTAATCGGTTCTATTGAGTTGCATCGCAAAGTGCCATTTGCCCGCTTTCTAAACGGTCTTGGCATTCGCCATGTCGGCGAAACAACGTCTCTCCTATTGGCCCGGACATTCCTGTCCTGGCCGGCATTTTGGGAGACTGTCATCAGCGCATCCGAGCAAGCCGGGACAGAACAGGAAGCCTATCTGTTATCAATTGACGGTATCGGGAAAACAGCCGTTAACAGTCTGACCAGTTTTGCCCGTCAGACGCATAGTCGCGACATGCTGGACGCCTTGTTAACCGAACTCGAAATCATTGATGCAGAAGCCCCGTCGGCTGGCAGTGTGGTGACCGGCAAAACAGTTGTGTTCACTGGTGCAATGGAGACACTGACGCGCGATGAGGCCAAAGCCCGTGCCGCTGCCTTAGGGGCAAAAGTCGCCGGATCGGTATCCTCTAAAACGGATATAGTTGTCGCCGGGGCGGGCGCCGGATCAAAGCTTAAAAAAGCCGAACAACTGGGTTTGACCGTGATGAGCGAAGCCGAGTGGATCGAGTATATCGCGACGGACTAAAGCGGCGCGCAGGCACCGCTCAGCCAGTTCTGACAGGCGCTGTCGTCAAGATTGCAACTAACTTCAGCCAGAACACGTTGATGGTAATCATCGATCCAGTTGCGTTCGGCGTCAGTTAGCAACTCGGTGACGATAAGTTCACGGCACAAGGGCGCAAAGGTCAGGCATTCAAAGCCAAGCATTGGCCGGTCACCGCCTTCGATCGCCTCGGCCGGGGTAACATATTGCAGGTTTTCGATCCGGATGCCGTAAGCCCCTTCTTTATAGAAGCCCGGTTCATTCGAGACGATCATTCCGGCCTCGAGCGCAACACTATTGGGGGCTTTGGCAATCCGGTGCGGGCCTTCATGCACGCCGAGATACACGCCGACGCCGTGACCTGTGCCATGATCATAGTCCAGCCCAGCCTGCCACAGGGCGAACCGTGCCAGAATATCGAGCTGTGTGCCGGTTGTTCCGGGCGGGAAGCGGACCGCATCCAGAGCGATATGCCCCTTTAAAACAAGCGTATAATGCCGTTTCATTTCCGCACTTGGCGTCCCGATCGCAACCGTCCTTGTCACATCGGTGGTGCCATCAAGATACTGACCACCACTATCGACAAGATATAGGCTGCCAACCGCAAGCGGCAGGTTCGACGCCGAGGAGACGCGATAATGCGGCAGGGCGCCGTTCGGCCCCGCACCTGAAATGGTTTCGAAAGAGAGGTCTTTCAGCCCGGGGAGCTGATCACGATAGGCTTCGAGCTGCATGGCAGCATCAATCTCGGTGATGTTGCCGCTTTGGCCCGTTGTCGCAAGCCAGTGCAGGAAGCGACAGAGCGCGATGGCATCGCGCTTGTGGGCGGTAATTGTGCCGTCGAGTTCGGCGGCATTTTTGCAAGCGCGCGGAAGGGCGACGGGATCGTCCTGTCGGATGATGGTCGCACCGCACTGTTCGAGTTTCGTGAAAAACCAGCTTGAGGCCAAAGCCGGGTCGAGGCTGACGGTTTTACCGTGTAGGCCTTCCAGGGCAGTGCCGAGCTCACTTTCGGCTCTGATAGAGACCTCATCGCCTAGATGGTGTCCGAGTTCGTTGTCAGTTTTGTCGAGATCCAGAAATAGCTCTGCCGAGCCGTCGGCCGACAGGATAGCCCGTCCCAAAGGTAGCGGGCTACACGCGACATCACCACCACGGATATTGAACAACCAGGCGAGGCTCGCCGGCGATGTCACGATCAGGGTGTCGATACCATCAGCCCGCATCGGTCCAGTCAGTTTTGAAATTTTAGCGGCCGAGGACTCCCCCGCCAGATGAATGGGATAGGGGTAGATTTTGGCATTTGGCTGGTCAGGCCGGTCAGCCCAGACTTTATCAAGCGGACTTTCTGCGACCTCGACAATTGTTGCACCAGCTTTCTGGGCGGCCTGCCTCAGCCGGCTGGCATCATTTGGTGATACCAGCTTGGGATCAAACCCGATACGAAGGCCATCCATTTGTTGCTGACCAAGCCATCCGAATGGACCAGGATCTGGCGTTGCAACGCAGGAAAACAGGTCCGGATCGGTCTGGTCGGCCCCCTGTAAAGTATATCGACCATCAACGAACAGAATCGCCTGGTCTTGAAAAATCAGGGCCGAGCCGAATGAGCCTGTGAAGCCTGTGGCCCATGCAAGGCGTTCATTGGCTTCGGGCAAATATTCATTCTGATATTCATCATCGTGCGGGACATAGAACCCGTCGAGATTTTGCTGGCTCATCTCGTTCCGCAGCAGCGGAAGATTCTTGGCGCCGATATGCGGGCCGCCTTTAACGTCGAATGATTGTTTCATGTCCTCTGTGTAGCGTCGGATGGGGGGGACGCCAATCTTTTTTGTGACGCGTTTGTGCGTTTGAATAGAAGCGAGGACCAGCCATCCTGACGAAAGCGTTTTGCCAGAACGAGGCCGCGGGAATTATAGGCTTTGCGGATCAGCGGCTCTTGATGGTTCAGTAATCCGGAGAGGACAATATGCCCGTTCGGCTTGAGAAGCCGAACCAGATGTGGTGCCAGCTGTGTCAGCGGACGCGCCAGTATATTTGCAAAGATCAGGTCGTATGGCGCCTGATTGTGGATGACCGAAAGGGCTGCGCCGCGGCCATGCAGGCTTTTAAACTGCCGCCCGGTATTGTTTTTGGCGGCGTTCTCTGCGGCAATATCGACGCTTTGGATGTCAATATCGGTGCCCAATGCCCGGCGGCTTCCCGACTTTAGCGCGGCTATTGCAAGGACGCCGGAGCCCGCGCCGACATCAAGTACTTTTGCTGGCCGCGACCGCCGGTGAATATGTTCCAGCGCTTTTAGACAACCTAGCGTCGTGCCATGGTGGCCGGTGCCGAAAGCCGGGCCTGCTTCGATCAGAATACTCGTTTTACCGGGCGCAGCCTGCGTCAGAACATGGCTGCCGGCAACGATAAAGGATCCAGCTTCAACTGCGGGGAGTCCTTCAAGGGATACCTTGATCCAGTCACGATCAGCGAGTGCTTCGACAACCGGGTTAAGAGACGGTACGTTTTGCCTGATCAGTTCGGCGCAGGCGTCGGCGTCCGGCCGGCTCTGGGCATAGGCATCAAGTCGCCAGGTCAGGCGGGTATCTTCCTTGGCATCGACGGCGTCGGCCGGCGACGGGTCAGTCCAGGCCAAGAGATCCCAAGCCGCTTCGATTTCGGTGCGTGGTCCGCGCGCAGTTATCTGATACATGCGGTCGCCTTATCATTGTTCTAATTTATCGGATAGGTGCCGAATACCGAGAAAAGCTCGCAATCGAAACGGGGTCGGGTTATAGGACGGGAATGACAATATCATCAAAAATTTGTGTCGCTGGCGCGGCCGGACGAATGGGACGGCAAATCATCGCCGCGGCCATGGATCTCGGCCATCAGGTTTCAGGGGGAACCGAGGCACCGGGGTCATCGGATATGGGGGCTGATCTCGGCCGGCTTGCGGGTCGCGAACCGATTGGCGTGGTAACCACTAGCGATGTTGAGACAGCCGCAGCCTGTAGTGATGTCTGGATAGATTTCACGACACCGGCAGCGACTGTAGCGGCCTTGGCGCACCTTCCCGATCTCGGGGTCAAACATGCGGTAATTGGAACAACAGGTTTTTCAGAAGCGGAACAGGCAGCGATCGTTCAGGCCGCCGGGAAACTTGCAATTGTGAAGGCGGGTAATTTTTCGCTGGGTGTCAATCTACTTGAATCATTGGTTCGCATGGCGGCTGAAAAACTTGGTCCCGATTGGGATATTGAGATTTCGGAAAGCCATCATGCGCTGAAACAGGATGCGCCATCTGGAACTGCACTGATGCTCGGGGAAGCTGCTGCGGCCGGTCGCGAGCGGGATTTGAGCGAGCTGCGAGCGGCGCCCTATAATGGCCCTGAAGCCGGCCGGACATCCGGGGCTATCGGCTTCTCGGTTCGGCGTCTGGGCGGGGTTATCGGTGAACATAGCGTGGCCTTTGGCTCGCCTCTGGAAATTGTGAGCCTGTCGCATCAGGCGCTGGATCGAAAAGTATTTGCCCATGGCGCCGTAAGTGCCGCTGGCTGGGTCTGTGGGAAGTCACCCGGGCTTTATGATATGGATGATGTCCTCGGGCTTTGACGCTGCGACAGAGATTGCTTTTTGCGCCTATTTAAGACACGCCTCTTCTAGCGATTTGATTCAGGGAGATGCATGAATGGCGCAAGGACGAGAGTTTGACGTAATAGTTTACGGTGCAACCGGTTATACGGGGCGACTGGTCGCGGAGTATCTCAACCAGCAATATGGTAATGGCAAGGATGTTCGCTGGGCGATGGCGGCCCGTAGTCTTGAAAAGCTTGCTCAGGTCAGAGATGAAATCGGGGCGCCAGCTGATACACCTTTAATCGTTGCTAATGCCGATGAGGCCGGCAGTCTGAAAGCCATGGCGGCGCGCGCCGGTTGCGTTGCGACTACAGTTGGTCCGTATCAATTATATGGTGAGGCGCTGGTCAGCGCCTGTGCCGAAACAGGCACAGATTATGTCGACCTGTGCGGCGAGCCAGCTTGGATGGCCCAGATGATCGAGAAATATTCGGCTGCCGCGAAGGCCAGTGGTGCGCGGATTGTATTCTCCTGTGGATTTGACTCAATACCGTTTGATCTTGGTGTCTGGTTCCTTGAGCAGGCTGCACAGGAAAAATTCGGAGCGCCGGCGACGCGGGTTAAAGGGCGGGTCCGGCAAATGCAGGGCAAATTCTCCGGTGGAACGGCGTATTCAATGCGGGCGACGATGGAAGCGGTTCAGAAAGACCCGAAACTGATTGGGCTCCTAGTTAATCCGTTCAGCCTTTGCGAGGGCTTTACCGGACCGGATCAGCCGCCAGGCAATGCACCGGTGGAAGATACCGATATTGGTAGCTGGTCGGCGCCATTTGTGATGGCGGCGATCAACACAAAGAATGTTCATCGCTCAAACGCCTTATTGGGGCATGCTTATGGTGAAGACTTTAAGTATGACGAAATGATGCTGACGGGGCCGGGCGAAGCCGGAAAGGCTGCTGCGGAAGTGGTCGCGAAAACCGATGTGATTGGCGGTGATGATGCTCCAAAGCCGGGTGAGGGGCCAACCAAGGACGAACGCGATAATGGCTTTTATGATGTGCTATTCTACGGCACGACAGCGGCCGGTGACGTGATCAAGGTCGGCGTGACCGGTGATCGTGATCCGGGGTACGGGTCAACGTCGAAAATGCTCAGTGAAGCGGCGCTGACCCTGGTCAACGAAGCAAGCGCAACGCCTGGCGGCATCTATACGCCGGCCCCGGCAATGGCGGCTCCGCTGGTTGAACGTTTGCGACAGAATGCCGGGCTGACTTTCGAGGTTGAGAGCTAGTTCCGCCGCGGAGCGTCAAAATAGTATAAGTATGGAGGAAACATATGGCTGAAGCATATATTATCGATGCGTGCCGGACCCCGCGCGGGATTGGCAAACAGGGAAAAGGGGCGTTGGCGCACCTTCATCCCCAGCATCTGGCCGCGACAGTTCTGGCGGCCTTGCGTGACCGAAATAAACTCAACACCGCAGACGTTGACGATATTATCTGGGGGACCAGTTCGCAGCGCGGCCTGCAGGGTGGCGATTTAGGGCGAATGGCGGCGCTTGATGCAAATTATGATATCAAGGCGTCCGGCCTGACGCTCGATAGGTTTTGCGGATCCGGTATAACGACGGTCAGTCTGGCGGCGGCGCAGGTTATGTCGGGCATGGAAGATCTTGTCATCGCCGGTGGGACCGAGATGATGAGCTACACAGCGGCTACCGCAGACCCCAAGAATCCGCCTATGGTCGATAGCGGTAATCTCAGATTGAGAGCGAAGCATCCGCAGAGCCAGCAAGGTGTCTGTGCTGATGCGATTGCAACCCTTGAAGGGATTGATCGTGAAGCCGTTGACCGGCTGGCATTTGTCAGCCAGCAGCGGGCTGCTGCAGCCATTGCTGAAGGGCGGTTCGATAAGTCACTTGTGCCAGTCTATAATGAAGATGGCTCACTGGCGCTCGACAAGGAGGAGTTTCCACGGCCCGGCACGACAATGGAGACCTTAGGGGGACTGCGAACCGTGTTTGACATGTTTATGGGGATTCCGATCGACGAGAGTGGGACAACCTATGGTGACATGGTCTTACAGAAATATCCGCAACTTGAAGGCAAAATGACCCACGTCCATCATGCCGGAAACTCGTCGGGTGTCGTTGACGGCGCTGCGGCGATTCTGGTCGCCTCAGAGGCCTATGCCAGTAAGAATGGCCTGACGCCGCGGGCCCGGATCGTGGCAACCGCAAATATGGGCGATTGTCCGACTTTGATGCTGAATGCACCGGTCCCTGCCGCGCAGAAAGTCCTCGAAAAAGCCGGTCTAAGCAAAGATGATATCGACGTTTTCGAGATTAATGAGGCATTTTCGGTAGTTGCCGAAAAGTTCATTCGTGACCTCGATCTTGATCGGTCGAAAGTCAATATTAATGGCGGTGCCATGGCGCTGGGCCACCCGATTGGCGCGACCGGATCAATTTTGATCGGAACTGCGCTGGACGAATTAGAGCGGTCAGGCGGGCGGTATGGCCTGGTTACAATGTGTGCAGCTGGCGGAATGGCGCCCGCTATCATCATTGAGCGGATCTAGTCATCGCGCCGCTTATCAGGGCATGCGGCCGGGGTGAGCCGGTTGCCAGACCCCTGACTGGTTAACGAACAGCCCGTGGTGTTTACGCCACGGGCTGTTCTGTATGTTGCTAGCGACGCGGTTCGCGATCGCGGATCCGTGCAAAGGCCGCTTTTATAGCGCCGAAGCGCATATCGATCATCGGCTCGAATTCATTATCGGTGAAAATGTAATCCCAATCCTCTTCAATTCCCTCGCGGACCAGTTCCCCGACATAGAGTGGATCAATGCCGGCCTCGATACGGGCGCGGAACGCGGTCAGGAATTCCTCGGCGTTGGCATCGGTTGACAGGTCTAGCTGTGGCTTGCTGTCACCGAAGCGCTCAGGCATGTTTCGTTCGGACTCCATGATCTTGGTTCTGATAATTCCGGGGCATAGGACAGATACACCAATATTCTTTGGCGCGAGCTCCAGTCTTAAGCCTTCGGACAGGGCAACCACACCGAATTTCGAAACATTATACGGCGCGCCATTGCCTGACCATAATCCGGCGATTGAGGCGGTTGATACAATTTGCCCGCCCTCGCCATGCTGTTCGATTAGCGGCCCGAATATCTCGATCCCATAGATGACGCCAAACAGATTAACATCCAGCGTCCAGTTCCATGTATTGTCATTCCAGGCGCCATAGCCGCCACCGCCGCCGACACCGGCATTGTTCACCAATATATGTACTTTGCCATATTTTTTAATGGTTTCGTCAGCAGCAGCCTGAAGTTGCGCCTTGATCGAAACGTCGGCAATTACGGTTTCGACATCTGCATTGGTTGTGCGAAGTGCTGCCGCTGCTTCGTCGAGAGGGGCTTTTTCAATGTCGCACATCATGACTTTAACCCCGGCCTGGGCCAGCGCCTCGGCGATACCGAGACCGATTCCTGATGCGGCGCCCGTTACAAAGGCGACCTTGCCTTCTAGCTCTTTCATTCCTGTTTCCCTTCGTGCCTTGTCTGGCGATGCAATTTTTTATTTGGTCATCTTTGCCAAGAGATTGGCGGCAGAGCAAGAAACGGGTGGCGTTATGACACGGGCCTTGGCAAACTGGCATTATGGCAGATCAGATAAGTTTGGGAAAAAGATCCACCTCGTATCAACGGATCGCTAAAAGTCTGGCGCATCTCGGCGAAACGTGGCGCGACTGGCCGGATCTGAACAGCTGCGCCATGAAAGCCGGAATATCGCCTGACTATTATCAGCGAGAATTTTGTCGCTGGGCCGGTATCAGCCCGCGCCAGTATATGGCGATGATCGCGCATTCCGAGGCCGGAAGTCTCTTGCAGCAAGGTGCGAGCGTGCTGGATACGGCATTAGAAATTGGCCTGTCTTCCCCGTCCAGACTGCATGATTTGTTTATTGCGCATGAAGGACTATCGCCGGGCGAGGCGAAAGCCGGTGGTGACAATGTCATCCTGGTTTATGGTCGCGCGGAGACACCGTTTGGGGCGGCTATTTTTCTCAGTTCCGAGCGGGGTTTGAGCGATCTCTGTTTTATTGACGAGTCCGCCGGTCCGAAAACCGGCTTCGAGCATCAGGGTTATACTGAAGCCGACGTGTTTACGCGTCTGGAACAGCGTTACCCAAAGGCCCGCTTCGTGCGGGATGATGACGCGGCACAAGCGTGGGCAACGAAGATATTTGTGTCTCGCGAGCCGATACCCGTCGCCCTTTACGGGACGCCGTTCAGACGGCAAATCTGGCGGGCTTTGATGGGCATTCCAAGTGGACAGATCAAAACCTATGGAGAGCTTGCCAAACGCGCCGGTCACCCGAAGGCGGCGCGCGCGGTCGGGACAGCCATTGGCGCTAATCCGGTGGCCTGGCTCATTCCCTGTCATCGGGTGCTTGCCTCCGACCATCGTTTGCATAATTACCATTGGGGCGTGGACAGGAAGCGGGCAATGTTGACTTATGAGCACGTAAGACGGACCACTGAGGCCTGACGGATTCTGCCGGGAGACAAGAATGGATTTGATAACATTATTATACTTCGGCATGATCGCGGGCCTACTCGTCTGGGGAGCGGGTCTGTTCTGGGCCTGGTCGCAGTTGGGAACCTTTGCTGGTGAAGCCTATGACTCTAATGTCGAGCTAGGTATGCTGAGTGAGGAGATTGACCGGGATGCCTATATTGCCAGCTATATCAAAACCGAAGGCCCGCGTTCAGCGACTTACCGGTGTTTGTCAGCGATTGGTGCCAGCCTGCTTTTGCCAATACTGATCGCTGCATTCAATCGGATCTGGGATAGTGTATGGCGGTTGATGGGGGCGATCGAAGGCCCCTTCGAGCGTGGATATATGCTACACACTTTCATGACATTTGTTTTTGTCATGCTGGTAATTGTAGGCATGCTTTATCTTGTAACGGCCTATTATTACCGCTTTATGCCGCCAACGCTGGCCGAAGAAGTCGAGCGCTTGAAGGAGGAGAGCCGGACATGAGTATTGAGTTTCTGCACACAATGGTGCGGGTCGAAGATATTGACGCATCCTTGCAGTTTTACGTCGAAGGTCTCGGTCTCACAGAGGTCGCGCGATATGATAGCGAGCCCGGGCGATTCACATTGGTGTTCCTGGCCTCGCCTGCGGACATTGAACGACTAGGTGGTCTGCCGAAAGACAAGCGCCCGACAGAAATGAATATTCCGATGATCGAGCTGACCCATAATTGGGATCAGGAAGTCTATACGGGTGGTCGGAATTTCGGGCATCTGGCCTACCAGGTCGACGACATATATGCCGCTTGTGAGCGGCTTCAGAACCTTGGTGTTGTGATTAACCGGCCGCCGCGTGATGGCCGTATGGCCTTTGTTCGGTCGCCGGATGGAATATCGGTCGAGTTGCTTCAGAAGGGCGGTGCGAAAGAGCTTATCGCGCCCTGGAATAGCATGCAGAATATCGGTGAGTGGTAGCCGGTTCTAGAGGTCGTCGACCCGGGCGCCGCGTTTCTTTAGAATGTCCCGCATTTCCCAATAGGCTATCGGCGTGCGGTATAGTGGAATTCTCGGATGGAGATGATGTACAATATGGTACTGCATGCCGAGCGATCCGATATTTCCGAGCCGCGATCTGAAGCTCCGCGTATTCTGGTAGCGTCCGGTTTCGGTTGCCGGGTGGTGCGGCGCCCAGCTTAGGAAAAACTGGATATAGGTGATCGCGATATGGCGGGGCAGCCACCAGAGAAGCACGGCCTCGAAGGCATACCCTGACCAGGCCAACGCGAAGAGGCTGCAAAAGTACATCAGATTTGCGATCGCGGTTTCAGTAACGACCTCCGGACGACCGACCCGTTCGAGGGCATTCGAATATCCGTTCAAGCCCTCTGTGGCGCCCGGCTGACGGTCGACAATGCTCTTCCATATCGCCGCTAGCGGGCCAGACGCTCTGGTTGAATAATCGGGATCAAAGTCGGGATCATTAGTGTGTTTGTGGTGTTCCAAATGTGTATAGCGAAGCGCCCTGTATGGCGTGACCAGCGGGATGACCGACAAATGTCCGACCAGCTCATTCAACCAGTGCAGCCTTTCGCCCGGACGCGCGATGATATCGTGCTGAGCCTCATGTGATGGCAAGTAGCATAGGCTGATATTGATGGTCGCAATGATAAAGCCGGCCCACAGCGGTAAAATGCCGGACAGTACAAGGGGCCAGAGCGAGAGCCAGACGGCGAGATTTGAGAACGCCCATATCACCGCAAAATATGGAAACTTCCCAATATGTTTGCGTGCGATTTCCCGTTCTTGCCGCATCAGAAATTCGGGGCTCTCAAGGCCGTCAGAGTTGTTCTCGATCATATCCACCGCCCTTTTATTTGCGCGAATAACCCATAAAGGCCGGCAATCAGACAGCCGATAAATAATGGCGACAGGCCGAATATGCCAATAATGCCGAACGCGACCAGGGTTTGAGCGATTAACGGCGCCATCAGGCCGAAGGCAAAAACCAAGGCGCCATACTCAAAAATATATTTGATAATTGCCGACATCTCGCTTCCTTTTAAAAAAAGTGACACGAGTGTCACTTTTTTGCAAGATCTCTATCTAGAGCGCTGGCAGCCATTGTCCACCGCGTCCAAGTGCGCATTATTCGCGTGCCTTGGGCGCTTTTTGCGCCGTCTCTATCTAAAACGGTCTGGTTGCGCCCCGTAGACAGGGCCACGGTTCAATATAATGTTGCCAGAGCTTTGGCGTCATAGTCTTCAAGTTGATCTGTTTGTCCCAGTTTCACTTTTTGTGCCCATAATGGATCTTGTAATAAGGCCCGCCCAATGCCGACCATATCAAACTCGCCCCTGTCCAGACGCTCGATGACATCAACGATGGGACGCCGTTTGGAGTCTTCCCCACGGAAGGCACCCGTGAAGTCGGAGCCGAGCCCGACCGAGCCGACGGTGATTGATGGCAGACCAGTTAGTTTCTTGCACCAGCCGGCAAGGTTGAGACCATTGTCGCCGTCAATTTCAGGGAATTCAGCCTCCCACCAGCGGCGCTGTGAAGCATGCAGAATGTCGACGCCTGCATCCGTGAAGACTTTTAGAAAGGCCTCTAATTCTTGCGGTGTTTCGGCCAGGCGAGCGTCATAGTCTTGTTGCTTCCATTGCGAAAACCTCAATATGATCGGCATATCCTCGCTGACCTTTTTGCGGCATTCCCTGATGATATCGCCGGCGAATTGCGCACGGTCAGTGAGACCGCCACCATACCGGTCTGATCGGGTGTTCATGACATCCCAGAAAAACTCATCAATCAAATAGCCATGCGCACCATGTAACTCGATACAGTCAAAGCCCAGCCGTGCCGCTTCACCTGCTGCATCGGCATAAGCCATTACCATATCGTCGACTTCGGCTTCAGTTGGTTCGGGCAAAATCTGCTTACCCTTATGGGTGCGGCCCGATGGACTGTCGGAAACGGCATCTGGATCAGGCCCGGTACCGGGTTTCCGCATCATGCCGACATGCCAAAGCTGCGGCGCGATTTTCCCCGGATAGGCATGCACGCCGTCGACGACGGCCTTCCAGCCTTTTAGGGCTGCGTCTGTGTGAAAATTGGGAACCCTCGGATCATTTGAGGCGCCGCCACGTGCGACGGTCGTGCCCTCGGTGATGATCAAGCCCACATCAGCGTCAGAGCGTCGCGCATAATAGTCGACGACGTCTTGGCCAGGCACGCCATTCGGGGAGAAAGAGCGGGTCATTGGTGCCATGACAACGCGATTCGGAACCGTCATTCCGCGAATTTTTAAAGGCTGGAAAAGGGGGGTGGCTGCAGACATTGAGACCTCATTATTTCAGTTTGGAACAAGAGTGACCTGATGTGTGAGTGACTTCAAGCGTGCCCCTAGGGTAGGTGCCTATGTCTCTTCCGTCCGGGGCGCGTTCAGCTGTGGTTCACCCGTGATATCATCTCTGATCGGGAGATTATTGGGGAGAATTCATTATGAAGAGATTTGCTGCAGGTCTGTTTGCGTTGGGAATGGCGGTGTCGTGTGCCTCGCCGGGTATCGTTTATGATGCTGCCGTTTTGCCAAGCAGCGAGGCTGCTGCGGCAATTCGTAATGTCAGTGTTGAAGACTTTTCGGGTCCGGCGGGCTTCTGGTATAGAAGTGAATTCGAGCGGATGCTGACAGGTGCTGTATTTGATGGCCGGCCCTGGTTTCGTGTTTCGACGTCGCGAGGATCACCAATGCTAGTCGGCGGGACATATTCAGGCGTTATCACTGTGTCGGATCATCAGATTCGCGAATATGTGCATACAAATTCGAGGTGCGTTGAGTGGGACGGCCTCTTCGACTGTGAGCGCCGCGTCGACTTTGAGGAATTATGCATTGATGAAACCGTCCAGGTTAATGTCCGGCCGCGCCTGATGGAGGCGCGGACGGGGCAAACTGTGTTTGCCAAGAGTTATCGCGGCAGTGCCTCGGACCGGACTTGTCATGATCTGCCTTGGCGCTCGTACGATCACGGGCACCGCGCCCATGATGAGCAGGCTGACCACCACCATCATAATGAACATACGCGCCGGCGATATGACCGGTATAATTATGCCAATAGATATGGCCGGTATCGCTATGGCCGCCCGTCCGATTATCTCGTGCGGTCCGCGCTAGGCCAGACCTTAAGGCGGATCCGCAATGATATTGCGCCATATCATCGCCGGGTTCGGGCAGAATTTCTGATGACCGATGCTGACCCCATGGTGGCAGCCGATGCAAAATTCGTGCGCGCTGCCGAAGTCGCGCGGAATGATGGGCACGCATCCTGTCCGATATGGCAGGCCCTGGCGGCCGACTATCCCGCATCGGTATCGGCCGCGCACAATAGTGGCGTGTGCGCCGAAGCGGTCTCGGATTTCCGGCAGGCGCGGTTGGAATATCGCCGGTCATTTGATCTCGCGCAGTCGTCGGCACTGGCTGCCGACCAGATGCAGCATCTAACGGAGTCCCTGCAAAGATTGTCAGAAAACGAGACCGGCCAGCGGACAATTCAGGATCTGGTTGGTCAGACCGAGAAACAAACAGACGACAAGGACAAGTGATCGCGAGCTTGTATGAAATAGGTGCGTGCGCCATTTTGTCGGCGCACGCGATCCAGACGATTATTTGATGTCCGGGTTGGAATTGCGCCATTGCTCCATGGCTAAGGATATTGCAAACGTCTCGCGATATTTCGGGCTTGAGGCCGGTCGTGGTGCGCGCGCCGCGGTCAATGACATAATCTCGGCGAGCTTGTTGTGTGCCGCGCCAGACTGGCCGGCGCCGATATAGGCATGTAACTCGACTAGGGCGCTTGATAGCGGGTCCTGTGCCCGGATGACAAAATAGGGTTCGTCTTGGGCCAGTTTGTCGAGAACATCGAATTGGGACGGGTTTTCTTTTGATCCGATGGGAGCTGCCATCATCCAGATTCCTTATGGTTTTTGTTAAAATTAAATCGTCGGCGCAATGGGGGTTGATCAGCCGGGGCGGATCATCTTTGCCGGAACCACGATCGCATCGAAATCGTCCGCGGGGATACCATCTGCAATGGCTTCCTCTCTTAGTGTGGTGCCGTTTTTATGAGCGGTCTTCGCAATCTTGGCCGCCCGGTCATACCCGTATTTCTCTTTTAGCGGTGTCACAAGCATGAGCGAGTTTTCAAGACCTCTCTGAATATTTTCAAGGCGCGGTTCGATTCCAATGACACAGTTTTCGGTAAAGGAAACGGCCGCATCAGCCAGAAGCCGGATCGATTGCAGTAAATTGTATGACATCATCGGATTAAAGACGTTGAGCTCGAAATGCCCCTGACTGCCGGCGAAGCTTATGGCCGCATTATTGCCATGAATATGCGCGCAGACCTGGGTCATCGCTTCACATTGTGTCGGGTTAACTTTTCCCGGCATGATCGAGCTGCCCGGCTCGTTCTCCGGGAGTGCTAGTTCGCCAAGCCCGGATCGCGGGCCTGACCCCAGAAAGCGGATATCATTTGCGATTTTGAAGCACGCCATAGCAACGGTCGTAATTGCGCCGTGCGCATGAACCATGGCATCATGTGCGGCCAACGCTTCGAATTTGTTTGGTGCCGTTGAAAAGTTCAAGCCCGTAATCTGGGCGATTTTATCGGCGACGCCTTCGGCAAATCCGATCGGTGCCGACAAGCCGGTGCCGACTGCGGTGCCACCCTGGGCGAGCTCGAGCAGGCCGGGCAGCGTGCTTTCAATGCGTATGAGGCCATTTTCCAATTGCTTGGCATAGCCGGAAAATTCCTGTCCGAGTGTCACCGGCGTGGCGTCCTGGGTATGGGTCCGGCCGATTTTAATAATATCTCTCCAAGTCTGCGCCTTATCATTCAGCGCATTTTGAAGCGTTTGCAGGGCCGGTAGCAGACGATGGGTGATTTCTTCTGCGGCTGCAATATGCATGGCGGTCGGGAATGTGTCATTCGAGCTTTGGGACATATTACAGTGATCATTGGGGTGAACCGGTGCTTTGCTGCCAAGTTCGCCCTTTAGAATTTCGATGGCGCGATTGGCGATTACTTCATTTGCATTCATATTTGATTGCGTTCCGGAGCCGGTTTGCCAGACCACAAGCGGGAAATGTGTATCAAGTTTGCCTTCGATGACCTCATTTGCCGCTTCGACAATGGCGCCACCGAGCCCGGGGTCGAGTTTGCCTAATGCCATATTGGCCTCGGCCGCGGCCCGCTTGACGATACCCAGTGCCCGGACGATCGGTTGAGGTTGCTGTTCCCAGCCGATTTTGAAATTGCCAAGGCTGCGCTGCGCCTGGGCGCCCCAGTATTTATTACCGGGGACATCAACAGGTCCCATTGTGTCCGCCTCGACACGTGGCGGGAGGTTGGTTTGGTTCGCAATCGTCATTTTTGGGACCCTAATTTTAGCAAAACGGACGCCTACCATGCGTTAGAATCGCATAGATTAAAAGGCACATGTTTTTATGCAGCTGAGATCTGTAGCGGGTCGCTAACGCTCGCGAAATTGCGGTGGTGCGGCCGCAGTGAAGCCCGAAAATGGATTTGTATATATTAATTTATACTTATATAAATACTAAAATATAATAGTTTATACTTATTTTAGATATTATAATTCAGTATTGACATCTAATATTCTCCCAATAAACAAAAATAATAAAGTATAGATTGATGCGGCTACATATCGAATTGGGTAATGCCGCATCCGAGCAGGTTCAATGTGTTGTATATCCGGAAGGGATGAGATGGTTAGTCGTAGGTTTGGTCTCGTCGCAGCAGTACTCAGTTTTATGCTTTCTTTCACGACAATCACGGCGTCGGCCTCGGCGTCGATTGTTGCAATCGAGTTCTCGGATGGCTTTATTGGCGAGTATTCGAACAATTCGCATCAGCCCGTTTCGATTCGAACCTTCAATAGTCTCGGGATTGCGTCTGTAACGATTTCCCAGACCGGTCCCGATTCACAGTTTGTCCGCTCGACCGGAAACAGAATTGAGGTCCTGCTAACAGTCAATTTTACGGGCGGTGCGACAGAATCCTTTCTCGCGGGAATTGACTGGCGGGATACTACTGGCAGCACCATTCATGGCATTGGCATTGAGGTGCCTGCCGGCAGCAATGATGGCACGACATATAATCTGAGGGCAGGTTTCGAGAAAACTTATCTTCTTAAAGTGCCGGGTAGTAACCGGTCGTATTCAAACACAGCAGTCGGGGCGAGTTCTCCGGCTGTTAGCGGTAATTCTGCGACGACCGGTGTGTTAAATCTATTGAATACACTTATCAGTGATCTTGACGAGACGGGTCCGGTGATCACCGGACCGAGCGGGGGTCCGGGAGCGGCGAGTTCGACAGT
>CBFHPC010000019.1:0-23877 GCA_965657655.1 Henriciella sp.
AAATGATCCCGCGAATAAATTAACCGGCCTAAGACAGCCTCGTCGCCGAGATAATGCTTCCAGTCCGACGACAGCTCAGGCCGGCTAGCATCAAAAACGATAGGAATATTTGGATATAAAGCGGCCATCTCAGGCGTGGCAGCCCTAACCCACTCAACCCCAGACACTTTCTTGATCGACGGCGCCGCATGCCCGGCAGCCAGCAGAAACCTGACTTTACGAGCTTTCGAGGACAATGTTGCGAAGATGTATAAAACGCCCACCGTCATGAGAAAGCTCATCGCCAATTGGGCCTTGGCGTAACCCAGGCTCAAGGCAAAGAATGTTACAATCGTAACACCATATCCAACAAAAAGAGACGCCTTGATAACCGTAATGCCATATCGACCGGGTAAAGCAGCTATCTTGCGCTGAACCAGCAGACTCAATCCGACCGCCATTAGTGATGCCAGGCAAGAATTATAGAGATATGCCGACGACCCCTGATAATTGGACCATATAGATTGAATCATGGCTGGCAGAACAACACCGAGAAGCAATCCGGCCAACACCTGATAGCGTTGCCGCAAAAAGCGACCCCTCCCGGGCAGGGCGACATATGCCTCCCTCACCGGTTCGGATTGAAGCAACGTATTGAAAACATAAAAATTCATGCGGCTTTTACCACCGCTGATGTCGGCAGTGTCACCGGGACCGCGCGGCCAATCATATCGAGAAGCAGCGTTACGCGGTCGCTATCGGGGAGATCCACGACGCGACCTATCCAGTTGTCAAAGGCGCCGACCATGACACGAACCTTGTCGCCGTGGCGAAGCGTGTCCCGGAAGGATACCACACCTCCACTGTCTGCCAGTGCCCTTAGCTCTGGCACGAGACCGACAGGCAAGGTCGCGGGGTGTACGCCGTTTCGAACCAACCTGACGACACCAAAAGTGCTATCGACCGGGCGCCATGACTGATCACTCTGATTCTTTAAAAACACATATCCGGGAAAGAATGGCTTTAGTTTAATAACCGTCCGACGTCCGGCGCGTACTGTTTTCGGAAGCAATGGAAACCAGCTCTCGAAATTTTGACGAAACAAGTTTCTTGAAGCAACTGCCTCTTGTCCAACCTTCGTCTGGACGACAAACCAACGCTCTGATGCTTCACAATCCATTCTGCCCCCCCCCAATACGAAAACCTATGCCATGCCGGCCATGTCGGTTTCAATTCCAAAAAATGTGAAAATTTATGACATAATCATGCGACGAATATACTTAAATACATAAAAATAGTTTCTATTTATACATCTATACACGAACCCGATTTACGTCGTAAACACCTTCTTTCATTAACATGCAACATATTTTCATTAATGTAGCATTGAATAATGATGATTGTCATTATACTACTGATAGAAACCCAGAAGCACCCCCGAAAGCGAATACGAGTCTCGACGCAATTATCCGAAAGTGATGCCCAGTGTTTGGCCTTAAACGCTCAAAAACCGTGCCCTCGGCACTTGTCAGCCCATCCGGCATTACTGGCGTCAGGGCTTATATTATCGGCGACGTCCATGGCAGGCTGGACCTGCTAGACAAGCTGCTTGCCGAAATTGATTTGCACAATGCATTGCAGCCGAGCAAGGAGACACGTCTGGTCTTTCTCGGCGACCTGATCGACCGCGGACCCGAGTCCAGGCAGGTTATCGACCGGGTTATTAAGATCGAGCGCGAAAGGCCCGGATGCGTCTTTATTCGAGGCAATCATGAAGCGTCATTACTATATGGATTATTTGAAAACCCCCGAATACTTCCGCAATGGCTTCATCATGGCGGCTTCGAGACGGCCGAGAGTTACGGGCTCAGCCGCGGACAGGTCATGAATGCGAAAGGCCCCAACCTTCAGCACATGCTATTGTCAGCGATACCCGAAAGTCATCTCTCGTTCTTATCACGTACAGTCACACAATCTCGCTTTGGCGATTATCTCTTCGTGCATGCCGGTGTCCGGCCGGGAGTTCCATTGGACCAGCAAAAACCGGAGGATCTGATGTGGATTAGGTCCGATTTTCTGGAAAGTCAGGAGGCATTCGGTTGCATCATCGTTCATGGCCACTCGATTAGTACCAGCGCCGTCATCCGGCCCAATCGGATCGGCATAGATACCGGCGCCTATCGTAACGGCCGCCTAACCGCTCTGTGTATTGATGAAGGTCAGACGCATTTCATCGAGGCCAATACGCCATAAGCATTCACCATCCGCCCATCGCATTTTCGTTGTATACGCATGTAAATATAAGGCAAAAAAATACTAATTCAGGCTGGTTGTAATTATATACTTGATGTGATAGTATCCTATGAGGACAAAGGAGTGTGGGATGCCAAAATTCGGACATGTGATGATTTCAGCCTTCATAGCCAGCGCCATCAATGCTACAAGCTCGGCCGCTATTACAGGCAGTATCGATTTCATACCGGACAGTAATAGTTCCGTTCTGGTAACGCGCGGGCTTGAGACTTTTGCCATTATGCCCGGCGCCGATATTAAGAGGGGTGACATTCTCACCAACACGCTGTCATCGACAGCGACCGTTACGGCGCTTGGTTGTTCGGTTGAAATGAATAAGGCCGAGCAAATCATTGTTGATGACAGCTTCTGCACAGCGGAAGCACTTGTGAAAATATCAAGCCCTCTTCATCAAGCGCCTGCTCCGGTCTACCAAACGACCGAACCTGCCGCAAATCTGGGTGGGGGCACCTCCGCAGTGACAACAGCTGCTGAAGCCGAAGGGTTGGCGGTTGCAACTACAACTTCGGGCTCGACCGCAACTGCAGCGTCAGGGACCGCAACAAGCACCGCGTCGGGGACAGCAGCTACAGTTTCGGCATCAGGTACGACAGTTACAGCAGCCACTGCGACAGCAACGGTTTCAGCAACATCCACTGCGGCATCAACTGGCATATTTGGTCTGGGCGTAGCGGGAACCACAGCAGCTGTCGTCGCCACGGCCGCAATTATCTCGCAGGCTGTCAGCAACTAGTCAGGCTAAGCCCCTAACTATGCGTCCGGCGGTTCAATTATCGGCCGGGAGACCCGCCGCCCGTGGGTCTTTGGCCTCACGTGCAATTCCAAATTGCCCGCGACGGATCAGCCAGAACATGCCGACGAGATCAAACAGGCCGGCACCAAGCCGGCCGAAAAATCCATATTTCGATTCGCCATGCCATCGGGCGCGGTCATTCACCAATTCCTCTCGTACATCCCATCCGGCCCGCTTAACCAGTGCGGGCAGGAACCGGTGCATTGAGGCAAAATACGGTAACTCCTGAAAAGCCTGAGTCCGGATCAGCTTCCAGCCACAACCGGCATCGGTGACATCATCGTGCAGAACAAAACGGCGGATGCCATTGGCAATGCGGGACTGCAACCATTTAAAACCACTATCATTCCGGCTATTTCGCCGGCCCGCAATCAGACCGAGCGTATCAGTACCCGGCCCGTTCAGCAGATCCGGCAAAAGCCGGGCCGTATCGGCAATATCGTTCTGACCGTCCCCGTCTAGCAATTGTGTCCAGGTACCGCGGATAAATTTCGACCCGGTAAACAGGGCCGCGGACTTACCCGCCCGCTTGATATGCGACAATATCCGTACTGTTTCCGGCCATTTTTCAGCCGCCTGCGCAAGCTCGTCAGCAGTGCCATCACCGGAACAATCATTAACACAGATCACTTCAAACCCGATGCCATGCAATTTCTCATGCACCTCATCAAGCAGCGGCAAGACATTCCCCTGCTCATTATAAAAGGGTATAATGACTGTTAGTTCAAATTTACTCACAAATTGCCCTCTACTTTTGCGGCCAAGGCCTGCAGCCGCGTTGCCGCCTCATCTAATGCCGCATTGACATTGGCAAGTGATAAATCCAGCGACGCTTCTGCTTCGGCGCTAACCCCCTCCAACTCGTCAAGCAGAGCCAGCGCCGCGATCAGCAACAGACGCTGGTCGCCGACCTGCCCGACGGCCGCCTCGATTTTATCGAGCCTGTCATCGAGACTGGCTGCCAGCGCCCCCAAACGCGCCTCCTGCCCCGGTGCGCATGCCAGAGCATAGTCTTTTCCCCGGAGGCGAATATCCGCTCTAGCCATCAGTCTTATCTCGGTGTTTGAGCACCGACCGAATTTCCGTAATTGCAGACCCCAATGTTGAAGAGGCATCATCGGTAATGCCACGGAGGTCCTTTTCCCTCGAAAGCGCGGCATCCAGCTGTCCAGCCAGTTTTGCCCGATCATCGATCATCGCCGACAATTCCTTGCGTAACACCGCCGCACTGTTCGGCTGCTCGGAGAGACGCTCGATAAGCGTCTCAAGCTCGGACAGGGCTTTGTTGAAATTCTGCAAGGCTTGCTCGGTCGATGACATGCTATTGTGTTTGCCGCTATTACGCAGAAAACTCAATAGAGCGATGCCCGAGGCGCTTGACTTACAGCGCTGCTCTAGTCATTCGGGACTATTAAGATCGAGAGGCGACGATGACATTAAAAAACACTGATCTTGCGAATGCAATTCGAGCATTATCAATGGATGCCGTCGAGACGGCTGCGTCCGGGCATGTTGGATTACCACTCGGTATCGCAGATACTGCAACGGTGTTGTGGACCAAATTTCTGAAGCATAATCCAGCCGACCCAAACTGGCCTGACCGCGACCGGTTTGTTCTGTCAGCCGGGCATGGCTCGATGCTCATTTATTCACTCTTACATCTGACCGGTTATGATAGTGTCAGTCGCGACGATATCCGCGCCTTTCGGCAACTGAATTCGGCTACGCCGGGACACCCTGAAAACTTCGTGACCACAGGGGTCGAGACAACCACAGGTCCGCTTGGGCAGGGCATCGCGACGGCCGTTGGCATGGCGATTGCCGAGCGGCATTTAAACGCTCGCTTCGGCGACGATCTAGTTAATCATAAAACCTATGTTCTAGCTGGCGACGGCTGCCTGATGGAAGGGGTCAGCCAGGAAGCAATCACGCTGGCCGGCCATCTGAAACTATCGAATCTGGTCGTCTTGTTTGATGATAATGCGGTAACAATAGATGGCGGCACCGACCTTGCCGACAATACCGACCAATGCGCCCGATTTGAAGCCTCTGGCTGGGTTACAAAACGCATTGATGGTCACAATGTCGAAGAAATCGAAGCGGCACTAAGCTGGGCGCAAACCGCTGACAGACCGGTAATGATCGCCTGCAAAACCCGCATTGGCTTTGGCGCGCCCAACATTGAAGGTACCGGCAAAGCCCATGGCGGCCCCTATGGGGCTGACGAAGTCGCCGGAATTCGGGAGAATATTGGATGGCCGCATGCGCCCTTCATTATCCCAGGTGACATCGAGGACGCCTGGCGTACGGCCGGACAGAACCGCCTGTCAGACTATGACGCCTGGCAAGCCCGCTACACCGCATCCGATCAAAAACAGGTATTTGACAATGCCATGGCTGGCGCCTTGCCGGATAATCTCGACGATCTGGTCATTGCGCACAAAAGGACCCTGATTGAGGCGAGTGAGGATAAAGCAACGCGGCAATGGTCGGGCGCAGCCTTGGAGGTGTTAACCGCAAAAATTCCGGAAATGATTGGCGGATCAGCCGATCTGACCGGATCAAATAATACCCGCACATCATCGACAGAGGCTCTGACACCGGCCAACTGGTCCGGTCGCTACATTCATTACGGCATCCGCGAGCATGCTATGGCGGCAGCCATGAATGGTATGGCCTTGCACGGCGGTATTATCCCCTATTCCGGCACGTTTCTGGTCTTCGCTGACTATAGTCGGCCTGCCATACGGCTCGGCGCCCTGATGGGCGAGCGCGTCATTCACGTTATGACGCATGATTCGATTGGCCTTGGCGAAGATGGCCCGACCCACCAGCCGGTGGAACATCTCGCCTCATTACGCGCGATGCCGAATATGATGGTCTTCCGGCCATGTGACGGCATCGAGACTGCAGAATGCTGGGAGATAGCCCTACGCAATACTGACGGCCCCTCGACGATGGCCCTTACGCGCCAGAAAGTTAAATCCGCACGGACATCGCAAAATGATCGTAACTTGTCGGCACAGGGCGGCTATGTTCTGTCTGATATGACCGATGCCCGCGCGGTTATAATTGCGACCGGGTCCGAAGTCGAAATTGCTCTGGCAGCCCAGCGCGATTTGTTCGAACAAGGTATCCCCACCCGGGTCGTATCGATGCCATGCATGGAACTATTTGAAGCCCAGAACCCAGCCTATAGAGACGAGACGCTTGGCGGCGCTTTACCAAAAGTCGCTGTCGAAGCCGGCATTCGCTTTGGCTGGGACCGCTGGATTGGCGGCACCGGTGATTTTGTCGGTATGGCCAGCTTCGGCGCATCGGCGCCATATAAGCAATTGTACGAGCGGTTTGGCATTACGTCTGATGCGATCGTTCAGGCGGTCAAAACGAAGGTTTAGAAGCTGGGACGCTGGGTCTAGGGACTGATGGTCGTCATCGACCACGCCGTTTCCTGTTCGATCCGGCGCTGCTCTGCTGTTAGCGGGATCAGTCCTTTGTCAACCAGATAACCGTTTGGCCCCCAACTGTCTTCCTGGGTGAATTCGCGGACAAAATCAGCGAGGCCCGGGACGAAATCCATATTCTGTTTTTTGACATACATGAATAGCGATCGGGATATGCCATAATTGGCGTTTTCGATCTGCGAGAAAACAGGTTCAACGCCGTTGACCCTGGCACCTTTGACCCGGTCAAGATTCTGTTCGAGAAAAGAGAAACCGACCACCCCGACGCTGGCTTCATTCTGCAGCAGCAACCGCACGATCGAGCTGTCATTTTCACCGCTATCGATCCAGGCTCCATCATTTCGGATAGTCCGCGCCTTTCGACCAAAGAGATCGGCATCGCGCCCGTAAATCTCGGCCATCTCCGGAACAGCCAGGGCACCGCCCATCAAGGCAATATCGGCGAAGGCGTCGCGGGTACCCGAGGTCGGCGGCGGCCCGAGAACAATTATCGGCAAGCCAGGCAGGTCGGGTGATATATCACTCCACAACCGGTTTGAGTTTGCTTGCCAGCCACCAAGACCGTCGGGAAGTTCGGCCGCCAGGGCGCGGTAAATTTGCTCTTTTGTAAGATCGAATTCGGGCGCGCCTTTTGCATTCGCGATAACAATTCCGTCAAATCCGATATTCACCTCAATGATTTCGGTAATACCGGCGGCAGCGCATAGTTCGCGCTCTGACGGCTTAATCCGACGAGACGCATTCACAATTGACGGCTCGTCCCCGCCAAGAGAGCGACAAAACGCCTTGAAGCCACCGCCGGTCCCCGTACTCTCGACGATTGGACTCGCAAAGGGCGAGGCTGCACCAAATTGCTCGGCAACCGTCATCGAGAATGGGGCGACCGTCGACGAGCCGACAATCTTAATCTTCTGGGCATGTTTTGTAACAAATACCGGCGATTCCGAGACAGGCAGATCAAAATCAGCCGGATTGATCCGTGGCCCGCAGCTTGCCAAGCCGCAGCTCAACATGAACAGGCAGAGAAACAGAACTCTTTTGGCCCTAGCCATAGCTAAATCTAGATCCTCGATACTGCCGACCCATGCTTCTCTCATATCCGGCACAGGCGATCAAAGCCAAACCGTCCACAAATCCTGGCGAGGCGACTCGCCTGCGCGTCGCCACCGGTCACAAATACTCGCCCCCCCTCGCATCGCTTGCCACCGCGGCCGGTTAAGGACCTCACGGTCTGCCGGGCAATCGCCTCGCCGCTATCCACAAACTGGACCGGATGGGGAACGGTTGCGGCAAGCTCTCCCCTGATTAACGGAAAATGCGTACAGGCCAGAACAATCGTATCAATCTGGTCGGCACCGGCCTGCTCGAATAAGGGCGACTGCGCCTCTCGAAATTCCTGCAAGGCAACCGGATCGCCGACCGCGTGGCGTTCGGCTAATTGGACCAGATCCGTCGAGCCATGCATGATAATCTTATGGTCAGCAGCGAACTCGGTGATCAAGCGCGCCGTATAATCACGCCGGATGGTGCCGGGCGTCGCCAATAGCCCAATAGTTCCCGAACGGCTCTGCGCGACAGCTGGTTTAATCGCCGGAACGGTTCCAACCACCGGGATATTCAGCCGCCCTCGCACCTGTTCCAGTGCCAGCGTGCTTGCTGTATTGCACGCAATGACAAATACATCCGGCGCGGCCTGCTCAACCAGCGCTTCAGCGAGATCCGGCAGCCGCCCACCCAGAGCCTCATCGGATTTATCACCATACGGAAAAAATGCGGTATCGGCAGCATAATCAACACTTAACTCCGGGGCTAAAGCCCGAACTTCGTTGGCGATAGTCAAACCACCAACACCGGAATCGAAGATCAGAACATGGCCGGACGAGACCACGGATTGCTTGCTCATACTCTTGTTTCAAGGGTCGTCTGACCCACTCCATTTTGCTGCGCAAACGAGGCGACAGCCCCTTGAGCTAATCATTTAGCCTGCGTCGAGCCGGCTGACCAGCTGCACCACCGGCATAGACTTACGAAAATTTCCTAGTAGCACCAATATGTTATAGAGGAATGGTGGGAAACTCATGGACAGACGCACACGCCTTGACTGGGGGCTGCTGGCAAGCGCGACCCTGATCTGGTCAAGCGCCTATATTTTCACCAATATGGCGGTCAATAAAGGTGATCTCGCCCACGGCCTGCCACCGCAGCTGGTGATTTCAGCTCGATTGACGATCGGCGCAATTATTTTGCTAGCAATAACGCCATTCCTCAAACAGAAATGGCCACCCCTCTCGGACTGGCGCGCATGGCTCGTAATGATGGGCATGGGAACTGCCGGCACGATGCTGCCTTTTCTTCTGATCAGCACCGCTCAGCAAACTATCGATGCCGGCCTGGCCGCGCTCTACGTGGCGGCAGAACCGCTTTTCGTGGTGATCATGGCGCACATCATGTTTTCAGATGACCGGCTGAACAGGAATAAAATCACCGGCATCATTGTCGGCTTCATCGGTGTCGCAGTGCTGTTCGGTCCCGATGTGATAAAACAGTCTGGTTCAACCAGCATTTCGGCACAATTCCTCTGCGTGCTCGCGACAATCTGCTACGCTACTTCAGTGATTATTGCCCGCTATGGCAGGGCGATACCGCCGCTCGTGTTTGCTGCCGGCTTCCTGAGTTTCGGTGCGGTCGCGTCCTGGGCCTTGCTCCCCGGGATCGATTTCGCAGCACTACAGCCCGATCGGCGCTCCCTGCTTGCGGTTGTTGCACTTGGCGTCGGCCCGACCGCGATTGCATCGCTCATCTACATGGTCCTGATCCAGCGGACGAGCGCCAGTTTTCTATCGCTGGTTGGCTACACGATTCCGATTTCGAGCGCCTTCCTCGGCTATCTGGTTTTTTCAGAGATACCCTCATTAAACGCTGTCCTGGCTATCATCTTAATCCTCGGCGGGGTCTGGTATTCACAAAGCCGCGCACCGTCTCCGGCCGTCAGCGTTGACGCCGGCTAGCACCGGAAGCGCCCCTCTATGACCGTCACAGCCGACCCTCGAATTTTAACCCGGTCGCCATCAAGCGCGATTGTCATTGTCGCGCCGCGTCCCGGGAAAGCCTGGAAACATGTCACCGACCGGGCGAAACGCGCCGCGACGATCTGCGCAAGGATACAATGCCAACTGCCGGTTGCCGGATCCTCATCGATGCCGCTGCCAGGTGCAAAAAATCGGCTGGTCACATCGCAATTCGATCCGCCATAGGCGAAACACCCGACATTTCCCGGCTCTGCCGACAGGCTGCCACCAAGCTTCTTCAAGGCAACCAGATCTGGCGACAGGGCAATAATCTGCTCCGGTTGTTCAAACATAACCGCCAGATAAGGACCGTCAAAAACCTTTACGGGGCGCGCACCAAGCGCTGCGGCAAGCGCATCATAGAGCACATCATCCTCGGCCAGCATTTTGATTTCGGGTGCCGGAAAATCCATTTCGAGCCGGCCATCTTCGCAGGGTTGCACCCTCAGCGGT
Source organism: Henriciella sp. (assembly GCA_965657655.1). GTDB lineage: Bacteria > Pseudomonadota > Alphaproteobacteria > Caulobacterales > Hyphomonadaceae > Henriciella. Next base: position 10,071 of record CBFHPC010000019.1, read on the forward strand.
CCAGACCATTTCGTATGAAAGGTAATCTGGTCTCCGCAATACCCGCCAAGAGAATACAGCCAATGGGCCGCCGCAAGCGTTGCGTGCCCGCACAGCGGCACTTCCATTGTCGGTGTGAACCAGCGCAAATGCCAGCCGCCATCATCGGCCGGCACGATAAAAGCGGTTTCGGAAACATTATTTTCTGCCGCAATCGATTGCATCATCGGATCGTCGGGAAAACGCTCTGCCGGAATGATACAGGCCGGATTGCCTTCAAAGGCGCGTGTTGCAAAAGCATCAATCTGGGCAAACTTAAATTCCGGCATCAAAAGCTCCTCTACCATAGATGTTCGGGCACTCTAAATCAGTTCGGGCAAATCCCGCGAATGCCGTCCCGGTCATGAGCTGAGACCGTCACAGCAATGCGCCATCGGACCGATGACAAAACGAGCTGTTCGCGTGGCGCCGGTCTCGTATGGGACCAGTCATAGCGGGCATGCAAGCTGGCGACTGGCAAAACCGGAGGAGTTTCACATCTTTCGCGGCTGCTGCGCCCAGGCATGGTTCACCGGTCCGAAGCCGCTACCAAGCATGATGGCCTGCTCGATTGCCCGGCGCAGATATTGTCGGGCCTGCATGACACAGTCGGACAAATCGAGTCCCCGTCCCATGCCGGTTGCAGCGGCACTGGCCAATGTACAGCCAGTACCATGAGTGGCTCTGGTCTCAATCCGCCGATCCTCATAAATCCATTCACCGTCGACGGTTTGCAAAACATCGTAAAGCATATCACCCTCAAGATGGCCGCCCTTGACCAGCGCGGCTTTTGCTCCCCGCTCCAGCAGTGCTTCAGCCGCCCGCCGCATTCCGTCAATACTGTCAACCGAGGTCCCGGTCATCGCCTCGGCTTCGGGCGCATTAGGGGTGATCAGGCCGATACCCGGCAATAAAACAGACATTAACGCATCGAATGCTGACGGATCCGTAAGTCTTCTACCGCTTGTGGAGAACAAGACCGGATCAACAATACATGGAATAGTCGGCGCCAATTCGGCCATCACTTCACCGACAGTTTCGACCTGAGCCGCCGAACCCAGCATACCGGTCTTAACCGCATCAGCACCAATATCACTCAGAACAGACTGCATCTGGGCTTTTACCGCGACTGCGGACACTGGCCACACCTGCTGGACGCCAAGCGTATTTTGCGCGGTAATCGCCGTTACCGCTGTCATTGCAAAACCGCCTAAGGCCGTCACCGTTTTTATATCGGCCTGAATACCAGCCCCGCCACCACTATCGGATCCTGCGACAACCAATATGCGCGGAACCGTCTGGTCAGTATCCCCGCGCCCGGTCAAAATCTGATCGCACCAGCACTGATCGTGGAATAAATGTCCGCCGTCAGAGGTCTGTATGCACCGGCGTCCGGATCAAAAAACCACGTCGGATCCGTTATCTCGGTGACATCAAAGCCTTCGTCGACCAAATCGACTTTACGGTATTTGAAGGTGCCAGTTGTTTCAGCTTCCTGCTGAACTCTTATAAAAAGCGGGATGGCATATTTCGGTAACCGCGCTTCGAGCTGCTGGTATAACTGGCTGAAATCCACCTGCTGGGAAATCGTGATTGCCGCCATGCCGGCTTTGCCATCGCTGTTTGGCACCGTCACGCCATACACATTTGCCGTTGTGATGCCGGCTTCTCCGACCAGCACCTCGGCAACTTCATTGGTGCTGACATTCTCGCCTTTCCAGCGAAACGTGTCGCCAATCCGGTCAACAAAATAGACATATTTTTCCGCATCGATGGACATCAGATCCCCGGTTCGAAACCACATATCGCCAGTTTCGAACACGTCCCGCAATATCTTCTTATTCGTGGCACCGGCATCCTGGTAGCCTTCAAACCGCATCCGCGCCTCGTCGCCGACCCGTCCGAGCGCTTCACCCGGTTCACCGGTTTCCGTAGGGATACAGAATCCGTCATCTCCGCGAACGGGTTCTTCTTTCACCACATCGAATTTAACAAAGCCGATATGGTCGAAATACTGCTTCAAATAAAACGGAATCCTGCCAACTGCACCGACCTTGCCATCCGTATTCATGAAGCTGACATTACCTTCGGTTGAGCCATAGAATTCAATCATTTTGGGGATCGAAAAGCGGTTGATAAATTGCTCCCAAATATCCGGCCGCAAGCCATTGCCAAAACCGACACGAACATTGTGGGCGGTATCGCTGGCACGGCTCGGCTGGTTAAGCAAATACCGGCACAGCTCGCCAATATAGACGATGACCGAGACGTTTTGCGCGACGCAATCATCCCAAAACTCGGAGGCCGAAAACTTGCGCTTAAGAACGACGCAGGCGCCAGTCATCAACGCCATGCCAACCCCGCAAATTCCGCCTGTACTATGATATAATGGCAGCGTGACATAGACCCGGTCGCTTGCACGGACCCGGCAGGCCGCAACAAACATCCGCATCATGCCGGCAATCCTGACATGGGTCAGCTTTGCCGCTTTCGGCAGGCCGGTCGTGCCGGACGTATAAACATAAAGGCAAAGGTCACGGCCGCGTAGCGCTTCCCGATGGCTGCGATCTGGCCGGGTTGAGGGCATTGTGTCCAGCGCCGAGGAGAACACCTTGCCCGCAGCACCACCAAGCGCCCAGATCACCGGCGAATCATCAAACAAATCAAGTGCCGTCCCGATCGCGGCATCCTGTTCTTCGCCGATAATGATATGTCCGGCCCCGGCAATATTCACACAATGCGCAAGGGCGCTGCTGGTCAGGTTGGAATTAATCAGACCCGCCACAATGCCGACCTTGGACAAGCCGTACCAGATCGCGGCATATTCGGGCCGGTTCTCCATAAATAGAGCGACCGTATCACCCGGCTTCAATCCCTCGCTGACGGCCCAATGCGCCACCTGATTGGCCAGACAGTCGAACTCGCGATACGTCACAAGACGCCCCTCGAACCGAAATGCGGTATGGTTCGAAAACCGATCAACAACATCCTCGATCATGTCCGGCATGAGGCTCTGGCTATCGGGCTCTAGCCCCTTGATCCAGCGGCGTGTTCTGACGGCTGTCGATAAGGTCGTGTAATGGCGCGCTAAACTTTTAACCACGTCCATAGCGAATATTCCCTAAATCGTGCTAAATCCTATTCTAGATACCCACACTAATGCCTAAACGTGTTGATGCAACGCGCATCATTGCATATCGGCCAAGACCGATAACAGGTATTTTGATTTAATTTAAAAGGACCCATAATGCACAATCCGGTTGGTGATCTTCTAAAACTCATGGATCTAGAGCGGCTCGAAGTCGATCTGTTCCGAGGGCAAAGCCCTGCGAATGAAACCAATCAGAGAGTATTTGGCGGGCAAGTCATCGCGCAATCTCTGGTCGCCGCCTACCGCACAGTCGATACAGACACCCGGACGTGTCATTCGATGCACGCCTATTTTATTCGTCCCGGAGATCCCTCAATCCCGATCATTTACGAAGTCGACCGCGCCCGCGACGGGGGGAGCTTCACAACCCGAAGGGTCATTGCGGTTCAACACGGAAAGCAGATTTTCAATCTCGCTGCGTCCTATCACAAGCAAGAGGACGGCTGGAACCACCAGCATGATATGCCCAATGTCCCGGAACCAGACACATTGCCGGACCGGACCGAGATCAGAAAAACCATCATTGACCGGATCCCCGAAAGGCACCGCGAGCACTTCACGCGGCCCCAGCCTATCGAAATCAGGGAGATCAACCCGCTAGACCCATTGAAACCGAAAATTACCGATGACAAACAGGCCATGTGGTTTCGGGTCGCACGAGAAATCGACGAGGCACCATGGCTGCATCACTGCTTGATAGCCTATGCCTCCGATATGTCCCTGCTGGGCTCGGGTAATCGTCCGCACGGCATAAGCTGGATGACAGGCGAACTGATGTCCGCCAGCCTCGATCATGCCATGTGGTTTCACGCACCCATCAAATTCGATAACTGGCATTTATACGTCACAGACAGTCCCTATGCCGGCGGCGCGCGAAGCTTCAATCGCGGCAGCATTTACACCCAGCATGGCAAGCTTGTTGCGAGTGTGGCGCAGGAAGGCCTTATGCGCCCGCTTCATAAAACTTAATTTTTCTGTAGACTACAGATCGGTCATTGGTCCGAACACGTCTTATACCTAAATAATACTATCAGACATGTTTTGGTCTGCAGCTTGCAATTATATCCAGAGAGGCGGCCGTCATGCTTAGATTATACCTTGGTTTGACCTTCGCTCTGATCGCCGGCTGCAGCCCCGGAAACATCGGGGAGAGCAGCCCGTGCGAATCTCTGAATTTCCGCAATAATGATTATGTTATCTGTCGCTTTGATGCGGAAATTGACGATATTCAATTATTCCACAGCGATGAATCCGGCCAGCCTTACGGCCAGTTTGACCGGTTATCAAAAGCTATGTCGCAGCAAAATAAAACGCTGATATTCGCCATGAATGGCGGCATGTATCATGAAGACCGCCAGCCAGTCGGCTATTATCAGGACCGCTATGGCGAACGCGCTATTGTCAACACCAATGACGGGCCGGGTAATTTCCATCTGAAACCAAACGGAGTGTTCTGGCTTAGGGATGGCATTGCCGGCATCCTTGAAAGCCAGCGCTTTCTGGACGCCGGAATTGTCCCAGACTACGCATCTCAATCCGGTCCTATGTTAGTAATCGACGGTCAACTTCACCCCCAGATCAATCCTGACGGCCGGTCGAGAAAACGCCGCAATGGGGTCGGCGTTGCGGCAGATAACCGAACCGTTATCTTTGCGATATCTGACGAGCCTGTCAGTTTTTTCGAATTCTCCAGCCTGTTTAAAGACCTGCTCGAAACTCCGAACGCCCTTTACCTCGATGGACAGGTTTCGAGACTCTACGCCCCCAATCTCAGACGTAATGAAACCGGTCCTGATCTCGGGCCATTTGTCGGGGTTGTCGCTAATTCGCTCGCCCGGTCCAGCACCAGCACAACGCAATCAACCGATAAGACCTAGAAGGAGCCGTAATGACTGCCCTCAACCTGTATGGCCTGAAATCCTGTGACACCTGCCGCACCGCTTTGCGGGATCTCGCCAATGCCGGTCACACTGTAACCTTCATAGATATCCGGGCCGATAAAGATTTAAAGGCACGCCTGACAGAATGGCTGCAGCAACCGGCGGCCGATTTGTTAATTAATAAACGATCGACAACGTGGCGGAATCTGACTGAAGAACAACGCAACCATCCGGCAGAGCAGCTATTAGTCGCGCACCCGACATTGATCAAACGGCCGGTGATTGCTTCAGGCCAACAGATCTGGGTCGGCTGGGGCGCTGATACCAAAAAATATTTTCTGTAATGCACGCCAGGCCGGCCCCAAATATTGCAGCCTGTAAGCATTTTTACTTATTGAACTAACCGACACTTTAAGCCCTTCAATATTGATCAGATATTGGAGAGAATGATGCAGACAGAACCTTTAGCTTTCATGTTTGGTGTTTACTTTTTAATCGCCGGCCTCAGAGTTGTTAGATCACCTGATGATTTCAAACTGATTGTAACCAGCCTCAGGGACAAGCCGGCCATCAACTTCCTGACCGGCGCAATGGTGTATTTTCTCGGCGCGATCATGCTCATCCTGCACCATGATACAACGACCGTGCTGGCAACAATCGTCACCATTCTTGTCGCGCTGACTGCGCTTAAGGGGGTGTTGATACTGCTCGCCCCCAAAACCTATATGTCGGTGGCCCTTGGCATGGGCGCACCGGCGCTAAGCCGTGCATGGGGCATCTCTGCCGCGATACTGGGAATAATTTTTATCCTCTGGGTCATGATATAGCTTGCCGCTCGGCACAGACCGGATAGAAACAAGTATCCGGGGGGCGCGCATGGGAAGCGCTGAGATGGAGTTTTTACCGCTCCAGCACCCTTAGAACCTGATCCGGGTCGCGCCGGCGTAGGAACGGAAAACATACGCTAAACGCGCTCGGATCCTTATTTTCAAAGGGTCCAGACCATGAACAAGCCTAGCAATCAGAGCCAGTTCGAAACACCGACTGTAACGACTGGCCCCCTGCCAGCCTCGCGCAAGGAATACAGCCACCCGCTAGCTGATCCATCACTTTCGGTCCCGCGTCGATTGATAGACCTCCATCCCAGCGCCAATGAAGAGCCGGTGCCGGTGTATGATACATCTGGGCCATATTCCGACCCTGCGATTCAAATCGATGTCGAAAAAGGCTTGCCGAGACCGCGGGCCGACTGGGTCCGGCAACGCGGCGGTGTCGAGACTTATGAAGGACGGGCGCCAAAACCCGAAGACAATGGCGGTGCAACAGGAAAATATCTGGCACGAGAATTTCCGATCCGGCATAAACCGATGCGGGGGCTGCAGGACAAACCAGTAACCCAGTATGAATTTGCGCGCGCCGGTATCATCACCAAGGAAATGATTTATGTTGCCGAACGTGAGAATATCGGACGCCAGGCGCAATTGGCGGGCGCCGAAGCACAGATTGCGCAAGGCGAAAGTTTCGGCGCAGACATACCGGCCTTCATAACGCCCGAATTTGTTCGCTCCGAAATCGAAAAAGGCAGAGCGATCATTCCCTGTAATATTAACCATGCCGAACTGGAGCCGCAGATTATCGGCCGGAATTTCCTGGTCAAAATTAATGCTAATATCGGGAATTCCGCGGTCGCGTCATCGGTTGAAGAAGAGGTCGAAAAACTCGTTTGGGCGACGCGCTGGGGCGCCGACAATGTGATGGATCTGTCGACAGGCCGGAACATTCACAATACGCGGGAATGGATCATTCGTAACTCGCCCGTGCCGATCGGGACGGTGCCGATCTATCAGGCCCTGGAAAAGGTCGATGGGGTTGCCGAAGACCTGACCTGGGAGGTTTATCGCGATACGCTGATCGAGCAATGTGAACAGGGCGTCGATTATTTCACGATTCATGCCGGCGTTCGGCTTGCCTATATTCATCTCACCGCCAAACGGGTCACCGGGATAGTCTCCCGTGGCGGGTCGATCATGGCGAAATGGTGCCTGGCACATCATAAGGAAAGCTTTCTGTACACCCATTTCGAGGAGATATGTGACATCATGCGCGCATATGATGTCAGCTTCTCGCTTGGTGACGGCCTGCGTCCGGGTTCGATCGCCGACGCCAATGATGCGGCGCAATTTGCAGAACTCGAAACCCTTGGGGAACTGACCAAAATCGCGCATTCGCGCGGCTGCCAGGTCATGATCGAAGGGCCGGGCCATGTCCCGATGCATAAAATCAAAGTGAATATGGACAAGCAATTGCGTGAATGTGGTGAAGCCCCGTTCTATACGCTTGGCCCTCTTACGACCGATATTGCGCCAGGTTATGATCATATCACATCCGGCATCGGCGCCGCCATGATCGGCTGGTTCGGGACAGCCATGTTGTGCTATGTCACACCAAAGGAACATCTCGGCCTGCCGGATCGCGACGATGTAAAAGTTGGCGTCATCACCTATAAACTCGCCGCGCACGCCGCAGATTTAGCGAAGGGTCACCCGGCAGCGCAGATCCGCGACGATGCGCTGTCACGCGCCCGTTTCGAATTTCGCTGGGAAGATCAGTTCAACCTGTCGCTCGACCCTGAAACGGCTCGGCAGTATCACGACCAGACCTTGCCGAAAGAGGCGCACAAAGTCGCCCATTTCTGTTCAATGTGCGGTCCTAAATTCTGCTCCATGAAAATCACGGCCGAAGTCCGCGATTACGCCGACGGTATGACCGACAATGAAAAGGCCGATCTGGAGCGGCAGGCCGCCGAAGCCAAAAAAGGCATGGCCGAAAAGAGCCGCGAGTTTCTGTATAATGGCTCACAGATCTATCTGGCCGAGACGCCGAAACCGACGCGCTAGACGCTGATCAATATCGCCGGACCAGAAATCGCGTCTGGTCCGGTGAAAACATTCGAAATCTTACAGCGACAGACCGCAAACCCTTCACCATATAGGCCGGTTAAAATAGGGCTTTAACCTACAGCCGGTTCCGTTGGGACAGGTTGGCGTGCCCCTTTTCAACCACAGAAATTCCGCCTAGCCTGCACGCATGGATATGAAGATGGCACCGGAGCTTTCGCCTTTTCGTGAAGAGGTGAGGCGTTTTTTCGAGACTGACTACCCACAGGATTTGCGGGTCAAGACACAGCGCGGCGAAAGCCTCTGCACTGAAGATGTCCGGCGATCGGAAATGGCCCTGGGTGCGCGCAACTGGCTGGCAACGGCCTGGCCGGCCGAACATGGCGGCCCGGGCTGGGATTTGCAACAGCAATACGTTTTTGACGAGGAACTGGAACGCGCCGGCGTGCCGACCGTCACCCCAATGGGTGTGATTTATGTCGGTCCGATCATCTATACATTTGGCAATCCGGCCCAGAAAGACAAATGGCTGGAACCTACCCGGCTTGGCAAAATGGGCTGGGCACAGGGCTATTCCGAACCAGAGGCGGGCTCGGATCTTGCATCCTTGCAGTTTTCTGCCAAACGCGATGGCGACAATTATATTCTGAATGGCACTAAAATATGGACCTCGGCAGCACAGCATGCCGACTGGATATTTTTGCTTGCAAGAACCAGCCATGAAGAGCGCAAACAGGCGGGAATCAGCTTTATCTGCTGTGAGATGGATCGCCCCGGTGTAACCCTGCATCCGATCATAACGATCGACGGAAAGCATGCGCTCAACTCGGTTACCTTTGACAATGTCACCGTGCCATCAGCCTATCTCATAGGCGAAGAAGGCAAAGGCTGGTCTTATAGCCAGTATTTGCTGGGCTTTGAACGCACCTCTTACGCCCGAATTGGCGGCAAACGAAAACAGCTCCGGCATATTCGTCAGATCGCCCAGGCGGAAGGCGCCGACGGTAACCGGCGGCTGATCGATGACGACCTCTTTGCTCGAAAGCTGACCGCGGCGGAGATTGCTGTCGACGAGCTGGAGATGACGGTTCTTCGGGTTTTGTCCGCGGTCAAAGATGGCGGCAGCCCGGGCAAAGAAGCCTCGATCATCAAAATCATTGCAACCGAGACCGCGCAGCAGATCACAACGCTCTATCTCGACCTCGCAGCGCAGAACGGGATTCGGCGGTTTCATGACAGCGTCAGCCCCGATTGGCTGGCCTCGGGACAGTTTGCCGCGCCGGGGGTTGCGAGCTATTTTGGCACGCGCGCACAAAGCATTTATGGCGGCACAAATGAGATCCAGAAGAATATCATCGCCCGGCGCGTGCTCGAACTGTAATCTTATTTCATAGGCCTATCGTTTTCGCTTGCGATTCACCCCCAATTCTCGCTATACGGCAGCCGTTTGCCGATCGAGAGGTTCCGACATGCCCAAGCGTACCGATATCAAGTCGATTCTGATTATCGGCGCCGGTCCGATCGTTATCGGTCAGGCATGCGAGTTTGATTATTCCGGTGTCCAGGCGGTCAAGGCGCTTCGCAGCGAAGGCTACCGGATTATTCTGGTCAATTCCAATCCGGCGACAATCATGACCGATCCGGACATGGCAGACGCGACCTATATCGAACCGATAACACCAGATTTCGTCGAGAAGATCATCGCGCTCGAAAAGCCGGATGCCCTGCTACCGACCATGGGCGGTCAAACCGCCCTGAACTGTGCGCTTGCGCTCGATAAAGCAGGCATTCTGGCCAAGCATAATGTCGAACTAATTGGGGCGAAAGCAGACGCGATCGAAAAGGCCGAGGACCGGAAATTATTCCGTGAAGCGATGGACAATATCGGCCTCGAAAACCCGCGCGCCGTCATCATATCGTCGCCCGAGAATGAAGATGGCAGTTTCGATCGTGCCGCCGGTCTGCGCGAAGCCATGGATATGCTCGATACGGTCGGTTTGCCGGCCATTATTCGCCCTGCCTTTACGCTGGGCGGCACCGGCGGCGGCGTTGCTTATAATCGCGACGAATATGAGGCCATTTGTCGATCAGGTCTGGCGGCATCGCCTGCAGCACAGATCCTTGTCGATGAGAGCCTTCTCGGCTGGAAAGAGTTCGAGATGGAAGTCGTCCGCGACCGGGCCGATAATGCGATCATCATATGCGCGATCGAGAATATCGATCCAATGGGGGTTCATACCGGTGATTCGATCACGGTCGCACCAGCCCTGACCCTAAGTGATCGCGAATACCAGATTATGCGAAACGCCTCGTTGGCGGTCCTGCGCGAAATTGGCGTCGAAACTGGTGGCTCGAATGTGCAATTTGCTGTCTGCCCAAAAACCGGCCGGCTTGTTGTCATCGAAATGAATCCCCGAGTGAGCCGCTCTTCTGCCCTGGCCTCTAAAGCGACAGGTTTTCCGATTGCCAAAATCGCCGCAAAACTTGCTGTCGGCTTCACGCTTGACGAGCTTCAAAACGACATTACCGGCGTAACCCCCGCTAGCTTCGAGCCAACGATTGATTATGTCGTTACAAAAATACCGCGTTTTGCGTTTGAAAAATTCGAAGGCGCCGACCCCCTGCTTTCAACGGCAATGAAATCAGTTGGCGAAGCGATGGCGATCGGCCGCAACTTTCAGGAAAGCTTTCAGAAAGCACTGTGTTCGCTGGAAACCGGCCTGACCGGGCTGAATGATCTACAGTTCGACGACGAGCAAGCTTTGATATCGGCGCTGGTGACCCAGACCCCGGACCGCCTGCGGATTGTTGCGCAGGCTTTCCGACAGGGCATGAGTCTGGAGGATGTACACGCGCACACAGCAATTGATCCCTGGTTTCTGGCGCAGATCGCAGATATTGTCGCAACTGAAAGCCAAATCAAGACAGCCGGCTTGCCAGATAATCGCTATCAATTCACCGCGCTGAAGGCCAAGGGCTTTTCGGATGCAAGACTGGGCGAGCTGGTCGGACAAGCTGAAGGCGATGTTCGCGCCGCCCGGCATGATTTGAATGTTCGCCCCGTCTATAAAACGATTGATACCTGCGCGGCCGAATTTGCCGCTACAACGCCGTATCTTTATTCAACCTATGAACATGCCAGGGTCGGCGAGACCTATGCAGACTGCGAGGCGCAAGTTTCAGATCGACCTAAAGCGGTGATTCTCGGGGGCGGACCAAACCGGATCGGACAGGGTATCGAGTTTGACTATTGCTGCTGCCACGCAGCCTTTGCCCTATCTGATCTCGATATTGAATCGATCATGGTGAATTGTAATCCGGAGACCGTATCAACAGACTATGACACCTCCGACCGGCTATACTTCGAGCCGCTGACCGAGGAACATGTTGGCGAAATCATGGCCAAAGAACAGAGCGCCGGCGACCTTCAGGGCGTTATTGTACAGTTTGGCGGCCAAACGCCATTAAAGCTCGCAATGCCCCTGCATGAAGCCGGTGTGCCCATTCTGGGGACATCTCCGGTATCAATCGAGCTCGCTGAAGACCGCAAACAATGGGCGAAGCTATTGCTCGAGCTTGATATCAAACAACCACCCTCGGCCACCGCAAAATCGCTCGACGAGGCGCTCGAAAAAGCTAATCAGCTTGGTTTTCCCGTCATGCTGCGACCGTCATTTGTCCTCAGCGGAACGGCCATGCGGATCTGCCATAATGAACATGATGTCCACAATTATGCTGGCAATGCGCTGGCGGCATCCGGCGATGCCTCCTTATTTATCGATCGTTACCTCTCCGATGCCGTCGAGGTCGACGTTGATGCGCTTTGCGATGGTGAGCATGTTCATATTGCCGGCATTATGGAACATATCGAAGAGGCTGGCGTGCACTCCGGCGACAGCGCCTGCGCGGTGCCACCGCATTCGCTTAAAGCCGAGATTGTCGAACAGCTTTCGGAGCAAACAATCAAATTGGCCAAAGCCCTCAATGTAAAGGGGCTGATTAATATCCAGTATGCCGTAAAAGATAATGACATCTTTGTCCTTGAGGCCAATCCTCGGGCGTCGCGAACAGTACCATTTATTGCCAAAGCCGTTAATGCACCCATCGCCAATATCGCGGCCCGGCTGATGGCCGGCAAAAAGCTCAATGATTTCGATCTCACAGATGCGGTGGCAAAGCGCGTGGCCGTCAAAGAGGCGGTCTTCCCATTTGCCCGCTTCAATAATGTAGACCCCATACTTGGTCCGGAAATGCGCTCGACCGGCGAAGTCATGGGCTGGGATGACGATTTCGGCGCAGCCTTTCTAAAGGCCCAGATTGGCGCGGGCGTGATATTACCCACGACCGGAACGGCTTTTATATCGGTCAAGGAATCCGACAAACAGGAAATCATTCCCGCCGCCCGCGAACTGATAGAACTTGGCTTCAACATTGTTGCAACCAAAGGCACAGCGGCCGAGCTTAGAGCCAATGGTCTGGCTGTCGAAGACATCAAGAAAGTCATTGAAGGACAGCCCAATATCGTTGACGCAATGATCAATGGTGCAATTGATTTGGTGTTCAATACAACTGAAGGCATGCAGTCACGAATTGATTCAAAATCGTTGAGACGCACCGCCGTCACCAAGGGTATTCCGTATTTTACCACCTCTTCTGCTTCCATTGCGTCAGTGAAAGCGATAAAGGTGCTAAGAGAACGGTCCTTATCAGTCAGACCGATCCAATCTCACGACGCGGTAAAGGCTTGACGCGCTGGTCATAAAAGCCAATCTTCGCCATTCATCAAAACGGCATAAAATCAATGATACGTTCACCTATGACGGCCGAAGGCCATGCAGCTTTAGATCAAGAACTCAAGCACCTCAAAGCGGTTGAGAGACCTGCGATCATCCAGGCCATCTCGGTTGCCCGCGAACATGGCGACCTGTCGGAGAATGCCGAGTATCACGCCGCCAAGGAAAAGCAGTCATTCATCGAAGGGCGTATCGTTGAACTCGAGGACAAGCTGTCCCGGGCCGACGTGATCGATATGGCGAAAATCAAAGGTAACAAGATTGTCTTCGGAGCAACCGTGACAATTATCGATGTCGAGACCGAAGCCGAGTCAGTTTACCGGATCGTCGGCGAAGACGAAGCGGACATTGCCGACGGAAAGATTTCCAATACATCGCCGATGGCGCGCGCGCTGATCGGAAAGCAAGTCGGCGACGAGGTCGAAGTTGCAGCACCAGGCGGCGCGAAAGCCTACGAAGTATCAGATCTCCGGTTTTAGGATTGTCGGGCCTGTCCGGCAGGCATCTGGCCCATCAGGCCGGGACCGCACGTCACAGCCTGGCTGCGGCGATATTCAAACCTGCGCTAGCCGGTCAAGCTTGGCCAGTTGCTCAGCCGCGATGGGTGGAGGCCTCTAATGTCTGATAAGCCGACATCATCAATATGGTCGATTAGCGATGGCCGGGCGGGGAATGCCGCGCAGGTCAATGCGATTGTGCGGGCGCTTCAGGCGCCTTCACGATGGTCACGTATCACCGCCATGATCGGCGCGACGAGCATCGCACCGGCTGCTGTTTTGCAGCCGCGCTTTCCTTGGACGAAGCTGCCATCTCGATTCTGGATCGCGCCAAAGCAGGCTTTGCCGGCCCGGTATCGGTCATTGCTTACCCCGCCATGGCCCAGCATCTGGATCGGCGCAGGTCGCCGCGTCGCACCGTTTGGCAAGGCGATCCGCCGCTGGAGCGACGGCCGCACACTGACAATCCAGATTTTAAACCCGCAAATGAATACAGCCGGTTTCGATCTCGTCATCGCGCCAGAACATGACCAACTGGACGGCCCGAACGTGTTGAGCATTCTGGGATCCC